>NZ_JNXR01000009.1:0-227591 GCF_000725475.1 Streptomyces durhamensis
CCCCCGCAGCGCTCCCCCCACTCACCGCCACCACCCTCCGCACCACCTACGAGACCAACCGGGCCGATGCCGCCCGGGCCGCCCGCATGGCCGCCACCGACGGCGACAGCCACCGCGCGGCCGCCGACCGGACACTGGCCTCCCCGTCCCGCCACCTCCTCACCTTCGACGGCCGAGGCGCAGGCCAGGCCACAGAGGTCCTCGGCGACCTCGCCCGCGCCGACCGCATCGCGGTCCTGGTCCCCGGCTCGGACACCTCCCTGGACACCTACGCCCGCTTCCACCAGGCGGCCGCCGCCCTCTACGCCGACCTCACCCACCGCGCCCCCCGGCACACCCGCACCGCCGTCATCGCCTGGCTCGGCTACGCGACCCCGGCCACCGTCAGCACCACGGTGACCACACCCACCCGCGCCGACGAAGCCGCCCCCCACCTGCGCACCTTCGTACGCCGGCTGCGCGCGGCAACCCCTGCCCAGGCACACCTGTCCCTGCTCTGCCACTCCTACGGCTCGGTCGTGTGCGGCCGCGCCGCCCCCGGCCTGGACGCCGACGACATCGCCCTGGTCGGCAGCCCCGGCACCGGCGCGGACTCGGCCGCCGCCCTGCACACCCGGGCCAGGATCTGGGCGGCCCGCGGCAGCGGCGACTGGGTGAGGCGCGTTCCGCACCTCCGCGCCCCCCTCATCGGCACCACCCTCGGCTTCGGCACCGACCCGGTCTCCCGTGCCTTCGGCGCCCGGGTCTTCGACGCGGCCGACGCCCAGCACAGCGGCTACTTCACCCCGGGCTCGGCCTCCCTCGCCAACCTGGCCCGGATCACCCTCGGCGAGACCTCGGAGGTGACCCGTGCCTGAGCAGACCGCAAGCGCCCCGCACCCCGCCCACCACGTCCCGCACCCCGCCCCGCGTCGTCTCGCCCTCCGCACCGCCCTGCGCCGGGCCGCCCACCAGGTCGACACCGCCACTCCGCCCTCCCGGGACCGCGCGATCGACGCCCTGCGGGCCCTCGCGATCCTCGGAGTCGTCCTCGGCCACTGGCTGGTGACGGCGCTGGTCGCGCAGGACGGCGGTCTGCACACGGCGAGCCCGCTGCAGCACATGCCCTGGCTGGCCCCGGTCTCCTGGCTCTTCCAGACACTGGCCGTGTTCTTCCTGGTCGGCGGCCATGTGGCGGCGCGCGGTCTGGCCTCGGCCCGCGACAGGGGCGACAGCTACGGCGCCTGGCTGCGCGCCCGTCTGTCCCGCCTCCTGCGACCGGTGGCCGCGCTGCTCGCGCTGTGGTCGGTGGTGGCCGTGATCCTGCTCGCCACCGGCACGCCCCTGGCGACGATCCACACGCTGCTCAAACTGGCGCTGTCCCCGCTGTGGTTCCTGCTGGTCTTCGCCGCGCTCACGGCCGCCACCCCGCTCGTCGCCCGCCTCAACCCCCTCTGGCCGCTCGCCGTCGTCCTGCATGTGGACGTCCTCCGCTTCGGCCTGCACCTCGGCCCGTCCTGGCTCGACTGGGCGAACCTGCCGGCCGGCTGGCTGGTCCCGTACGCCCTGGGCGCCGCCTGGGCCCGGGGCGAGGTGCAGACCCGCCGCTCGGCCTGGGCACTGCTGCTCGGCGGTACGGCGGCCACGGCCCTGCTCGTCACCTGCGCGGGCTACCCGGCCTCCATGGTCGGCGTCCCCGGCGCCGCGATATCCAACCTCAACCCCCCGACCCTGGCGGCCGTCACCTTCGGCCTCGCGCAGTGCGGTCTCGCCCTGCTGCTCCGCGACCGGCTGCGCCGTGCGATGGCCCGGCCCCTGGCCTGGGCGGCGACGGCCTTCGTCAACCTCTCCGCGATGACGATCTTCCTCTGGCACCAGACGGCCCTGATGGCCACCACGGCGACGGGCCTGCTGGCCGGCCGCCTGCCCGGCCTGCACACCGCACCGGACTCCGTCGCCTGGGTGGCCTCCCGCCTGCTCTGGCTTCCTGTCCTCACCCTGGTCCTGGCCCTGTGCTGGGCGGCCTTCCGGCATCACGAGCAGGGCCCCCGCCGCTCCCGGAACCGTACGTCGCGCGTGGTCCGCCGCCATGTGCCGCCAGCGAGGTCCCCGCACCATGCCTAGAGTGACGTCCGTGATGTCCGCGGAACCCGAGAACCCGGCCGGCCACCCCGGCGACGCCCCGTCCGTGACGTCACCCGCCTCCCCGGTCCGGGCCGAGGACGAGCCCGTCGCGCCCACGCCCTCCCGTGCCGCCCGCTTCCGCGCCTGGCTGGGCGACAACCCCTCCTCCCAGTCGCCCCCCTTCTCCAAGTACCGCTGGCTCCGTCTCCTCACCTACCTGCTGACCTTCTACGCGGCCCTGGCGATCCTCGGAGCCGGCGCCGACGAGCTGTCCCACAGCTACGGCCTCACCATCGGCGTCGCCCTTCTGTGCACGCTGCTCCAGGCCGGCGCCATCGTCCTGGCCCTCTGGCGGCCCGTCCCCGCCTGGGCCCTGTCGCTGGCGGGCGCCACCGTCACCGCGCTGCTCGCCCGGGAGCAGATGCTGTCGCCCATGCGTCGGCTGCCCAGCCCGAACTGGCCCTGGTCCACGCCCGTTCTGCTGGCCCACATGGCCGTACTGCTGCTCCTCGCCCTGCGTGTCCGCGCCCGCGGCACCCTTGCCGCGCTCGGCGTGACCGCCGTGGTCACCTCCGTCATCGAAGGCGTCCTGGGAGCGCTGCGGTACTCCCCGACGGGGTACGTGTCCATCGCCCTGTTCGCCGTCGCCGTCCTCATCGGCACCGCCCTGCGCAGCCGCAGCGAGGCCCGCACCGAACTGGTCCAGCAGACGACGATCACCGCCGAGGAGCGGGCCCGCCGCACCCTCCTGGAGGAGCGCAGCCGTATCGCCCGGGAGCTGCACGACGTGGTCGCCCACCACATGTCGGTGATCTCCATCCAGGCCCAGGTGGCTCCCCACCTGGTGGAGAACCCCACGGAGGAGCTGAAGGAGAACCTCACGGGCATCCGCAACAACGCCCTGGAGGCCCTGACCGAGCTGCGCCGCGTGCTCGGCGTCCTGCGTTCCGAGAGCCCGGACGAACCCGAGGCCGGTGCGGACACACCGCGGTTGTCCGCGCCCGGCACCGGCCCGGCCCCCGACGCCCCGCAGCCGAACCTCGCCCGTCTGGACTCCCTGCTCGAGAACACCAGGGCGGCCGGCGTGGACGTCGTGAAGGCCGAGGAGGGCGATGCCCGCGGCTATTCGCCGGGGGTGGAGCTGTCCGCGTACCGGATCGTCCAGGAGGCCCTGAGCAACGTCCTGCGGCACGCGCCGGGTGCGCGGGTTCGGGTGGACATCGCCCACTTCCCGAACGGGATATACCTGAGCATCAGCAACTCCCGCCCCAGCCGTCCGGTCCAGCCGTCCCCGGGCAGCGGTCACGGTCTGCTGGGCATGCGGGAGCGCGCGGCGATGCTGGGCGGGAACGTCGAGGCGAAACCGACCCGGGAGGGCGGCTTCATGGTGACGGCGTTCCTGCCCCGAGGGGGCGGCGACCCCGAGCCCTTCGCAGCCGACCCGCACCGTCCCGAGCAGCCCTGAGCGCCCTGAGCAGCCCTGCGCAGCCCTGAGCCCCGACCTGAGCCCCGACCTGAGCCCTGACAGGAGAACCACCCCCATGACGAGCGGCGCCGGCACCATCCGCGTACTCATCGCCGACGACCAGCAGATGGTCCGGCAGGGTTTCACCGTGCTGCTCAACGCCCAGCCCGGCATCGAGGTGGTCGGGCAGGCGGTGGACGGCCTCGACGCGATCGCCAAGACCGCCGAACTGGCCCCGGACGTGGTGCTGATGGACATCCGGATGCCCGAACTCGGCGGCATCGAGGCGACCCGCCGGATCGCCGTCGACCATCCGGCCGTCAGGGTGCTGGTGCTGACCACGTTCGACCTGGACGAGTACGTGTACGAGGCGCTGCGCGCCGGGGCCTCCGGCTTTCTGCTCAAGGACGCCTCCGCGGACAAGCTGGCCGAGGCGGTGCGGGTCGTGGCCGCGGGCGACGCCCTGCTCGCGCCCGGCATCACCCGCCGCCTCATCGCCGAGTTCTCCCGCCTGGACGGCAGTCCCCGGGCCCCGCTCAAGCAGCGCGTGGGCGACCTCACCGAACGGGAGACGGAGGTGCTGGCGCTGATCGCGCAGGGCCTGTCGAACGCGGAGATCGCCGAGCGGCTGGTGGTGGCCGAGCAGACCGTGAAGACCCATGTGGGCCGCATCCTGGTGAAGCTGGGCCTGCGCGACCGTACCCAGGCGGCGGTCTTCGCCTACGAGTCCGGCCTGGTCCGCCCCGGCGGACGCTGAGCCGGCCGCTCCCTCACCGGCCGCCCCCACCGGCCCCCGGCCCCGCCCTCCCCGGATCCGCGGACCCCCGCCGACCCGTAGTACCTGAGAGGGACCCCCGAGGACCCCTCTGCAAGGGGACGACCGAGACCCCCGCCCGCGCCTACCGTTGCGTACGTGACCCAGACGACGCACACGCAGACGACGCCGCCCGGCCCGGCCGGCCGGCAGCGCAGCCCGGAGTTCCGGTTCGCCGCGGACGCGCTGCGGGGGCTGCGGCAGGACCTGTTCCAGCATGCCTTCGCCTACCGGCCGCTGCTCCCCATGTCCGTGGACGGCCCGGTCGCCCGCCGCCTGCCGGGCCGCCTGAAGGAGTACGCGGCCTGGGCCCCGCACGCGACGGTGGCGGCCCTGGGCGTGCTGGCGGCGCTCGTCGGCCTCGCGGACAGCGAGCTGGGGCTCACGGCCCTGTTCTGCGCGCTGCTGGCGCTGGTCCCGGTGCTGCTGACCCTCGTGCGTCCGGTCGGGGCGCTCTGGCTGTCGTTCGTGGCGACCACGTTCACGGCGGTCATCGGCAGCGACTGGGACACCTGGCCCTGGCTGCCGAGCAGCTTCATCTCCCACGTGGTGGTGCTCGCCGTGGTGGCGGCCCGCACCCGCCCACGCACGGCGGCCTGGATGTGGCTGCTGACCGCGGTGTACGGCTTCTGGGCCGGCGCGGCCTTCGGCTTCGGTCACTACGACACCGATGTGGCGCCCATGCTGCTCCTGTCCGCTCTCATCCTGCTGGCGGTCACCGTCCGGCACATACGCCGGGAGGCGGAGCGGGAGGTGACGGCGCAGCAGACGGTGACCGAGCACGAGCGTTCGCGGCGCACGCTGCTGGAGGAGCGCACGACCATCGCCCGGGAGCTGCATGACGTGGTCGCCCATCACATGTCGGTGGTCGCCATCCAGGCGGAGGCCGCGCCCTACCGGGTGGAGAATCCGCCGGAGGAGCTGGAGAAGGCGTTCGTGACCATCCGGGAGAACGCGGTGGCGGCCCTCACCGAGCTGCGCCGGGTGCTCGGGGTGGTCCGCGCAGAGGACTACGCGGCCCCGGACGCCCCGCAGCCGACGCTGGCGGATCTGGACGGGCTGCTGGCCAATGTGCGCCAGGCGGGCCTCACGGTGGACAAGGCGGTGACCGGCGCGGTGCGCGAACTGCCGCAGGGCGTGGAGCTGTCGGCGTACCGGATCGTCCAGGAGGCCCTCAGCAACGCCCTGCGGCACGCGCCGGGAGCGAGCGCCCGCGTGGAGATCGGTTATGTCCTCGGCGGGCTGGGGCTGCGCATAGTCAACGGCCCGCCGCCCGCGCCGCACCTCATCAAACCCTCGCCGGGCGCCGGGCACGGCATCACGGGCATGCGGGAGCGCGTCTCCATGCTGAACGGCGAGATGACGACGACCCCGACCGCGGAGGGCGGCTATGAGGTGACGGTGTTCCTGCCGGTACCGGCGGCCGGTTCGGCGATCGAGGGTGAGGCATGACGATCCGCGTACTGATCGCGGACGACCAGATGATGGTCCGCGAGGGCTTCTCGGTCCTGCTGAACGCGATGCCGGACATCGAGGTCGTCGGCGAGGCCGTCAACGGAAGGGAGGCGGTGCGGCGGGTTCGGGAACTCGGCCCGGACGTCGTCCTGATGGACATCCGCATGCCCGAGCTGAACGGCATCGAGGCGACCCGGGAGATCGTGGCGGCGGACGCGGCGGCGAAGGTGCTGGTCCTGACGACCTTCGACCTGGACGAGTACGTGTACCAGGCCCTGCGTGCGGGAGCCTCCGGCTTCCTCCTGAAGGACGCCTCGGCCCGGCAGCTGGCCGACGGGGTGAGGGTGGTGGCGGCGGGCGAGGCCCTCCTCGCCCCCTCGGTCACCAGACGCCTGATCACGGAGTTCTCCCGCCTGTCGGAGACGCCGCGGCTGATGCCGGCGGCGCAGGCGGCCTACGGCGAGCTGACGGAACGGGAGACGGAGGTCCTGGTCCTGATCGCGCAGGGCCTGTCGAACGCGGAGATCGCCGGACGGCTGGTGGTGGCCGAGTCGACGATCAAGACCCATGTGAGCCGGATCCTGGTGAAGCTGGGCCTGCGAGACCGCACCCAGGCGGCGGTCTTCGCCTACGAGGCGCGCCTGGTGACGCCGGGCTGACGGTATGCCGGACCACGCAAGGAGCACGGAGCACCCATGGAAGCTGAGATCCGACCGCATGCCGGCGTAGGGCCGTTCCAGCTCGGTATGCCGGCCGCCGAGGTACGGGACATGGTCCAGCGGCAGCGGCTCTTGCGGGCCGTGCCGGGCGACGAGCGGCCGGGGCAGATCGTCCTGACGCACGACGACGCCCGGATGGACGTCGTGCTCGGGTTCACGAAGGGCGCGCTGAGCGGGGTGGAGCTGTTCCGCTTCCAGAACGAGGACGCCGATGTGCGGGTGCTGTTCGACGGGCTCGACGTCTTCCGCACCCCGAGCGGGGACCTCCTGGAGCAGCTCGCGGAACGGGGCCACGCCGTCGAGGAGAACGACCTCGGCTTCGACGCCCTGCCGGAGCTGAACATGATCCTCGCCCACCGGGGCAGCCACGAGCACCCCGTGGACGCCGGGGCGGGCCCCCTCCCCTACGACTACGTTCTGCTCGCGGACTGGATATGACGGACGGTTCCCTTCCGGGGGAGCCGAGCGCCTCGGGAGCGGAGAACCCTGGTCAGCCGCCCGTCCGGCGCGTTAGCGTCCCCGCATGGCTGGCTCCAGTGACCTCGCGTTCGACCCCTGGGACCCGGCGTTCGTGGCCGACCCGTACCCGGCCTACGCCGAGCTGCGCGCACGCGGCAGGGTGATCCGGTACGAGAGGACCGACCAGTGGCTGGTCCCGCAGCACGCGGACGTCGCGGCGCTGTTGCGGGACCGTCGGCTGGGACGGACGTACCAGCACCGGTTCTCGCACGAGGAGTTCGGGCGGACCGCGCCCCCGCCCGAGCACGAGCCGTTCCACACGCTCAACGACCACGGGATGCTCGATCTGGAGCCGCCGGACCACACCCGGATCCGGCGCCTGGTGTCGAAGGCGTTCACCCCGCGCACGGTGGAGCGGCTCAAGCCGTACGTCGACGGACTGGCGGGGGACCTGGTGGCCGCGCTCGTCCGCGACGGCGGCGGTGATCTGCTGACCGATGTCGCGGAGCCGCTTCCGGTGGCGGTGATCGCCGAGATGCTCGGCATCCCCGAGGGGGACCGGGCGCAGTTGCGGCCCTGGTCGGCGGACATCTGCGGGATGTACGAGCTGAACCCGTCCGAGGAGACGGCGGCGCGGGCGGTGCGGGCATCGGTGGAGTTCTCGGACTGTCTGCGCGAGCTGATCGCGGCCCGCCGCAAGGAGCCGGGGGAGGACCTGATCTCCGGGCTGATCGCGGCCCACGACGAGGACGACCGGCTGACCGAGCAGGAGATGATCTCCACGGCGGTCCTGCTGCTCAACGCGGGGCACGAGGCGACGGTCAACGCCACGGTGAACGGCTGGTGGGCGCTGTTCCGCAACCCCGCCCAGCTGGCGGCCCTGCGCGCCGACCACGGCCTCGTCCCGGCCGCGATCGAGGAGCTGATGCGCTACGACACCCCCCTCCAGCTCTTCGAACGCTGGGTCCTGGACGACATCGAGATCGGCGGCACGACGGTTCCGAGGGGTTCGGAGATCGCCATGCTCTTCGGCTCCGCCAACCACGATCCGGCCGTCTTCGCCGACCCCGGGCGCCTGGACCTGACCCGCGAGGACAACCCGCACATCTCCTTCAGCGCGGGCATCCACTACTGCATCGGCGCGCCCCTGGCCCGCATCGAGCTGGCCGCCTCCATGACGGCCCTGCTGAAGCAGGCTCCCACCCTGGCCCTGGCGGCGGAGCCGGTGCGCAAGCCGAACTTCGTGATCAGGGGCCTGGAGGGGCTGCGGGTGGAGGTGCGCTGATCTCCGGCTGGGCAGGGCCCCGCGGTGCGGGGCCCTGAGCCGCGCTACCGCTCCTTCGTCTCCTCCAGCACCGTCCGCCCCAGCAGCGCGTACCGCTCGGGGGACCGCCGCTTCAGGTACTGCGCGTAGCCGACCCCGGTCGCCGCGACCAGGGCCACCAGCCATGGCGTCGCCTTCAGCACGAGGGATCCGGACTCCGGCCCCGCGGCGGCACTCATGTGGGACACCAGCAGCACCACGACGGCGAGCATCGCGATGCCGCCGACGAGCGGCGCGGTGAAGGTGCGGAACCAGTGGCGGCTCTCGGGGTGGTGGGAGCGGAAGTAGGCGAGCACCGCGAAGGAGCACACGGCCTGGACGACCAGGATCGCCATGGTGCCGAGAATGGCGAGCAGCACGTACGTGCCGGTGTACGGGTCCTTGCCCGCGATCCAGAAGGCGCCGATCAGCACCGCGCTGACGGCCGTCTGCACCAGCCCGGCGATGTGCGGCGAGCCGTGCCGTGCGTGGGTGCGCCCGACGGTGTGCTTCAGCGAGGGCAGGACGCCCTCCCGGCCGAGGGCGTACAGATAGCGGGCGGCACAGTTGTGGAAGGCCATGCCGCAGGCCAGCGAGCCGGTGATCATCAGCCACTGCATGACGTCGACGGCCCAGTGGCCGACGTAGCGCTCGGTGGGGTCGAAGAACATCGCGAGCGGGTTCGCGGAGGAGGCCGCCTTCACGGCCTCGGCCTCGCCGTTGCCGATGATGGCCATCCAGGACACGAAGACGTAGAAGACACCGACGCCCAGGACGCTGATCATCGTCGCCTTGGGGATGATCTTCTTCGGGTCGCGGGACTCCTCGCCGTACATCGCGGTCGACTCGAAGCCGACCCAGGACCAGAAGGCGAAGAAGAGCCCGAGGCCGGCGGAGGTGCCCTTGAAGGCGTTGACCGGGTCGACCGGCGCGAAGGTGAGCCCGTGCGGGCCGCCGCCGTGGAAGGCGACGGACACCGCCATGGCCGCCAGCACGGTCACCTCGGTCGCCAGCAGCACCACCAGCAGCTTCTCGGCGACGCTCACCCCGAACCAGGTGCCGGTGGCGTTGATCGCGAGCATCAGGACCGCGAAGGCCCACCAGGGCACGTGCATCCCGGTCTGGTCCCGCAGGGTCGTCGTCGCGAAGGTGGAGAAGATCCCGATGAGGGCGGGTTCGAAGACGACGTACGCGAAGGTCGCGAGCAGTCCGGAGGCCAGGCCGACGGTCCGCCCGAGCCCGTACGAGATGAATCCGTAGAACGCGCCGGTGGACGTGATGTGCTTCGCCATCGACGTGAAACCCACGGAAAAGATTGCCAGGACGACCATTGCCACGAGATAGCTCGCGGGTGCTCCGACGCCGTTGCCGGCCGACACCATGAACGGCACATTGCCGGTCATGGCGGTGATCGGCGCGGCGGTGGCGACGGCCATGAACACCACGCCCAGCAGGCCCACCGCGTTGGCCTTCAGCCGGTGGACCGGCTCACCGTCCTCTGTGCCCGCCGCCGGGGCGACGCCCTCGTCCACTGCCATCGGGTGGCCCCCTCCGTGTCCGGTCCATGAGTCCTGCGGGTCCTGATGGAGCAGGATGGTGGACGAAAGGGGGGCACGGGAAGGGGTCGGCGCTGTTAAATATTTGTCACCAGACCATTGGCGGGGTGGTGTGGGCGCACTGCGGCGGCTTCACGCCGACGGCAGCACCAGCCCCCAGGCGTCCTCCGCCACCCGCCAGGTGCGCCGCCGGACCGGCCCCGACACCGCCGCGTCCGCGCGGTAGCGGAAGTCCGCGCCGAACACCGTCACCGTCCGCCCGAAAGCCCTGAGCGGCGTCGCCTCCGCGCCGACCGACAGCGGCCGTACCCGCACCTCTGCCAGGCCGCCCGTGCCCGGCGTCACCGCCACGGCCTCCAGGGGCTGGCCGAGATCCACCACCGCCTCCCCGTCGACCTCGATCCGCAGCCGGGAGGGCCCCGGCGCCGGCACGGCGGGCAGCCGGGGCGGGCGGGGGGCGAGGGTGCGGACCAGGGAGCGGTACCAGGCCCGGCCGGCGGCCGCCGGCACCGGCGTGGCGACGGCGGCCCGTACCGGCTCCGGCGGAATGCCCAGCGCGCTCAGCACGACCCCGTCGCTGTCGTCGACCAGCAGGTCCAGGCGCCGCTCGGCCCCGTCCAGCACGGCCCGGGCCGCCGCCACCGTCCCGCCCGGCACGCCCAGCGACTCGGCGAGGCCGCTGTCGCCGACCGGGACCACCGACAGCGCACATCCGGCCAGCTCCCGCTGCCGGTGCAGCAGGGTCACGGTCCGGACCAGCGCCCGGTCGTCCCCCACCACCACCGGCCGCCTCGAACCCCTGCGGCCCAGCGCGCGGGCGAATTCCTCCGGCCCGTCCGGCAGACACACCTTGGCCGCCGCACCCGCGCTGAGCACGTCTTTCGCGATCCGTACGGACTCCCCGTCCGCCTGCCGTGCCGCCGGATCGATGATCACCAGCAGCTGATCGGACGTCGCGAAAGTCGCCACCTCGGTCCTGCCTCGCTTCCTCGGGTAGCATCTTTGTGCAAGAGCCCCTTGCGCTATTGCGCCAGGGGCTTCGTCTATTCCGGGGCATCCGGTCCGACGGTTGTGCGACCAACGGCGGTCGCTGTGGCACGCGGCGGTGAACCTTACGCCCACGCCCCCGACCATGGACATGCCCCACCCGGAAGGGGTGTACGCGCGTGCCCGCACTTGTGCTGCTCGGTGCTCAGTGGGGTGACGAAGGCAAGGGAAAGGCGACCGACCTGCTCGGTGGCTCGGTGGACTATGTA
This sequence comes from Streptomyces durhamensis, assembly GCF_000725475.1. Taxonomy (NCBI): domain Bacteria; kingdom Bacillati; phylum Actinomycetota; class Actinomycetes; order Kitasatosporales; family Streptomycetaceae; genus Streptomyces; species Streptomyces durhamensis. Next base: position 11,131 of record NZ_JNXR01000009.1, read on the forward strand.
GTGCGCTACCAGGGCGGCAACAACGCCGGCCACACGGTCGTCGTAGGCGACCAGAAGTACGCACTGCATCTCCTCCCTTCCGGAATCCTCTCGCCCACGTGTGTTCCGGTCATCGGCAACGGCGTCGTCGTCGACCCGTCGGTCCTGCTCTCCGAGCTGAGCGGTCTGAACGAGCGTGGCGTCGACACGTCCAAGCTCATGATCAGCGGTAACGCGCACATCATCACGCCGTACAACGTGACGGTCGACAAGGTGACGGAACGCTTCCTCGGAAAGCGGAAGATCGGGACCACCGGTCGCGGCATCGGCCCGACCTACGCCGACAAGATCAACCGTGTCGGCATCCGGGTGCAGGACCTGTACGACGAGTCGATCCTCACCCAGAAGGTGGAGGCGGCCCTCGACGTCAAGAACCAGATCCTCACCAAGCTCTACAACCGGCGCGCCATCGCCGTGAGCCAGGTGGTCGAGGAGCTGCTGGGCTACGCCGAGCAGATCAAGCCGTACGTCGCCGACACCGTCCTGGTCCTGAACCAGGCGCTGGAGCAGGACAAGGTCGTGCTCTTCGAGGGCGGCCAGGGCACGCTGCTGGACATCGACCACGGCACGTACCCGTTCGTGACCTCCAGCAACCCCACGGCGGGCGGTGCCTGCACCGGCGCCGGCGTGGGCCCCACGAAGATCAGCCGCGTCATCGGCATCCTCAAGGCGTACACGACCCGTGTCGGCGCCGGCCCGTTCCCGACCGAGCTGTTCGACGAGGACGGCGAGGCACTGCGCCGCATCGGCGGCGAGCGCGGCGTGACCACCGGCCGTGACCGCCGCTGCGGCTGGTTCGACGCGGTGATCGCCCGCTACGCGACCCGCGTGAACGGCCTGACCGACTTCTTCCTCACCAAGCTGGACGTCCTCACCGGCTGGGAGCAGATCCCGGTCTGCGTCGCCTACGAGATCGACGGCAGGCGTGTCGAGGAACTGCCGTACTCCCAGACCGACTTCCACCACGCGAAGCCGGTCTACGAGACGCTGCCCGGCTGGTCCGAGGACATCACGAAGGCCAAGTCCTTCTCCGACCTCCCCAAGAACGCCCAGAACTACGTCAAGGCGCTGGAGGAGATGTCCGGCGCCCCGATCTCCGCGATCGGCGTGGGCCCGGGCCGGGACGAGACGATCGAGATCAACTCGTTCCTGTAGAGGATCCACAGCCGTGCTTTCCGGTGGACAATCGACGTATGAGCGTCCACCGGAACGCACGGTGCCGGGGACCGTACGGCGGTGAGGGCGACAGGGCCGACGGCACGGACTGCTCCGACCCGGCGGTGTTCGAGGTCGCCCGCTACCAGCTGCCCCCGCTCCAGGTGTGCCCGGTGCATCTCGGCCCCTCGCTGCTGATGGCGAGCGGGGTGCTGTGGCCGCCGGAGATCCGGCTGATCGGCCGTCTGTGAGCGCCGGCGCCTCCGGCCGGCGCTGACACCGGCTGTTTCCCCGCTGTTCCCCAAGGCGGCGAACTGACCCATCTTTGACCCGGACATGACCGTTTCCTGGTTCCCGGCGCTGGCGGGCCCGAGCACGATCTACGCGGGTAGCCCCCGCACAGGACGTCACCTCACGTCCCTCTGCTCGCGTCAACGCCAGCCTCACCAGGAGCCTCGCATGCCCCTCAGTCCCATGAACCGCCGGGAATTCGTGAAGAAGTCGGCCGTCACCGGGGCGGCGGTGGCCGCGGCCGGCGGCGTCGCGGCGGCTCCCGCCCAGGCGGCCGAGCAGAAGCGGGACTGCCACCCCCGCACCTGGTCGTTCTCCATCCTCGGCACGACCGACCTGCACAGCCACGTCTTCGACTGGGACTACTACAAGGACGCCGCCTACAGCGACAAGGCGGGCAACTCGGTGGGCGTGGCGCGCGTGGCCACCCTCATCAAGCAGCAGCGCGAGGCCAAGGGCGAGGACCACGTCCTGCTCGTGGACGCCGGCGACATCATCCAGGGCACCTCCCTGGCCTACTACTTCGCCCGCGTCGACCCGATCACCGGCACCGACGGCAAGAAGGGTCCCAAGCACCCGATGGCCGTGGCCATGAACCACATGCGCTACGACGCCGCCGCCCTCGGCAACCACGAGTTCAACTACGGCATCGAGGTGCTGCGCAGGTTCGAGAGCCAGTGCCACTTCCCGCTGCTCGGCGCGAACGCGCTGGACGCGAAGACCCTGCGCCCCGCCTTCGAGCCGTACACCGTCAAGCGCATCCGGGTGCCGGGCGCCCCCGACATCAAGGTCGGCATCCTGGGCCTCACCAACCCCGGTATCGCGCTGTGGGACAAGGACAACGTCAGCGGGAAGATGGTGTTCCCGGGCCTGGTGGAGCAGGCGAAGAAGTACGTGCCGAGGCTGCGCGCGCTGGGCTGCGACGTCGTCTTCCTCACCGACCACTCGGGCCTGGACGGCTCGTCGTCGTACGGGGACGAGCTGCCGTACGTGGAGAACGCGTCGAACCTGGTCGCCGAGCAGGTGCCCGGCATCGACGCGATCCTCGTCGGCCACACGCACGTGGAGGTGCCGTCCTACACGGTGAAGAACGAGCAGACCGGCGAGGAGGTCCTCCTCTCCGAGCCGTACTGCTGGGGCTACCGCCTCAGCGTCTTCGACTTCGAACTCGAACTGCACCACGGCCAGTGGAAGGTGACGAGCAAGAAGGCGCAGACCCTCAACCCCAACACGGTGGACGAGGACCCGGAGATCAAGAAGCTCCTGCAGGCCGACCACGAGCTGGTGGTGAAGTACGTCAACACGGCGGTCGGCACCTGTACGCAGGACCTCTCGGCGGCGGACTCCTGCTGGAAGGACGTGCCGATCATGGACTTCATCCACAAGGTCCAGGCGGAGAGCGTCAAGGCGGGGCTGTCGGCCTCGGACGCCGCCCTCCCGCTGATCTCGGTCGCGGCGCCCTTCTCCCGCACGGCCGACATCCCGCAGGGCAACGTCACCATCAAGGACATCGCCGGCCTCTACATCTACGACAACACCCTGTACGGCAAGAAGCTGACGGGCGCCCAGCTCAAGGACTACCTGGAGTACGCGGCGAAGTACTACCACCAGGTCCCGGCCGGCACGAAGGTGGACACCGCCACCCTCACGAACGCCAACAGCTTCTGGGACTACATGTACGACACGGCGGCGGGCGTCGAATACGAGATCGACATCGCGCAGGCCGAGGGGTCGAGGATCAAGAACCTCACCTACAACGGCGCCCCGGTCGCCGACGACCAGGTCTTCGTCGTGGCGGTCAACAACTACCGCGCGAACGGCGGTTCCGGCTACCCGCACATCGCCGCGGCGCCGATCGCCTACAGCTCGACCAACGAGATCCGCCAGCTGATGATCGACTACGTGACGGCGAAGAAGACCCTCGACCCGGCCGACTTCGCGGCCGCCAACTGGAAGCTGACGCAGGCCGGCACACCGGTCTTCTGACCGGGCGCCGACCGCGCGAGGGCCGCCGGGTTCGCCCCGGCGGCCCTGCCGCGGTGTCAGGTGGTGCCCGGTGCGGGGAGCCGGCCGGACGAGAGGGTCCTCCGCCACGTGGCGGAGAGGACCGGGCGGGAACCGGGCGCCGCGCAGGACGCGCGGCCGGCGTGCCGTTGGCCAGCATGTAGGCCATGACCGCAACGACTGCCGCGCCCCTGCCCGCCCCCGCCTGGGCCCGCCGCGCCGCCCACGCCATCGCCTGGTGCGCGGTGCCGTCCGGCCTGTGGCGCCTGGCCATGGCCTCCGGCGTCTACGTCGGCTACAGCGACCGGGTGCTCCACGACGTCTACGCCATCCCCGGCTGGGGCATCGCCTATGTCGTCGGCCTGTCGGTCGGGTGCGAACTGGCCGCGCTGTTCCCCCTGCTGCTCGTCAGCGAGCGGTGGCGGCCGGCACGGCCCCGTGCGCTCGCCGGGCTGGCCTGGACGGCCTCGGCCGTTCTGGTCCTGGTGGCGGTGTGGCAGGTGGTGGTCGCCTGCACCGCGCACAGCCACACCTATCTGGCGCCCGGCACCGTACGCGTCGTCTGGGCCCTCGCGTACGGCCCGCTCCTCGCCGTTCCGTTCCTGCTGACGGCGGTGAGCTGGTCGTACACGAGGCGCCTCGCGGGCGTCAGCTGAACACGATCATCGAACCCTGTGCCAGGGAGCGGGTCGCCGCCGCGTGCAGGCCCAGCCACACGTGCCGTTCACGGGCGAAGGGGCTGGGGTCGTACGGGGCCGGGACGGCCGGTTCCTCCAGCTCCGTGGGAGCCGTGGGCGGGGCCGGGGGCGCCGGCGGGTTGGCCGGGTCGATGCCGATCGCGGCGGCGACCTGCTCCAGCTCGCGCAGCAGGGTCTGGGAGCTGCCCAGCGGACCTCCGCCCGCGAGGAGTTCGTCGTTCGACAGCGGGTGCGGGAACTCGACGGGAACGTACGCGCCCGCGTGGTCGTAGTGCCAGACCAGATGGGACTGCTGGGCCGTGGCCTCGAACATCTCCAGCAACTGTTCGTAGTCCCCGCCCAGTTCGTCCACCGGCGTCACCGCGAGACCGCAGACCTGGAGGAGGTAGGCGCGGCGCAGGAAGTGGAGGGCGTCGTAGTCGAAGCCGGCCACGGGCGCGACCTCGCCGGACAGGCCCGGCATGTACTGGTACACCGGCACCGGTGGCAGCCCGGCCTCGGCGAGTGCGTTGTTGTACTGCGCGAGTTCCTCGGCGAACGGGTTGTCCGGGGTGTGGCACAACACGTCCACGAGCGGTACCAGCCACAGGTCACAGGCCAAAGAGAGCTCCTCACACACAGAAGGTGGTCAGGGAAGGCTACCGGTCACCTACCCGTTGGTCAGGTGTTCCAGCAGCGCCAGTGAGTGGGCGTTGGCGTCGGCGACGATCGAGCGGGCGGTCTCGGCCTCGCGTCGGGCCAGCGCGTCGACCAGGTCGGTGTGCCCGGCCCACAGGCGGCCGCGCAGGTCGGGCAGGCGCAGCAGATGCTGCACCGCGCACACCCACGACTGCACCCGCAGGCGGTTGAGGAAGTCACCGAGGTAGGGATTGCCGAACAGGGCGCTCAGCTCGCGCCAGAAGCGCAGGTCGTAGCCGATGAGTATGGTCAGGTCGCCGGCCGCCGCCGCCCGCTGGGCCTCCTCGCCGCGGCGGCGCACGGTGGCCAGGGCGGTGGCCGTACGGGGGTCCTCCGGCGGGGTGCGGAACGCCGGGTGGCCGGTGCTGAGGGCCTGGAACATGCCGTCGGTGACCAGGCTGCGGGCCTCGATCATGTTCCGGTAGTCGGCGACGGAGTACTCCGGGACACGGAAGCCCCGGTGCTGGTCGGCCTCCAGGATGCCCTGTGCGGACAGGTCGACCAGCGCCTCGCGGACGGGGGTGGCGGAGACGCCGTACTGCTCGGCGATCTCCTTGACCGTGAACGCCCGGCCGGGTCGCAGCCGCCCCGCCAGCACCTCGTCGCGGAGCGCGTCCGCGATCTGCTGGCGCAGGGTGCTGCGGGTCACGGCGCCGGTGCCGGGCATGCTCGGGCCTCTCCTCACGCGTCGGGTGACGTACTCGTCCGTACCCGCGCTGTGTGATCGGCGACCTGGGGTCGGTGTGATCTACGCGGGTATCCATGTCTTACGAGCACGTCACCTTACGCGTTCGGATCGGCCCGGCGGCAGGGGCGGTGGGGCTACACCGTGTGTTCGTCGGCCACGCTCAGCGCGGCGTCCAGGGCGGCGAAGCCCTCCTTCAGCTCGGCCTCGGTGACATTGCACGGCGGGACCACATGGGTGCGGTTCATGTTCACGAAGGGCCAGACGCCGTGCTTCTTGGCCTCGGCCGCGAACGCAGCCATGGGGGCGTTCGCCTCTCCGGCCGCGTTGTACGGCACCAGCGGCTCGCGACTCTCGCGGTTCTTCACGAGGTCCAGCGCCCAGAACATGCCGACACCGCGCACCTCGCCGACGCTCGGGTGCCGCTCGGCCAGTTCGGCCAGCGCCGGACCGACGACCGTCTCGCCGAGCCGCCTGGCGTTCTCGACCACTCCCTCCTCCGCCATCACGTTGATCGTGGCGACGGCGGCGGCGCAGGCCAGCGGGTGCCCGGAGTAGGTCAGCCCGCCGGGGTAGGGCCGCTTGCCGAAGGTCTCGGCGATCGCGCCCGAGATGGCGACGCCGCCGAGCGGCACATACCCGGAGTTCACGCCCTTGGCGAAGGTCATCAGGTCGGGGACGACCCCGAAGAGATCGGCGGCGAACCACTCACCCGTGCGCCCGAAGCCGGCCATGACCTCGTCCAGGACGAAGACGATGCCGTGGCGGTCGCAGATCTCGCGGACACCGGCCAGATAGCCGGGCGGGGGCACCATGATGCCGGCCGTGCCCGGGATGGTCTCCAGGATGATCGCCGCGACCGTGCCCGGCCCCTCGAAGGCGATCGTGGTCTCCAGGTGCTCCAGGGCGCGTGCGGTCTCCTGCTCCTCGTTCTCGGCGTAGAAGCGGGAGCGGTAGAGGAACGGCGCCCAGAAGTGGACGACGCCGGCCGCGGCGCCGTCGTTGGCCCAGCGGCGCGGGTCACCGGTGATGTTGATCGCCTGCTGGGTGCCGCCGTGGTACGAGCGGTACGCCGAGAGCACCTTCGGGCGGCCCGTGTGCAGCCGGGCCATGCGCACCGCGTGCTCGACGGCGTCGGCGCCGCCGTTGGTGAAGAAGATCTTGTCGAGGTCGCCGGGGGTCCGCTCGGCGATCAGCCGGGCCGCCTCGGAGCGGGCCTCGATCGCGAAGGCGGGCGCGAAGGTCGTCATCTTCGCCGCCTGCTCCTGGATGGCCGCGACGACCTTGGGGTGCTGGTAGCCGATGTTCGTGTAGACGAGCCCGCTGGTGAAGTCCAGGTACCGCTTGCCGTCGTAGTCCCAGAAGTACGACCCCTCGGCGCCGGCGACGGCGAGCGGGTCGATGAGGTCCTGCGCGGACCAGGAATGGAAGACGTGCGCACGGTCCGCGGCCTTCACTGCGGCGCCGGCTCCGGGATGGGGCTGAGGGGTCATGGGCCGAGGGTAAATGTCCGCGATGCGGAAGAGATATCGGCGTCTTGTTCCGTGGACGGGGGCAATCCACGACAGGTTGTCGACGCCGCCTGCCCGTCGGGCCCACCACCGACCCGGTCACGAGCATCGGCGGACCGCGCATCCAGCCCGGCCTCGCCCCCTTCGCCCGGGCGTCCCGGATCGGCCCCGGCCACGCGGTCTTCGCCGACCGGCCGGCCCAGGTGATGGGGGAGACCGAACTCGCCGAGGCGGTCAGGCTGCTGGAACGGCTGTCGGCGGGACGGGAAGAGCTGGGCAAGCCCGTTACGGAACCGTAGACAGCGGGCCGCGCGCCCGTCCACAGGGCCGGATTATTCTCGGTCCGTTGCACACGTATGCGGTACGTGTCTGGGGGAGGGCGGCCATGGAGAAGCTGGGGACGGCGGATCCGCAGGGCATCGGGGGATACCGGCTGCTGGCGCGGCTCGGTGCGGGCGGCATGGGGCAGGTGTATCTCGCCCGGTCGGACCGGGGCCGCACCGTCGCCGTGAAACTGGTCCGCGAGGAGCTCGCCGCGCAGGACGAGTTCCGGGCCCGGTTCCGGCAGGAGGTGCAGGCCGCGCGGCGGGTCGGCGGGTACTGGACCGCGCCCGTGCTGGACGCCGACACCGAGGCGGCGGTGCCGTGGGTGGCCACGGGGTACGTCGCCGGACCCAGCCTGCAGCAGGTCGTCGGCCATGATCACGGGGCGCTGCCGGAGCGGTCGGTACGGATCCTCGCGGCGGGGCTCGCGCACGCGCTGAAGGACATCCACGCGGCGGGGATCGTGCACCGGGACCTGAAGCCGTCGAACGTGCTCGTCACCATCGACGGGCCGCGCGTGATCGACTTCGGGATCGCCCGGGCGCTGGAGACGGCCTCGCTGGCCGGGGAGGAGCTGACCCGGGCCGGCTCGCTGGTCGGATCACCGGGGTTCATGGCACCCGAGCAGGTGCGGGGGGACCGGATCACACCGGCGTGCGACGTCTTCTGCCTCGGGTCCGTGCTCGCCTACGCGGCGACCGGAGCGCTGCCGTTCGGGACCGCCGGCAGCGGGGTGCACGCGCTGATGTTCCGGATCGCCCAGGAGGAACCGGATCTGGTGGGGGTGCCGGAGGGGATCGCCGACCTGGTGCGGGACTGCCTGCGCAAGGATCCGGCGGCCCGGCCGTCACTGGACGCGCTGCTGGAGCGGACGGGGGCGGGGGACACGGTGACCGGGGGGCGGTCACGGGATCCCTGGCTGCCTGGGGCGCTGGTCGCCCAACTCGGGCGGCACGCGGTGCAGCTGCTGGAGGCCGAGGATCCGGAGGGGACGTCTCCGGGGGCGGGCGCGCCCGCGGGTGCGGGTGCCGGTGGGTTCGGTGGGGCGGCGGACGCTGTGGGCGGGGGTGTGCCGCCGGGAAGCGGCGCCGGTGAGGTGTCGCCCGAGCACGCGGCCGTCTCCGACGCGGGAACCGGCGCCGGCGCCGGGGTGAACCAGCCGCCCACCGCCGTGCCGGGGCAGGCTCCGCCGCCCGTGCCGCCGGTGCCTCCCGGATTCGGGTACGCGCAGCAGCACCCCCAGCCCGCCGCGCAGGCCTATCCCCCCGCGGGCGGCGGCTACGGGTACCCGCAGCAGTCGTACCACCCCTACGGCGGCGGGCCCGGGACGACGCCACCGTACGGGCCGTCGGCGACCGGCCCGGCGCCCGAGCCGGAGCGGCGCAGCGGGCGGTCGACCGCGCTCCTCGTCGTGATCGCGCTGGTGGTGGCGCTGGGCGCGGGCGGCTCGGTGTACGCGCTGATGAACGGCGACGGCGGGCACGACAAGGGAAGCGGCGCCGCCGGTCCCGCGACCGGTGCCGGCTCGGGAACGGCCGACGGCAACTCGGGGGCGCCCAGCCCGGCCGAGCCGACGCCGTCCGCCTCCGCCTCCGCCTCTGCTTCCGCCTCCGCCTCCTCGGACGGGCTGGTCCCGGCGGGCTACCTGGGCACCTGGGAGTCGGCGATCGACAACACCAACGGGGCCAACACCCGCCAACTGACCATCCGGCAGGGCAAGCTGGGCGACAGCGTGCTGACGCTGGTGGCGGACGGGCCGACCAGCGACGGCGGGACGTACCACTGTGTCTTCGCCGCCAAGCTCGTCCAGCAACCCGCCGCCGACGGCCCGTTGGAGATCGGGCCGTCCACCGTGACCAGCGGCGCACCCGCCTCCTCCTGCACCCCGGGCGAGGCCACCGAGGTCACCCTGCTGCCGGACGGCCGGCTGAGGCGGGCGAAGGCCGACGGCGCGGAGAGCCTGACGTACACCAAGCAGTGAGGCTGCGCGGTGCCGCCGGCCTGGCCGGCGAGCGCCCCTGCCCCCGGCAGAGCCCTAGCGCGGCTCCGGCGGTCGCTGCCGGGGCATGTTCGGACGGGACCCGTTGGCCGGCGGCAGCGGAAAACGCGCGCCGGAACCGCCCGCCTCCTGGCGCGGGACGTACGCCACCGCCGCCTGGATGCCCAGCGGCGCGGACCCCGTGCGGAACTCCACCATCCAGTCGGTCGTCTCCGCGCGCACCAGCTCCGTGACGTCCTCGGTGAAGCGCCGCAGCACCCCCAGGCAGCGCTCGGCGGCCTCCCCGGCCGTGCCCTCCGCCGGGCCCAGCACCTCCCGGATGCTCTCGGAGGCCCAGTCGAACTGCAGCGCCTGCAGCCGCCGCTGCACCGCCTGCGCGGTGGCCACGTCCCGCATCCAGCCGGACGTCATGCCGAAGTACCGGTCGACGCCCACACAGGCGACCGCGACCAGCAGCGCCATACAGCCCCAGGGCGCCGCCCCTTCGGCCGCCCCCGCCAGATCCAGCAGCGGCAGCGCGGCACCGGTCACCACGCCCGCCGCCGCGCCCGAACGCAGCACCCGGGCGCCACGCCGCTTCCACACCCGGTCCCGCAGATACCAGGACGCCGTCTCCAGCGCCCCGCGCTCGACCCATCGGTACAGCTCGTCGAGGCGCTCGGCGGGCTCCCCCCAGTCCCCGAGCGGAAGGGCCCGCCCGCTCAGATCGCCCGGCCGCAGCCCGGCCGCACCCTCGCCCCGCCCGTCCTGTGGCGGACCCTCGGGCTGCATCTCCGGCTGACCCACCCGGCACTCCCTACTGATCACTGATCACGACCGGTCACGTTGCGTGACATACCATGCCGATTCCATGCCGACGCGCGGCACCTTTCCTACCGCCCAATGGGTGGCGGCGAAGGAGCTTTCCCGGCTTTTCCGCTCGGAAGAGCGTCTTGATCAGGTATAGGACTGCCGTTGTTCTCACTCGAAAGAGTGGCGGGGCGATGGGGACGTGGACCACGTAGGCTCGTGCTCAACGAGAAGAACGTAGAGGAGCTGATCGTGATCCCCGGTGGTGGCCAGCCCAACATGCAGCAGTTGCTCCAGCAGGCCCAGAAGATGCAGCAGGATCTGCAGCGGGCGCAGGAGGAACTGGCGAACACGGAGGTCGACGGGCAGGCGGGCGGCGGTCTGGTGAAGGCCACCGTGACCGGCGCCGGTGAACTGCGCGCGCTGAAGATCGACCCGAAGGCGGTCGACCCGGAGGACACCGAGACGCTCGCCGATCTGATCGTGGCCGCCGTACAGGCGGCCAACGAGAACGCGCAGACGCTCCAGCAGCAGAAGCTCGGCCCGCTCGCCCAGGGTCTCGGCGGCGGCACGGGCATCCCCGGTCTGCCGTTCTGAGCCCGGGCCAACTACGGTACGTACCGAAAGGTCTCCAGGAAGGGCGGTCCGGTGTACGAAGGCGTGGTCCAGGACCTCATCGACGAGCTGGGGCGGCTGCCCGGCGTCGGTCCCAAGAGCGCGCAGCGCATCGCCTTCCACATCCTGCAGGCGGAGCCGACCGACGTGAAGCGGCTCGCGCAGGCGCTCCTGGAGGTCAAGGCGAAGGTCCGTTTCTGCGCGACCTGCGGCAATGTGGCGCAGGAGGAGCTGTGCAACATCTGCCGTGACCCGCGCCGCGACCCGTCGGTCATCTGCGTGGTCGAGGAGCCGAAGGACGTCGTCGCCATCGAGCGCACCCGCGAGTTCCGCGGCCGCTACCACGTGCTCGGCGGCGCCATCAGCCCGATCGAGGGCGTGGGTCCCGACGACCTGCGTATACGAGAACTTCTCGCGCGGTTGGCCGACGGGACGGTCACGGAGCTGATCCTGGCGACGGACCCCAACCTGGAGGGCGAGGCCACGGCCACCTACCTCGCCCGCATGATCAAACCCATGGGCCTGAAGGTCACCCGCCTGGCCAGCGGCCTCCCGGTGGGTGGCGACCTGGAATACGCGGACGAGGTGACCCTCGGCCGCGCCTTCGAGGGGAGACGACTCCTAGATGTCTGACGCCACACTGCACGACTCGACGCAGAACCCGGACGATTTCGTGGTCCAGATCGCGGACCAGGTCGAGAGCTTCCTGGTGGCGGTCACCGAGGTGGCGAAGGGCGACGAGCCCGGCTCGACGGTCCCCTTCCTCCTGCTGGAGGTCTCCCAGCTGCTGCTGGCCGGCGGCCGCCTGGGCGCCCACGAGGACATCGTCCCCGATGAGCGCTACGAGCCCGACCCGGGCCCCGAGCCGGACGTCGACGGGCTGCGCGAGAACCTGGCCCGGCTCCTCGAACCCGTCGACGTCTACTCCGAGGTCTTCGACCCGTACGAGCCCCGCAAGGCCCCCGTCCCGGCGCGTATCTCCGACGACCTCGCCGACGTCATCACCGACCTGCGCCACGGCATGGCCCACTACCGCGCGGGCCGCACCACGGAGGCCCTGTGGTGGTGGCAGTTCTCCTACTTCTCCAACTGGGGCCCCACGGCCTCCGCCGTCCTGCGCGCCCTGCAGTCGGTCCTCATCCACGTCCGGCTGAACCAGCCCCTGGAGGAGCTGGACGGCCTCGACACCGACCAGGCCACCATGGGCGACGAGACCCTGGAGTTCGAGGCGGGGCGGGTCATGGCGGAGGAGATCGGCGGGCCGCTGGGGATCCGGCCGGGGAAGTAGCGCCGGATCACGGGGCCGACGGCGGCCGGGCCCGGCTCACCCCGTCCACACCCCCCCACAGCCCCGTCGTCATCGCCGTCGCGCCGCCCGCCAGGCCCGCCACTGCGCGCATCCGCCGAGCAGGACGATGCCGGCGAGCAGTACTTCTGTCATGTCATGCCCCCCCTCATCGCGGAACGCCAGCGGCGTCCGCTGTGACCCGGGGCACTTTCTGCGTGGTCCCCCGCGCGGTGGGCAAGAGCCCTTCCGGAACACGGCGGCCGACGTCTCACCATGCGGGAGCAGGGTGGTGGAATTCGGGCGCTCGTTAGACTGAGCCGACACAAACGAACCGAGCGAGGAGCGCACGTGGGCCTTGTCGTGCAGAAGTACGGAGGTTCCTCCGTAGCCGATGCCGAAGGCATCAAGCGCGTCGCCAAGCGGATCGTGGAAGCGAAGAAGAACGGCAACCAGGTTGTCGTCGTCGTTTCCGCGATGGGCGACACGACGGACGAGCTGATCGATCTCGCGGAGCGGGTTTCTCCGATGCCCGCCGGGCGGGAATTCGACATGCTGCTGACCGCCGGAGAGCGGATCTCCATGGCCCTGCTGGCGATGGCGATCAAAAACCTGGGCCACGAGGCCCAGTCCTTCACCGGCAGCCAGGCAGGCGTCATCACCGACTCGGTCCACAACAAAGCCAGGATCATCGACGTCACGCCGGGCCGGATCCGCGAGTCCCTGGACAAGGGCAACATCGCGATCGTGGCCGGTTTCCAGGGCGTCAGCCAGGACAAGAAGGACATCACCACGCTGGGCCGCGGCGGGTCCGACACGACGGCCGTGGCGCTCGCCGCCGCGCTCGACGCCGAGGTCTGCGAGATCTACACCGACGTGGACGGCGTGTTCACCGCCGACCCGCGCGTGGTGAAGAAGGCGAAGAAGATCGACTGGATCTCCTTCGAGGACATGCTGGAGCTCGCCGCCTCCGGCTCCAAGGTGCTGCTCCACCGCTGTGTGGAGTACGCCCGCCGCTACAACATCCCGATCCACGTCCGCTCCAGCTTCAGCGGGTTGCAGGGCACGTGGGTCAGCAGTGAGCCGATTGGGGACAAGAAGGTGGAGCAGGCCATCATCTCCGGTGTCGCGCACGACACCTCCGAGGCCAAGATCACGGTCGTCGGTGTGCCGGACAAGCCGGGTGAGGCCGCCGCGATCTTCCGGGCCATCGCCGATGCCGAGATCAACATCGACATGGTCGTGCAGAACGTGTCCGCCGCCTCCACGGGGCTGACGGACATCTCCTTCACGCTGCCGAAGACCGAGGGCCGCAAGGCGATCGACGCGCTGGAGAAGAGCCGGTCGGGCATCGGCTTCGACTCGCTGCGCTACGACGACCAGATCGGCAAGATCTCGCTGGTCGGCGCCGGCATGAAGACCAATCCGGGAGTCACCGCCTCGTTCTTCGAGGCGCTGAGCGACGCGGGCGTGAACATCGAGCTGATCTCCACCTCCGAGATCCGCATCTCCGTCGTCACCCGCAAGGACGACGTGCCGGAGGCCGTCCGTGCCGTGCACACGGCCTTCGGGCTCGACTCCGACACCGACGAGGCCGTCGTCTACGGCGGCACCGGCCGATGACCGTCTCCGCGTACGGAGGCGTACGACGATGACCGGCAAGCCGACGCTCGCGGTCGTGGGAGCGACCGGGGCCGTCGGCGCGGTCATGCTCCAGATCCTGTCCCAGCGTGCGGACGTCTGGGGCGAGATCCGCCTGATCGCCTCCCCGCGCTCGGCCGGCCGCAAGCTGGCCGTGCGCGGCGAGGAGATCGAGGTGACGGCCCTGAGCGAAGAGGCCTTCGACGGGGTCGACGTCGCGATGTTCGACGTCCCGGACGAGGTCGCCGCGCAGTGGGCGCCGGTCGCCGTGACCCGCGGCGCGGTCGTCGTCGACAACTCCGCCGCCTTCCGGCTGGACCCCGAGGTGCCGCTCGTGGTGCCCGAGGTCAACCCGCACGCCGTACGGACCCGGCCGCGCGGGATCGTCGCCAACCCCAACTGCACGACCCTGACGATGATCGTCGCCCTGGGCGCGCTGCACGCCGAGTTCGGGCTGCGCGAGCTCGTGGTGTCGTCGTACCAGGCGGTGAGCGGTGCCGGGCGGGCCGGCGTGGAGACCCTCAGGGCCCAGCTGTCCCTGGTGGCCGGTACCGAGCTGGGCACCAAGCCCGGTGACGTGCGGCGGGCCGTCGGGGAGGACACCGGGCCGTTCCCGGAGCCGGTCGCGCTGAACGTCGTCCCGTGGGCCGGGTCGCTGCGGGAGGACGGCTGGTCCTCGGAGGAGATGAAGGTCCGCGACGAGGCCCGCAAGATCCTCGGGCTGCCGCAGCTGCCGGTCGCCGTGACCTGCGTCCGCGTCCCGGTGATCACCACCCACTCGCTGACCGTGCACGCCCGCTTCCAGGGCGAGGTGACCGTCGACCGTGCCCGGGAGATCCTCGCGACCGCGCCCGGTGTGGTGCTGTGCGACGACCCGGCCGCCGGCGAGTTCCCCACCCCCGCCGACGTCGTGGGCACCGACCCGACCTGGGTGGGCCGGCTGCGGCGGGCCCTGGACGACCCGACCGCGCTCGAACTGTTCGTGTGCGGCGACAACCTCCGCAAGGGCGCCGCGCTGAACACGGCGCAGATCGCGGAGCTGGTCGCGGCGGACTGGGCCGACCGGGCGTAGGCCGTCAAGACAGGGTTTGTAGGATCTGTGTAAGAAGTGTGGCCAGAAGCATGGTCCGAACCACTTGAAACCATTGCTCAAGGCAACAGAAGATTTCCCTCCCCGTCCCCGCAACCTCGCGGCGGACGGGGAGCGTCTTTGCGGTCACTCTTCGGGGCGTGGGGGCGCCGTGATCGGGTGAGGTGTGGGGGCACCCTCCCATATATCGGACATAAGGGAAGAGCGGGGCGCATGACGGCACTTGAGGCACGGCCGGTTGTCGCACATGTGACGGCCGGCACGTACAACCTTGGCGGGGGCAGGCGTGTCCAACTGGCGTGGCAGAGGTACTCGAACTCAGCGCGGTCCGCGGCACTGCGTCCCTGCGGCCGCCCCGTGCGGCGCTCCGGCCCCGCACGTCCGGCGGCATGCCGGTGATCGCGCCCATGCCCGCAGCGCGGCCGGCCCGCATACCCAGTCAGCGTGACGGTGCCGAGGAGGCCGCGGCCCCCGCGGTGACCGAGGCCGCCGGTACGACCGTCGACCACCTCACCGAAACCTACCGGGCGCACTACCGCTCGCTGCTCGGCCTCGCCGCGCTGCTTCTCGACGACACCGCCTCCTGCGAGGACGTCGTCCAGGAGGCCTTCATCCGCGTGCACTCGGCCCGCAAGCGCGTCCGCGACCCCGAGAAGACCCTCGCCTACCTCAGGCAGACGGTCGTCAACCTCTCCCGCTCCACGCTGCGCCGCCGCATCCTCGGCCTGAAGCTGCTCTCCAAGCCGATGCCGGACATGGCGAGCGCGGAGGAGGGCGCCTACGACCAGCTGGAGCGGCGCGACCTCATCAAGGCGATGAAGGGCCTGCAGCGCCGCCAGCGCGAGGTCCTGGTCCTGCGCTACTTCGCGGACATGACCGAGGCCCAGGTCGCCGAGACCCTCGGGATCTCGCTGGGTTCGGTGAAGGCGTACGGCTCGCGCGGCATCGCCGCGCTGCGGGTGGCCATGGAGGCGCCGGCATGAGCGAGCGAGCCGAAGGGGGCGATTCCGATGAACGCCACTCCCACGAACGTCACGAGCCCTTCGCCTGGCACGAACCGACGAAGCGGGACGAGCAAGAGCACACGCAATCGCACGCTGGGAACGGAACTGTGAACCACGGCCCCGACGAGAAGGGCCCCGAGGGGTTCGACGGCGACGAGCCGGCCCTGCGCCGGATGCTGCACTCCGTCGTCGACGACATCGAGCCGCGCGCCGGCACGCTGGACCACCTGCGCCGGGCCGTCCCCGCGCGGCGGGCCCGCAAGCGGCAGGCAGCCGTCGGCATGGCCGCCGCCGCCCTGTTCATCGGCACCGCGATCCCCGCCCTCGTCCACGTCTCCCAGGCCGACGGCTCCGACCCCAACACCGCCATGGCCGGCCAGTCGTCCCAGGCCCAGGGCGGCACCGGGCAGACCAAGGACGAGGGCGGCGGCAAGGGCTCCCCGAGGGACGCCGGCACCGCGAGCGCCAAGCCCGGCAGGCAGTCCGGCAAGCCCGGCGAGAAGGGGGACAGGCCCGGCGCCGGCGCCACCGGCTCCGGCGGCGGCGCCAACCCGTCCGCCACGCTCACCGCGGGCGGCGCACCGGTGTGCACGGCGGCCCAGCTGGGCTCCGCCACCGGCACCGCCGACGTCCCCAACTCCGCGGGCGTGGTCTACGGCACGTTCCGCGTCGTCAACACCTCCTCCACCGCCTGTACCGTCGCCGGTGCGGGCACCATCACCCCCACCGCGACGGGCGCGGCCGACCAGGCCAAGATCGGCACCGCCCGGCATGTGGCCGGGGACGCGGCGACCGACCTGCCCGACCCCTCGCTGGAGGTCACCGGGCTGCTCGTGCAGCCGGGCGCGGCGTATGAGGAGAAGTTCGCCTTCGTCCCTTCGGAGACCTGTCCCGCGGCGGGCGGCGACAGCACCACCGGCGGTACGGACCCGGCCGACCCGACGCCGGATCCGACGCCCACGCAGGACGCGAGTGCCTCCGGCGGTACGGCGGACAGCGGGGGCTCGACGGGCACGGGCACCACGACCCAGCTGACGGCCGAGGACGGCACGGCTGACGGAAGCGTGCAGATCACGCACACGGCGCAGGGCGGCTCACCGTCGGCCACGGCCACGGTGACCGGGGAGTGCGCGGGGACCGTGATCTACACCGGGGTGCTGGCGGGTTCGTAGCGGCGCCGTCGTGCCTCGGGCGGGCGGCCCCGGCCCGTGCCGGCAGCGGTCAGCCGCTGACCACCGGCGCCGGGGCGTCCTCCGCCGCGGGGACCAGGCCCAGCGTGGCGTCCCGCGCGGCTTCCGCCTCCCGCCGCAGCAGCCGGAACCACATGAACACCACGAACCCGGCGAAGACGAACCACTCCCCGGTGTAGCCGAGGTTCTGGAACGCCTTCAGATCCAGCCCGGTACCGTCCGGCGCCGTCGCGGGCACGGCCCGCATCCCGGCGTCGGCCGTGTCGAGCGTGATCCAGGCGTCGTACAGCTGGTACGGCACCAGGTTCACCAGGGACGCCGAGCTGATCGCCCCCGTCTGCCCCGCCGGCAGTCCGCCCTGCGCGCTGACCCCGTTGTCCCCGGGCGTCTCGGACGCCTGCAGCGCGCCGGTCACGGTGACCTCACCGCGCGGCGGCGCGGGCGCCTTCGCCGCGTCCGCCGTGCCCGGCAGCCAGCCCCGCACCACCGGCAGCGCCTTGCCGGAGCCGGTGCGCAGCAGGGTGAGGACGTAGAAGCCGTTCCTGTCGTCGAGCTGCCGGCCCGGCACCAGCAGCTGCGTGCCGTAGTGCCCGCGCGCGCTGACCCGGCGGCCGGAGGTGGCCTTGTCGACGGGCAGCATCGTCTCCAGCGGACGCGCTCTCTCGTGCCGGTCGGACGCGGCCTGCTCGGTGGCGGCCCGGTGGTCCTGGACCCGCCCCTCGAACCGGCTCAGCTGCCAGGACCCCATGAAGACGCAGAACGGGATGGCGAGCAGCACGAAGACGTTGATGCCCCACCAGCGGGGTGTCAGCAGAAACCGGTACACGCCCTCCACGGTACGGCGCCACCGCCGGTGCCCCGCCCGCGGGGCGGCCCTTGGCCCCAGGGTTCAGCCCTTGGTGGCCCTGAGCGAATAGATCAGCGGGATGCGCGGGTGGTCCGCGGGGAAGCGGTGGTAGCCGCCCTGGACCTCGAAGTTCTCGAAGCGCGGGAAGAGCGACACGTCGTGTTCGTGCAGGAACTCGATGCGCAGCCCGGCCCCGGCGAGCGCGGAGACGACGTCGCCGAGGGTGTGCTGCCACTGCACGCTGCGGTTGTGGACGGTGGTGGCGCTCTGGTCGGCGTAGGTGCCGGGCTCTTCCCACACCTGGGCGTCGCGGGCGAAGTAGTCGCGCACGACCCGCGAGCCGGTCGCGTCGTCCAGGGCCTCGGTGATCGGGTGGAACTCGGCGAGGTACAGGAACCCGCCGGGCGCGACGAGCGAGGCGGCCGTCCGGGCCCAGCGGCGGATGTCGGGCAGCCAGCACAGCGCGCCGAGCCCCGTGTAGACGATGTCGTACGACGGCTCGGGCACCACCCGCGCCGCGTCGTACACGTCGCCGGTGACGAAAGCGGCGCGCTCGGGGCCGTGGCCGAGGTCGGCCGCGAGGGAGCGGGCGGCCTCGACGGCCGGCGCGGAGAAGTCCAGGCCGACGACGCGGGCGGCACCGCGATGCGCCCAGGAGAGGGTGTCGGTCCCGATGTGGCACTGCAGGTGCAGGAGTGTCCTGCCGGTGACGTCACCGACCTCGTCCTTCTCGAAGTCCCGCAGGACGTCCGGGCGGGCCCGGAAGCCGTCGAGGTCGTAGAACTCGCCGGCCACGTGGACGGGGACCCGTTCGTCCCACATGGCCTGGTTGTCCTCGCGCCAGCCTTCGGGGGCGGACGGGGTGGTGCCGGAAGTGCTCATGGTCGCGAAGTTATCCACAGCCTGCGCACACCCGCCACCCAATTGTCGGCGCGGCCAGGCACTATGGGCGCATGACTGGGGCCATGAGTGAGAGCAACGAGCCGGGCACGCGTGACGCGGCCGGCATGCCGGACTGGGAGAAGCGGTTTCGGGCACCGCGCGTGTCGCTGCCCGACTGGGCGGAGGACGCGCCGGACCGCTCCCTGTTCGTGTCGAACGCGACGGGCACGTACGAGCTGTACGCCTGGGACCGTGCGACGGGCGAGCAGCGGCAGGCGACGTTCCGGCCGAACGGCACGACGGACGGCGTGCTCTCCCCGGACGGCGCCTGGATCTGGTGGTTCGACGACAAGGACGGTGACGAGTTCGGCGTCTGGCGCCGCCAGCCCTTCGGGGGAGGGGCGGACGAGCCCGCCGTCCCCGGCCTCGAACCCTCCTATCCGGCCGGTCTCGCCCTGGCCCGCGACGGCCGCACGGCGGTCGTCGGCCGTTCCACGGACGAGGAGGGCACGACGATCCACCTGGCCCGCGAGGGCGAGGACCCGGCCGAGATCTACCGGCACCGCGAGTCGGCGGGCGTCGGCGACCTCTCGCACGACGGCTCCCTGATCGCCGTCGAGCACACCGAGCACGGTGACGCCATGCACGCGGCGCTGCGCGTGCTCCGCCCGGACGGCACACCGGTCGCCGAGCTGGACGACACCGAGGGCGGCACCGAGGAGCTGGGCCTGGAGGTGCTGGGCTTCGCGCCGGTCGACGGCGACACCCGGCTGCTCATCGGGCATCAGCGCCGGGGCCGCTGGGAGCCGCTGGTGTGGGACGTGGCGACGGGCGAGGAGACCGACCTCGCCCTGGACCTCCCCGGCGACGTCAGCGCCGAGTGGTACCCGGACGGCTCGGCCCTGCTCATCGCCCACGGCTTCGAGGCCCGCAGCGAACTGTTCCGCTACGACCTGGCGGCCCGCGAGCTGACCCGCATCCCCACCCCGCCCGGCACGGTCTCCGGCGCGACGGCCCGCCCCGACGGCAGCGTGGAGTACCTGTGGTCGTCGGCCGCCGAGCCCCCGGCGGTGCGGTCCACCTCCGGCCGTGTCGTCCTGGACCCGCCCGGGCTGAAGTGCCCGCCGTCGGTGCCGGTGGAGGACGCCTGGGTGGAGGGCCCCGGCGGCCGCATCCACGCCCTGATCCAGAAGCCGGCGGGCGCGACCGGCCCCCTGCCGACGGTCTTCGACCTGCACGGCGGCCCGACCTGGCACGACAGCGACGCCTTCGCCGCGGGACCGGCCGCCTGGGTCGACCAGGGCTATGCCGTGATCCGCGTCAACTACCGGGGCTCCACCGGCTACGGCCGCGCCTGGACCGACGCCCTCAAGCACCGGGTCGGCCTGATCGAGCTGGAGGACGTGGCCGCGGTCCGCGACTGGGCGGTGTCCTCGGGCCTCGCCGACCCCGCCCGGCTGATCCTCACCGGCGCCTCCTGGGGCGGCTATCTCACCCTGCTCGGCCTCGGCACCCAGCCCGAGGCGTGGACGGTGGGCATCGCGGTCGTGCCCGTCGCGGACTACGTCACCGCGTACCACGACGAGATGGAGGCCCTGAAGGCCATGGACCGCACCCTGCTGGGCGGCACCCCGGAGGAGGTCCCCGAGCGCTTCGAGGCCTCGTCCCCGCTGACCTACGTCGACGAGGTCAAGGCCCCGGTCTACATCTCGGCGGGTGTCAACGACCCGCGCTGCCCGATCCGGCAGATCGACAACTACGTCAAGCGCCTGGAGACGAGAGGCGCGACCCACGAGGTGTACCGCTACGACGCCGGGCACGGGTCCCTGGTGGTGGACGAGCGGATCAGGCAGGTGGGACTGGAGATGGACTTCGCCGCCCGGCATCTGGGCGGATAGCCGCCGCCGGCCGGCCGGGCCCCCCGCCCGGCCGGCGGGCACCGACCGGGCGGGGGCCCGACCGGGCCCGGTGGGCGGGGACGGGCAGACGGGGGCCGAGGGGTGGGGCCCTGAGGGTCAGCGCAGCTCCGCGAGCCCCCTGCGGGTCGCGGCGACGACCACCCGGTCCCCCTTCGACAGCACATGGTCCGGCGCCGTGTCGGTCCGTCCCTCCAGCGCCAGCACCCTCCAGGACCCGGCCCGGAAGGCGTCCCGTACCGTCCGTCCCTCCAGCTGGGGATGCCCGGACACGTCGACCGCGGCGAACAGCAGCACCCTCCGCCCCACCGCGACAGCGCCCAGCACCTGCCGCCCGAGCATCGCCCCGGCGAACGCGGGCGCGGCCAGATGCGTGACGCTGCGGCTCCGGGTCAGCGCTTGCGGATACGCCGCCCGCAGTGTCCGGTACACCGCGGTGGCGAAGTCGTCGTCGTACAGCCGCAGCACCACCCGCAGATCGGGCCGTACGGACCGCGCGTACAGCACGGCCTCCAGGTTGGTCGTGTCCGCGCTGGTCACGGCGAGCAGCGCGTACGCCCGGTGGATCTTGGCGGACTCCAGCACCCCTTCCTGGGTGACGTCCCCGAAGACCACCGGCACCCGCAGCCGCCGCGCGGTCGCCAGTCCCCGCGCCTCCGGGTCGGACTCGACGCACACGACGGGGATGTTCAGCTCGCGCAGCCGGGTCAGCACCCGCGTGCCGATCTTGCCGAGCCCGAGCAGCACCACATGCCCGCCGAGGCCGCGCGGGGGTTTCCGCAGGGCGGAGGCGGTGCGGAAGGTGCCCAGCGCCTCCAGTACGGCCGCCAGCAACACCGGGAGCAGCAGCAACCCGACCAGTCCGGAGAGGAGTTGGAGGATCTGCCGGCCCAGGGGCGCCCCGATGGCGGGGTCGTCGATCGCGAACAGGTCCAGCAGCGTGAGGTAGAAGGCGCGCAGCGGATGGATCCCGGGGGTGACCACCCACAGCGCGACGGCGAGCGCGACCACGCAGACCGTCGCGCCCGCCAGCGACCACCGCAACCGCCGGGAGAACAGCGAGGCCAGCGGCGGTACCCCGCCGCGACCGGGCGCGGCTGACTCGCCGCCGCCCGCGGACGACACCTGCTCCAGCACCACGGCCGGCCGCCCGGCGGCCTGCCGCACCTCCTCGTCGTCCGGCAGCAGCCGCGGCTCCTGCTCCCCGCCGCCCTCCGGCCCGTCCCCGCCGGCGGCGTCGGCGCCGTTCGGGGAGAGCAGGGCGAGGGTGCACAGTCCGGAGCCCGCCGACGGCCGTTCGACGGCCCGCAGCAGCAGCCCCTCGGTCTGCACGACCTTGCTGGTGCCGGCGACGGCGGTGGCGGCCAGCGCGGGTGCCGCGGTGTCGGCGTCGGACAGCACGGTGGTGGACGCGTCCGAGCCGCCGTCACCGGTGGCCAACGCGGCCGCCTGGTCGAGGAGTTCCTCGATGTGCTGGCCCAGCCGGCGGTTGTAGAGGCGCAGGACGAGCCGCAGCCGGGGGTTGAGCCGGCGGGCGGTCAGCGCGGCCCGGATGTTGGTCTCGTCGTCGTCGAAGACGAGGGCGAGCGCGGCGGCCCGTTCCACCCCGGCCTCGGCGAGCACCGCCTCGGTGACCTCGGCGGCCTCCAGCACCCGTGCGCCGTCACCGCCGTTGCCTGCGCCGCCGGTGGCCGGGGCGCTCGCGGCGGCCGCCGGCCCGGTGCCGCCGCGGCCCACCGCGGCACTGACCACCCGGTCGAACAGGGCGGCCGACGCGGCCCGGGCGCGGCCGACCACCGGCGGCCCGGCGGTGCGCCCGTTCGGCGGCACCACGAGGGTGACCCGCTCGCCGTAGACCCCGCGCAACTCGGCCGCCAGCCGGTGCGCGAGCCCGTCGTCGCCGCACACCACCATGTGCGCCGGCGGGGCCGCACCCGGCCCCCCTTGATACGGAACGCTCGCCACGAGGGAAAAGACTGCCCCAAGGACACGGGTGGTTCCAGCAGTCCCGTGAACGCCCGCACCCCGCCCCGCGTACTGACGGGGAGGGAGTGAGGGAGCCAGCACAGCCGGAGGTATCCACCCGTGGCCATCACCGAAGACGCCCCGCCCGCCGCGGAGGCCGCCCCCGCTGACGCCGTCGCCGGCCAGGACGGCCGCCGGCTCAGCTCCCCACTGGTGCTGACGCTGACGCTGCTGCTCGCCGTGCTCGCCCAGTCGCCGATCCGCGGACTGCTCGGCACCCCGCCGATGCAGAGCTGGATGACGGTGTTCGTCGCGGTGACCGTGCAGGCGCTGCCCTTCCTGGTGCTCGGCGTGCTGCTGTCGGCGGCCATCGCGGTGTTCGTGCCGCCGTCGTTCTTCGCCCGGGCCCTGCCGAGCCGCCCCGCCCTCGCCGTCCCCGTCGCCGGGGTCGCGGGGGCGATCCTGCCCGGCTGCGAGTGCGCCTCGGTGCCGGTGGCGGGCGCCCTCGTCCGCAGGGGAGTCACCCCGGCCGCGGCCCTCGCCTTCCTCCTCTCCG
Organism: Streptomyces durhamensis; assembly: GCF_000725475.1. Lineage (NCBI taxonomy): Bacteria > Bacillati > Actinomycetota > Actinomycetes > Kitasatosporales > Streptomycetaceae > Streptomyces > Streptomyces durhamensis. The sequence goes on from NZ_JNXR01000009.1 coordinate 34,295, forward strand.
CCCCCGCCATCAACCCGATCGTGCTGACCGCGACCGCCGTCGCCTTCCCGCGCGACCCGGCGATGGTCCTGGCCCGGTTCCTGGCGAGCCTGCTGGTGGCGTGCGTGATGGGCTGGCTGTGGCAGCGGCTGGGCCGCACCGACTGGCTGCGCCCGCCGGCCCACGGCGCGCACGAGGGCGCGACGAAGGGGGAGACGTTCTGGAACTCGGTACGGCACGACACCATGCACGCCGGCGGATTCCTGGTGCTCGGCGCGATGGCCGCGGCCACGCTGAAGGCGGCGGTCCCGGCGGACTGGCTGCGCACGGCGGCCGGAAACCCCGCCTTCTCCGTGCTGGCCCTCGCCGTCCTGGCCGTGCTGCTGTCCATCTGCTCGGAGGCGGACGCGTTCGTCGCGGCCTCCCTCACCCAGTTCTCGCCGACGGCCAAGCTGGTGTTCCTGGTGGTGGGCCCGATGATCGACCTCAAGCTCTTCGCGATGCAGGCCGGCACCTTCGGCCGCGGCTTCGCCCTCCGCTTCGCCCCGGCCACCTTCGCACTCGCCGTCACGGGCGCCGTACTGACCTCGGCGGTGCTGCTGTGAACCGCCAGGCCCAGGCCGCCGTCATGTTCCTGCTCGGCGCCGCCCTGCTGCACGCGGGCGGCACCGGCCTGTACCTGCGCTACGTCAAGGCAGGACTGCAGCCGCTGCTGCTGGCCTCGGGGGTGGTCCTGGTCGCGGGGGCGCTGGCGACGGTCTGGTACGAGCGCCGGCGCGCGAAGACCGCCACCGAGGAGCACGGCCACCCCGAACCCCGCACCTCCTGGCTGCTGTTGCTCCCCCTCCTCGCCCTCATCCTCATCGCCCCGCCCGCCCTCGGCTCCTACAGCGCCCTGCGCGCCGGCACGGCCCTGCAGAAGCCGTACGCCCTGGGGCCGCTGCCCGCCGGCGACCCGGCCCCGCTGTCCGTGGTCGACTACGCGTCCCGCGCGGCCTACGGCCACGGCCGGTCCCTGCACGGCCGCCCGGTCCGCGTCACCGGCTTCCTCGCCCTGGACCACGCGGGCGCGCCCTACCTGGTCCGGATGGCCCTCAACTGCTGTGCGGCGGACGCCCAGCCGGTCAAGATCGCCCTGACCGGCACCCTGCCGCCGGTCCTGCGGCCGGACGCCTGGCTGGAGGTCACCGGCACCTACAGCCCCCGGCTGACCAGGGACCCGGTGAACAACGGTCCCGTCCCGTATCTGAAGGTCACCTCGGCCAGGCCGGTCCCGGTGCCGCACGACCCGTACGACGAGACCTGGAACAACTGACCGCCCCGGCCTAGGACTCCGTCAGGTCGAAGCGCTCCAGGTCCCGCAGCCAGGCGTGGGCGTTGCCGTCGGAGGGGGCCCGCCAGTCGCCGCGCGGCGAAAGCGAACCGCCCGCCGAGACCTTCGGGCCGTTCGGCATGGCCGAGCGCTTGAACTGGGAGAACGCGAAGAAGCGGCGGATGAAGACCTCCAGCCAGTGCCGGATCTGCGCGAGGTCGTAGGAGCCGCGGTCGGCTTCCGGGAAACCGGGCGGCCAGGCCCCGGCCTCCTTCTCGTGCCAGGCGTGCCAGGCGAGGAAGGCGATCTTCGACGGCCTGAAGCCGTAGCGCAGCACATGGAACAGGGTGAAGTCGTGCAGCGCGTACGGGCCGATCTTCGACTCGGTGGACTGCATCTCCTCGCCCGGCACCAGCTCGGGGCTGATCTCGGTGTCGAGGATCGCGGCGAGGATCTTGCCGGTCTCCTCGTCGAACTGCCCGCTGCTGATGACCCAGCGGATGAGGTGCTGGATCAGCGTCTTCGGCACCCCGGAATTGACGTTGTAGTGGCTCATCTGGTCGCCGACGCCGTACGTGGACCAGCCGAGCGCCAGCTCGGAGAGGTCGCCGGTGCCGAGCACGATGCCGCCGCGCTGGTTGGCGAGGCGGAACAGGTAGTCGGTGCGCAGGCCCGCCTGGACGTTCTCGAAGGTGATGTCGTAGACCGGCTCGCCGGAGGCGAAGGGGTGGCCGATCTCCTTCAGCATCAGCCGCGCGGTCGGCGTGATGTCCAGCTCGGCCGCGGTGACGCCGAGCGCCCGCATCAGCTTGTGGGCGTTGTCCTTGGTGTGGTCGCTGGTGGCGAAGCCGGGCAGGGTGAAGGCGAGGATGTCGCTGCGCGGGCGGCCGGCGCGGTCCATCGCCCGGGCGGCGACGATCAGCGCGTGCGTGGAGTCCAGGCCGCCGGAGACACCGATGACCACCTTCGGGCCGCCGATCGCCGCGAGCCGCTGCTGCAGGCCCGCGACCTGGATGTTGTACGCCTCGTAGCAGTCCAGGGCGAGGCGTTCGGCGTCGGCGGGCACGAACGGGAAGCGCTCGACGCGCCGGCGCAGGCCGAGGTCGGTGGCGGCCGGCGGGGCCAGTGCGAAGGACACCGTACGGAAGTCGGCGGTGCGCGCGGCGTGCGTGCGGCGGTTCTCGCCGAACGTGCCCATCCGCTGCCGCTCCTGCCGCAGCAGGTCGAGGTCCACGTCGGCGACCGCGTACTGCTCGCCGAGCGGGAACCGCTCCGTCTCGGCCAGCAGCACGCCGTTCTCGTAGATCAGGGTCTGGCCGTCCCAGGACAGGTCGGTGGTCGACTCGCCGAGGCCGGCCGCCGCGTAGACGTACGCGGCCAGACAGCGCGAGGACGCCGAGCGGCACAGCAGCCTGCGGTCCTCGGCGCGGCCGACCGTGATGGGGCTGCCCGAGAGGTTGACGAGGACGGTCGCACCGGCCAGTGCGGCCTCCGAACTCGGCGGCACCGGCACCCACATGTCCTCGCAGATCTCGGCGTGCAGCACGAGTCCGGGCAGGTCCGTCGCCGCGAACAGCAGGTCCACCCCGAACGGCACGTCCGCGCCGCCGAGCCGGATCGTTCCGCCGCGCTCGTCGTCGCCCGCGGCGATCTGCCGGCGCTCGTAGAACTCGCGGTAGTTCGGCGGGTACGACTTCGGTACGACGCCCAGGATCCGGCCGCGGTGCACGATCACCGCGCAGTTGAAGATCCGGTCGCGGTGGCGCAGCGGGGCGCCGACGACCAGGACCGGCAGCAGCTCCGCCGACTCGGCCACGATCGTCGCGAGCGCCGTCTCGACGTCGTCGAGCATGGCGTCCTGCAGCAGCAGGTCGTCGATGGCGTACCCGCTCAGGCACAGCTCCGGGAACACGGCGACCGCGACGCCCTCCTCGGCGCACCGGCGGGCATGGCGCAGGACCGCCTCCGCGTTGGCGGGCGGGTCGGCGATGACGGTGTGGCCCGTGCACGCGGCGACGCGCGCGAAGCCGTGCTGGTAGATCGACCAGAAGCTCAACGGGACCTCTTTCCGAAGCGACTTTCCCACAGAGGAAGCGTAAAGGGCGGCCCGCCACCCACCGCCCACCTGCGGGTTTCACTGCGCTGAAGCCGTTCCCCCGCGGGCTGAAACCCGGCTGAAGCCGTGCTGAACCGCCCGGTCGGCAGTCTCTGCGGCATGACGACGACGGACCACGAACTCGCGATCGCAGCCACCGGGTTGCGCAAGTCCTACGGGGACAAGACCGTCCTCGACGGCATCGACATCCAGGTGCCCGCCGGCACGATCTTCTCCCTCCTCGGGCCGAACGGCGCGGGCAAGACCACGGCGGTCGGCATCCTGTCCACCCTGATCCGCGCCGACGGCGGCCAGGCCCGGATCGCCGGACACGACGTGATCGCCGGGGCCCAGGCGGTCCGCGCGGCGATCGGGGTCACCGGCCAGTTCTCCGCCGTGGACGGACTGATCACCGGTGAGGAGAACATGCTGCTGATGGCCGACCTGCAGCACCTCTCCCGCCGGGAGGGCCGGCGGGTCACCGCCGAGCTGCTGGAGCGCTTCGACCTGGTGGAGGCTGCGAAGAAGCCCGCCTCGACCTACTCCGGCGGCATGAAGCGCCGCCTCGACATCGCCATGACCCTGGTGGGCGACCCGCGGATCATCTTCCTCGACGAGCCGACCACCGGCCTCGACCCGCGCTCGCGCCACACCATGTGGCAGATCATCCGCGAGCTGGTCTCCGCCGGCACGACCGTCTTCCTCACCACCCAGTACCTGGACGAGGCCGACCAGCTGGCCGACCGCATCGCGGTGCTCAACGGCGGCAAGCTCGTCGCCCAGGGCAGCGCCGCCGAGCTGAAGCGTCTGGTCCCCGGCGGCCATGTGCGGCTGCGGTTCGCCGAGCCGGGGGCGTACGAGCGCGCGGCGACCGCGCTGCGCGAGACCGTGCGCGACGACGAGGCGCTGACCCTGCAGATCCCCAGCGACGGCAGCCAGCGCGAACTGCGCGCCATCCTCGACTGGCTCGACGCGGCCGGCATCGAGGCCGACGAGCTGTCCGTGCACACCCCGGACCTGGACGACGTGTTCTTCGCCCTGACCGGCAGCTCCGTACCCGCTCAGACCACCGACAAGGAGACCGTCCGATGAGCACCGCCGGCTACGCGTTCCGCGACAACCTCACCATGCTGCGCCGCAACCTCCTGCACGCGCGCCGCTACCCCTCCCTCACCCTGAACCTCCTGCTCACCCCGGTCATCCTGCTGCTGCTCTTCGTCTACGTCTTCGGTGACGTGATGAGCGCGGGCATCAACGGCGGCCACGCCGACCGGGCCGACTACGTCGCCTACCTCGTCCCCGGCATTCTCTTCCTGACCGTGGCCATGACCTCGCTCGGCACCGCGGTGTCCGTGTGCACCGACATGACCGAGGGCATCATGGCCCGGTTCCGCACCATGGCGATCTCCCGCGCCTCCGTGCTGATCGGCCATGTGGTCGGCAGCGTGATCAAGACGCTGACGGCTCTGTTGATCGTCCTGGGCATCGGACTGGCCATCGGCTTCCGGCCCGACGCGACGCCGGTGGAGTGGATCGTGGCGGTCGGGCTGATGGCGCTGGTGAGCCTCGGGCTGACCTGGATGGCGGTCGGCATGGGTCTGGTGAGCCCCAACCCCGAGGGGGCCAGCAACATCGGGACCCCGCTGGTCATGCTGCCGTTCCTGTCCAGCGCGTTCGTACCGGTGGACGCCATGCCGAGCTGGTTCCGCTGGTTCGCCGAGTACCAGCCGTTCTCGCCCGCCATCGAGACGCTGCGCGGGCTGCTGCTGGGCAGCGGGATCGGCACGAAGAACGCGCTGCTGACGTTGGCGTGGTGGGCGGTGCTGTCGGTGCTGGGCTACCTGTGGTCCAAGGCGCAGTTCAACCGTGAACAGAAGCGGTGAGTCCGGCCGGACGGCGGGCGCGGGTCCCTCGCGGTTGTCCGCGCAGTTCCCCGCGCCCCTGCGGGCGCGATCAGCCCCCGGCGTTCACCAGTTCCCGCCGCGCCTCCGCCCGCAGTTCCTCCCGCCCCAGGGCGGCGTACCTCGACCTCGCGTCGGCGTACGCCGCCCCGTCGGCGTTCTCGGCCGCCTTTCGGGACCGGGTCAGTGACAGGGTGGGGAACTCCCGTACCACCGGCATCCGTTCCGCCAGCGCCACCAGCCGTACGGCCGCCGGGTCGCCCTGGGCCAGCCCGGCGTGCCCGAGCGCCAGCAACACCGTGCCGTACACCGGCAGTTCCACCGGAGACCCGTCGACCGGCGAGCCGCCGGCCGGGACACCGGACAACAGCCCGAGCAGCCGTGTCCGCAACTCCCCGGTGAGCCCGGCGACCGGTTCCGGCCGGCCGTGCAGCGCGTGCGCGGCCACGGCGGCCGCCTGCACCTGCAGCGCCCACGGGTCCACGAACGGGTCGTCGGCGGCGTACCGCGCACTGATCTTCCGCACATGCTCGGCCGCCCGGCGCCACAGCCCGAGCCCGACCTCGGTCAGTCCCCGGGCCAGCGCGATCTCCGCCCTGGCCGCCAGCTCCGGGCTGTACATCCCGTCCGACTCCGGCGGCTGGTCCAGGGCGGCGAGGCCCAGCCAGTGCTCGGCCTCGTCGATCTCGCCCCGGTGCAGACAGGCCAGCACCAGCCCCCAGCGGACGCCGATCGAGTCCGACCAGTCGCCGAACGCGTCCAGCGCGCCCAGGGCGGCCCGCAGATGGTCGTACGCCTCCGCACCCCGCTCGGATTGCAGGCACAGCTCGCTGACCCGGCCGTGGCTGAGCAGCCGCATGGCCGGGTTGTCCAGCGGGGCGAGCGCGTCGACCATCCGGCGGGCGCTGTCCAGCGCCCGCTCCGTGTCGTGCCCGGCCTCCCAGACATAGCTGGCGACGCCCGCGGCCATGCCCGCCAGCATCGGCTCGTCGGCCTCGCACAGCTCCTGGAGCCGGGCGAACTCCGGCGGCCGTATCTCCGGTACGGCGCACAGCACGGTGGACAGAGCCCGTACCACGGTGTCCGGCGGGGCGGGCGGCAGCCGACGCAGCGTCACCAACTGGCGTACGGCGTGCGGGCCGTGGCCCATGAAGAGACTCGCCGCGCACATCGCCGCCGCGCTGCGGGCCGGTTCCACGTCCTCGGGGTCCTCGGGCCGGAAGTGGGACAGGGGGCCCGCGGTGTCGGCGGCCAGCGAGGCCAGCCGGGCGTAGCTGGAGCCGGTGGACCACAGGGACGACAGTACGGCGGTGACGGCGGCGGTGGTGGGTCCGTCGGCGCGGGTCAGCGCGTGCCGCAGGGCGAGCACGAGGTTGTCCTGCTCGGCGCGGATCCGGGCCCAGGCGGGCACCGGATCACGGCTGAAGAGCAGGTCGTGGTGGGCCCGGCCGAAGTCCCGCGCCCAGGCGAGGAACCGGCCCGTCACCGTCTCCTCCTCACCGGCCGCGGCCCGCTGGTCGGCACCGAACTCGCGCAGCGTCTCCAGCATGTGGAACCGCACCCCGGAAGGGCTCTCGCCCACCTTGATCAGGGACTGCCCGGCCAGTTGCTCCAGCAGCGCCAGCGCGTCCCCGGTGTCGCCGAGCACGTACTCCGCCGCGTCCTCGGTGAAGCCGCCGGGGAACACGGACAGGGCGCGCAGGGCGGCCCGGCCGTCGGGTTCCAGGAGGTTCCAGCTCCAGTCGACCACGGCGCGCAGGGTGCGATGCCGCTCAGGTGCGTCGCGGCTGCCGCCGCGCAGCAGCGAGAACCGGTCCCGCAGCCTGCGGGAGATGTCGGCCACGGAGAGCACCCGCACCCGGGCCGCGGCCAGTTCCACGGCGAGCGGCAGCCCGTCCAGGTGCCGGCAGATCTCGCCGACCAGTGCCGCGGGCAGCTCCACGCCGGGTCGCGCGGCCCGCGCCCGCTGCACGAAGAGCTCGACGGAGGTGGCCTGGGAGAGCTCCGGCAGGGCGTACACCGACTCCGACGTCAGCCCGAGCGGGGCCCGGCTGGTGGCCAGGACCCGCAGCTCCCTGGACCGCGACACCAGCGCCTGGACGAGGGCCGCCGCGCCCGCGACGACCTGTTCGCAGTTGTCCAGCACCAGCAGCGCGGGCCCGGCGCCCAGTGCGCCGACGATGCCGCTCAGCACGTCGCCGCCGCTGGCGTACGGCCGGCCGTCTCCCGCGCCGACCGCCGAGGCCACCTCACCGGCCACGTCGTCGTCGGCGGTGACGCCGGCCAGCGGGACGAAGTGCACCACGGGCTGCTCGGCCGCCCGGCTCACCGCGTGGGAGAGGCGGGTCTTGCCCAGCCCGCCAGGACCGACGACGGTGACCACGCGGGCCTCGCGCAGCAGCCCGGTCACGGCGGCGAGGTCGGCGTCCCGGCCCAGCAGCGGGTTCGGCTCGTGCGGCACGCCGTGCCGGACCGGCGGCGCGTCCGCGCTCAGCAACTCCTGGTAGACGGCCTTGAGAGGGCGGCCGGGGTCGGTGCCCAGGTCGTCCCGCAGCGCCCGGCGATAGCCGTCGTACCGGGTCAGCGCGGCGGCCCGGCCGGCGGTGGCCGCCTCGCAGCGCAGCAGCTCCGCCAGCACCTCCTCGTCCCGCGGCAGCTCCTGGGCCAGGCCGGCCAGAGGCGCCGCGGCCTCTTCTCGCCGCCCGAGCCGGGCCAGCGCGAGCGCCCGGGAGCGGACCAGCGCACGGTGGGTCCGGGCCCGGTCGGCCCGCAGCGCGGCCACCGGATCGTGCAGGTCCTCTCCCGCCCCGGCGCCCACGCTCCCGTCCCACAGCGCCAGCCCGGACTCGGCCCGGGACAGGGCTCCCGCGTGGTCCCCGGCCCGGGCGTGCTCGGCGCTCGCCGCTTCGTGCAGCAGCAGCGCGGAACTGTCGACCTGCGTCTCCTTGAGCGCCAGCCGGTACCCGGCCGGGGTGCTCACGACCAGCTCGGCGCCCAGCTGGGCCCTGAGTCGTGACACGAGGATCTGCACCGCCTTGCCCGGCCGCTCGGGCAGCTCGTCCGCCCACAGCCCCTCCACGAGCCGGCCCGTGCTGCAGCCGGTGCGCAGGTCCGCCGCGAGCAGGGCGAGCAGCCCGCGCAGCCGGGGTGCGGTGATCTCCCGCCCACGGCAGGCGACTCGGGACAGCAGGGTCAGCTCGGTCGTCACGCCCCGAAGACTAACCAGCGGGGCCGCCCGGCGACCGGCGCAGGCCGACCGCCCCAGGTCCGGTCGTCTCCGTAAGAGACCCGTCAAAGCCGTGAGCGCGGACGTATGAGAGGCGTCAACGGGCGACCGGATCCGGCCATAGGGGCGCTTTCCTCGAATCGTCCGTTCCACCGAACCTCACTCCAGGAGTTCGCGATGGCCGATCTGGCCTTCGTCGTCACCGTGCTCGCGGGTTTCGCACTGGTGGCCCTCGTCGCCAAGGGGGTGACGAAGCTGTGACCGCCGAGAACGTCGTCGGCCTGGTCGTGGCCGTCGCCCTGCTGGGCTATCTCGTCCTCGCCCTGATCTTCCCGGAGAGGTTCTGAGCGCTGCCATGGGTCCCGTACTCGCGGGCGTGCTCCAGCTGATCGCCCTGACAGGCGCGCTGGCACTCGTCCACATTCCCGCCGGCACCTGCATGGCCCGGGTCTACTCCTCCACCCGGCATCTGCGGGTGGAGAGGTGGATCTACCGGGGCATCGGTGCCGACGCCGACACCGAGATGACCTGGCCCGCGTATCTGCGCGGGGTGCTGGCCTTCTCGGCGGCCGGTGTCCTCTTCCTCTATCTGCTGCAGCGGCTGCAGGGCGTGCTGCCCGGCTCGCTGCACTTCGCCTCCGTGAATCCGGCGCAGTCGTTCAACACGGCCGTGTCGTTCGTGACGAACACCAACTGGCAGTCGTACTACGGCGAGCAGACCATGGGGCACGTCGTGCAGACCGCCGGTCTGGCGGTGCAGAACTTCGTCTCTGCCGCCGTCGGCATGGCCGTGGCCGTCGCGCTGGTGCGTGGATTCGCGCGCTCGCGTACCGGTGAACTGGGCAATTTCTGGGCCGACCTGGTGCGTGGCACGCTGCGGATCCTGGTGCCGACGACGGCCGTCGCCGCGGTGGTCCTGGTCGCCTGCGGCGCGATCCAGAACTTCTCCGGCATCCACGAGGTCGGGCAGTTCATGGGCGGCTCGCAGCAGTGGAACGGCGGCGCGGTGGCCTCGACGGAGGCGATCAAGGAGCTGGGCACCAACGGCGGTGGCGTCTTCAACGCCAACTCCGCCCACCCCTTCGAGAACCCGACCCCCTTCACCAACCTCTTCGAGGTCTTCCTGATCCTGGTGATCCCGTTCTCGCTGACCCGCACGTTCGGTGTGATGGTCGGCAGCGTGAAGCAGGGCTACGCGATCCTCGCCACGATGTTCACGATCTGGCTGGGCTTCACCGCGCTGATGATGTGGGCCGAGTTCGCCCATCACGGCCCGGCGCTCCAGGCGGCCGGCGGGGCGATGGAGGGCAAGGAGGTCCGCTTCGGCATCGGCGGCTCCTCGATCTTCGCCGTGTCCACGACCCTGACCTCGACCGGTGCGGTGGACTCCTTCCACTCCTCCTTCACCGGGCTGGGCGGGGGCATCACGATGCTGAGCATGATGCTGGGCGAGATCGCGCCCGGCGGTACCGGCTCGGGCCTGTACGGCATGCTGATCATGGCCGTGATCGCGGTGTTCATCGCCGGTCTGATGGTGGGCCGTACGCCGGAGTACCTGGGCAAGAAGATCGGCGGACGGGAGATGAAACTCGCCGCCTGCTACATCCTGATCACCCCCGCCCTGGTGCTGGTCTTCACGGCGGCCTCGATGGCGCTGCCCACCCCGCCGCACTCGATGCTGAACTCCGGCGCGCACGGGTTCTCCGAGGTGCTGTACGCCTTCACCTCCGCGGCGAACAACAACGGCTCGGCCTTCGCCGGCCTGAACGCGAACACCGACTGGTTCAACACCATGACCGGGCTCGCGATGCTGCTCGGCCGCTTCCTGCCGATGGTGTTCGTCCTGGCCCTGGCCGGCTCGCTCGCCAAGCAGCAGCCGGTCCCGGTCACCGCGGGCACCCTGCGCACGGAGAAGCCACTGTTCACCGGCCTGCTGGTCGGCGCGATCCTCATCATCACCGGTCTCACCTACTTCCCCGCCCTGGCGCTGGGCCCGCTCGCGGAAGGGCTGGCGTGATGACCACCCGCACAGAGAACCCAGAGGACTCCATGTCCACCCCCACCCTCGCGCCCCACCAGGACGCGCCCACCTTGCACCAGCCCGCCGAGGGCCGTGTCGGCGGCGGCCTCTTCGATCCCAAGGCACTGGTCAGGTCCCTGCCGGAGGCGTTCCGCAAGCTCGATCCGCGGGTGATGGTCAAGTCGCCCGTGATGTTCGTGGTGTGGATCGGATCCGTCCTGACCACGGTCTTCTCCCTCAAGGACCCGGGCGACTGGTTCGGCTGGACCATCAGCGCCTGGCTGTGGCTGACGGTCGTCTTCGCCAACCTGGCGGAGGCGGTCGCCGAGGGCCGCGGCAAGGCGCAGGCCGACACCCTGCGCAAGGCCAAGACCGACACCGTCGCCCGCCGGCTCCTGGCGGACGGCACGTCGGAGGAACAGGTCCCCGGCACCGCGCTGACCATCGGTGACCTGGTGGTCTGCGAGGCCGGCGACGTGATCCCCGGTGACGGCGACGTCGTCGAGGGCGTGGCGTCCGTGGACGAGTCGGCGATCACCGGCGAGTCCGCGCCGGTGATCCGGGAGTCCGGCGGCGACCGGTCGGCCGTCACCGGCGGGACGAAGGTCCTCTCCGACCGGATCGTCATCAGGATCACGACCGAGCCGGGCGAGACCTTCATCGACCGGATGATCAACCTGGTCGAGGGCGCCGCCCGGCAGAAGACGCCCAACGAGATCGCGCTGAACATCCTGCTCGCCTCGCTGACCATCGTGTTCCTGCTGGCCTGCGCCACACTGCCGCCGCTCGCCGACTACGCGGGCACGCACCTGACGATGGTCGTGCTGGTCGCCCTGCTGGTCTGCCTGATCCCGACCACCATCGGCGCCCTGCTGTCCGCGATCGGCATCGCGGGCATGGACCGCCTCGTCCAGCGCAACGTCCTCGCCATGTCCGGCCGCGCGGTCGAGGCCGCGGGTGACGTCTCCACGCTGCTCCTGGACAAGACCGGCACCATCACCCTCGGCAACCGCCGGGCCGCCGAGTTCCTGCCGGTGCGCGGGACGACGGAGGCCGAGGTCGCCGACGCCGCCCAGCTGTCGTCGCTGGCCGACGAGACGCCCGAGGGCCGGTCCGTGGTCGTCCTGGCGAAGGAGCGGTACGGACTGCGCGAGCGGCACCAGGGCGAGCTGGCCGGCGCCGAGTGGATCGCCTTCACCGCACAGACCCGGATGTCCGGGGTGGACGTCGGCGGGCGCAAGATCCGCAAGGGTGCGACCGCCTCGGTCATCGCCTGGGTCGGGGAACAGGGCGGCGAGGTCGCTGCGGACGCCCAGGAGCTGACCGATCGGATCTCCGAGGCCGGCGGCACCCCGCTGCTGGTCGCGGTCGAGGACGCGGACGGCGCCCGCGTGCTGGGCGTCATCCACCTGAAGGACGTGGTCAAGGAGGGCATGCGGGAGCGGTTCGAGGAGCTGCGCCGCATGGGCATCAAGACGGTCATGATCACGGGGGACAACCCGCTGACCGCGAAGGCGATCGCCGAGGAGGCGGGCGTCGACGACTTCCTCGCCGAGGCCACCCCCGAGGACAAGATGGCCCTCATCAAGCGGGAGCAGGCGGGCGGCAAGCTGGTCGCGATGACCGGTGACGGCACCAACGACGCCCCGGCCCTCGCGCAGGCGGACGTCGGCGTGGCCATGAACACGGGTACGTCGGCCGCCAAGGAGGCCGGCAACATGGTCGACCTCGACTCCGACCCGACCAAGCTCATCGAGATCGTCGAGATCGGCAAGCAACTGCTGATCACCCGGGGCGCGTTGACGACGTTCTCCATCGCCAACGACGTCGCGAAGTACTTCGCGATCATCCCGGCGCTGTTCGCGGCGGTCTACCCGGGCCTGGACAAGCTGAACATCATGCACCTGTCCTCGCCCGACTCCGCGATCCTGTCGGCCGTCGTCTTCAACGCGCTGATCATCATCGCGCTGGTGCCGCTGTCCCTGAAGGGCGTGCGCTACCGGCCGATGAGCGCCGACAGGATGCTGCGGCGCAACCTCGGGATCTACGGCCTCGGCGGCCTGGTCGCACCGTTCATCGGCATCAAGGTCATCGACCTGCTCATCTCCCTCATCCCCGGGCTGTGACTCTTCAAAGGCGTGCTGATCACCATGAACAACTCCTTCGCGAACACAGCCCGGTTGCTGGGCGCGGGCCTGCGGGCACTGCTGGTGCTGACCGTGCTCACCGGCGTCCTCTACCCGCTGGCCGTCACCGGTGTGGCCCAGGCGCTCTTCGCCGGCCGGGCGAACGGCTCCGAGGTCAGGGCGGACGGCAAGGTCGTCGGCTCGTCCCTGATCGGACAACAGGGTTACGGCCTCCGGTACTTCCGGTCCCGCCCCGCGAACGGCCTCGGCACCAACAGCGCCAACACGCGCTACAAGCTGGTCCTGTCCGGCGCCACCAACCTCTCCGCGGACAGCGAGGTGCTGGTCAAGCAGGTCGAGGACGCCAAGGCCGCCGTAGTGAAGGACAACTCGGTGCCCGGGTACACCATCAGGCCCTCCCAGGTCCCCGCCGACGCGGTCACCTCCTCGGGCTCGGGCCTGGACCCGGACATCTCCCCGGCCTACGCCGAGCTGCAGGTGCACCGGGTCGCCGCGCGGAACGGCCTGTCCGTCGCCCGGGTGGAGAAGCTGGTCGCGGACCACACCACCGGCCGCACCCTGGGCTTCATGGGCGAACCCCGCGTGAACGTCCTCGAACTCAACATCGCGCTCAAGGACCTCACGGCACAGCGGTGACGTCCTCGTGCGAACCGTGACGGGAGCCGGCGGTCCGGGGAAGCACCCCGGGCCGCCGGCTCCCGCAGGCATGACAGGAGAGGCACACTCCCATGACCCGGGTGCTCGTGGTGGAGGACGACCCGCAGCTCGTACGGGCCCTCGTCATCAACTTGCAGGCACGTCACTACGGCGTCGACTCCGCCCCCGACGGAGCGACGGCCCTCCGGCTCGCCGCCGCGCGCCAGCCCGACGCGGTCCTGCTGGACCTCGGCCTGCCCGACATGGACGGCGTCGACATCATCAGGGGCCTGCGGGGCTGGAGCCGGGTGCCGGTCCTGGTCCTGTCCGCCCGGCAGGGCTCCGACGAGAAGGTGGCCGCGCTGGACGCCGGCGCCGACGACTACATCACCAAGCCGTTCAGCATGGACGAACTGCTCGCCCGGCTGCGGGCCGCCGTCCGCCGTACCGGGGACACCCCCCTCGTCCCCGAGACGACTCTGGTCGAGACGGACGACTTCACGATCGACCTGCTCGCCAAGAAGGCCGTACGGGAGGGCCGGGACGTCCGGCTCACCCCGACCGAATGGCACCTGCTGGAGATCCTGGTGACGCACCCCGGCCGGCTGATCACCCAGGGACAGCTGCTGCAGGAGGTCTGGGGGGTCTCGCAGCGCAACAAGACCAACTACCTGCGGGTCTACATGGCCCAGCTGCGCCGCAAGCTGGAGACGGACCCCTCCCGGCCCCGCTATCTGATCACCGAGCCCGGCATGGGCTACCGCTTCGAGGGATGAGCGGCCGTCACACGCGGGGCCATGCGCGGCCCAGGGTCCAGGCGTTCCGGCGCCGCACCGCCGCCAGCTCCGCCCGCAGCGGCGACGGCGGCACCGCGAGGACGGGGCACATGGCGTGCGCCAGGCAGTACCGGCCGACCGACGGCCACAGCGCCCGGTGCCACCGGCCCCGCCGGCCCGCGCCCACGACGAGGACGTCGTCCTCGCGGCCGGCGGTCCGCACCAGCGCCGGCCCCGGCGCGCCCCGTACGACGAGCGCCTGTCCGGGGAGCCCGGTGTCCGTGCCGCCGAACACCCCGTGCAACGCCCCGACGAGCCGCTCCCGCGCCAGCCGCTCCCACTCGGGGACCAAGGCGGTCGCGGACGGGAACCTGCGGGCGGCGGGATCCCCCTCGGGCGGCTCCCAGGCCAGCACCGGCCAGAGCTCGGCCCCCCGGCGCCCGGCCTCGGCGGCGGCCCGGCTCAGGACGGCCGCACCGTCCAGCGAGCCGCTCACTCCCACCACGACCCGGGCGGCCGAACCGGGGCGGTACTCGGACATGGCTCCTCCTGGAAATCCCTCCCATCACACCTGCTCACCCCGCTCCCGCACAGTCGGTACATCCCTTCCTGACACCACTCTGACGGCCCGTGTCCGCCCCTGCCCCGCGCCCGTCAGCGTCCCGTCAAGGTCGACCGAGTCACCGTCAGCGTCCCGTCAGGGCGACCCCGCGGCCCCCCGCCGCCGGGCATAACGTCGGCACCGCGCCCCGGCCCGCCTCCCCGCGTCCGGGGCACCCCAGATCCCTCGCTCCCCGCCCTACGGGAGGCACCCCATGACAGAACTCCGTCTCGGCGAAGACCCCGAACCCGCCGATCCGTTCCCGGCCGGACCCCTGTACGTCCCGGTCCGGCCGGGACCCTCCGGATACGCGGCCCGGCTCTTCCGCACCCCGCTCGGCGACCGCACGGCCGTCGGCTTCACCGCCGAGCGCCGGCTGACCGCCACGCTCGGCCCCGGCCAGCCGTGGATCCGGCTCGCCGAGCCCGCCCTGCGCGCGCTGACCACGCCGCTCGGCGTCACCACGCTCACGGTGGACCCGCAGTTCACCGCCCCGGCCGCCACACCGGTCACATCCGAATCGCCCGTCCTGCGGGCCGCGTGAGGGAGCGGGAACGATGACCACGGTGCACGAACCCACCACCGCCGGCGGCCTGTCGCTGTGGCCCGCCTCCACCACCGAACCGTCACACGGCCGCCTCACCGTCGGCGGCGTACCGCTCGCCGAGATCGCCGACCGCTTCGGCACTCCCGTCTACGTCCTGGACGAGGCCGAGGTCCGCGACCGCTGCCGTACCTATCGGAACGCCTTCCCCGACGCCGAGGTCCTGTACGCGGCCAAGGCGTTCCTGTGCCGGGCCATGGCCCACTGGACGGCCGAGGAGGGACTCGGCCTCGACGTCTGCTCCGCCGGCGAGCTCGAACTCGCCGTCACCACCGGCTTCCCGCCCGAGCGGATCGTGCTGCACGGCAACGCCAAGTCCCCGCACGACCTGGACACCGCCCTGCGCCTCGGAGTGGGCCGGATCGTCATCGACAGCCCCGCCGAGATCGCGCGGCTGGCCGCCGCCGTCGGCCCGGACGGCCACCAGAAGGTCATGGTCCGGGTCGTGCCCGCGATCGCGGCCGGCGGGCACGAGAAGATCCGCACCGGCACGGACGACCAGAAGTTCGGCCTGTCCATCGCCGACGGCTACGCCCAGCACGCCATCACCCGCATCCTCGACCAGCCGCAGCTCGAACTCACCGGCCTGCACTGCCACCTGGGCTCCCAGATCACCAGCGTCAAGCCGTACCTCGTCGCCGTACGCCGGCTGGTCGGCCTGATGGCCCGCCTGCACGAGCAGCACGGCCTGGTCCTGCCCGAACTCGACCTCGGCGGCGGCCACGGCATCGCCTACCGCCCCGGCGAGGCGGCCCTGGACCTGACGGCGCTGGCCCGCAGGATCCGCACGGAACTCGCCGGCGCCTGCGCCACGGCCGGGCTCCCCGTCCCCCGCCTGATCATCGAGCCGGGCCGGGCGATCGCGGGCCCCGCCGGTATCGCCCTGTACCGCGTCCTGGCCGTGAAGCGCACGGGCGGCCACGTCTTCGTCGCCGTCGACGGCGGCATGAGCGACAACCCGCGCCCGGCCCTGTACGGCGTCCGCTACGCGCCGCGCCTGATCGGCCGGCACAGCACGGCGGACCCGGCCCGGGTCACCGTCGTGGGCCGGCACTGCGAGGCGGGGGACGTCCTGGCCGCCGACGCGCAACTCCCCGCCGACGTACACCCCGGCGACCTGCTCGCCGTACCGGTGGCCGGTGCCTACCACCTGTCGATGGCCTCCGGCTACAACCTGGTCGGCCGCCCGCCGGTGGTGGCCGTACGCGACGGCCACGCCCGTCTCCTGGTGCGCCGCGAATCCCTGGAGGACATCCGCAGTCGCGACGTGGGCCTGTAGCGGCCCGGAACAGCCGCGTGACGGGCACAGGGGGAGCGCCTACAGTTCGTTCACCTGCCGACGCCTACCCAGGCAACAGGCCCCATTTTCCTGAGGGAACTCATGCACAGATTCGCCATCGGTACCGCTTTGTCCGGTGCGCTGGCACTCGCCGCCCTCACCGTCCCCGCGGCGCACGCGGACACGGTGGTGGGCGACACCGAGGTGTCTCACGTGGTCGTGAACGGCGGCAAGGACGTCGCCGTCGGTACGACGAACAAGGTGACCTTCAAGGTCACGTTCACCGCCTCCGACCCGGCCGGCATAGCGTCCGGGCAGACGTACCTCTACCACGGCACGTGGAGCGACCCGGACGCCTTCTGGACCCAGGACTCGGACGCCGACACCGTGTGCACGTCGGGCACCACGGTCACCTGCACGTCGACGTACACCGTGGTCCCCGAGTACGACCTGCACTACAACGCGCTGGCGGGCACCTGGCACATCGGCGCCTACGCGAAGGCCAAGGACGGCGACTCCGCGAAGCGGACGGACGTCGGCACCTTCCACGTCCAGCGCTACTCCAAGCTCACGGTCAACGCCTCGCCGGAACCGGTCGCCAAGGGCGCGAAGCTCACGGTCACGGGCAAGCTGACCCGGGCGAACTGGGAAGACCACCAGTACCACGGATACACCGGGCAGCCGGTCGAACTGCAGTTCCGCAAGGCCGGCAGCAGCACGTACAGCACGGTCAAAACCGTGTCCACGGACAGCACGGGCAGTCTGAGGACCACGGTCACCGCCTCCGCCGACGGCTACTGGCGCTACTCCTTCACCGGCACCAGCACCACGCCCCCCGCCACGGCCACCGGCGACTTCGTCGACGTGCGCTGAGCAGTCCTTCGCCCCACCGATGTGCGGCACGTGGCCGGACCGGCTGAAGTCCGGCCACGCAGCGGCCACTCCCGGCCTCCCCTGTGGTCCGGCGCGCCCCCTGGCCTCACTGATCGCCTCAGGGGGGCCTGGGCGGTGGCGGGCCCGTGAGGGATCCCCCAGGCGCGTCGACCGGTGGCGTGTGGACGCCTGGAGGGCTGTCGACTCGAAGTTGCCTCCGCGGGCAGCCAAGCGATCCGTGCGCGTCCGAACGGCGCAGTCAGTCGCGCCAGGGCACGGGCCAGGGCGAGACGCGACGCCGTGGAACGGTGTTCGGTCCCCAGCCGTCCTGGACGGCCGTCGGATCAGCGAACGTGCGGCGTCAGTTCCGTAAGGCCGTCGGGGGAATCGGGGGAATCGGGGGAATCGGGGGAATCGGGGGATCCCCGCATCTCGTTATGGCTCGAACGAATCTGTACGATGCGTGCGCCCATAGGCTCTTGTCGGGAGCCGTCCCGCGGGGGCCCTTCTTCTCACCGTGGGGATGCAAAATGCGCATACGCGCTTCGGTCGCCGCTCTGTCCGGCGCCCTGGTTCTCTCTTCGGCTCTGGTGTTCCCCGCCGCCGCGCAGGCGCACGCGGGGCCCATGACCGGCGACGACACGACGATCACGAAGGTCGTCGTCAACGGCGGCAAGGACATCGTCCTCGGGACCTCCGCCAAGCAGTCGTTCACCGCCACGGTGACCGCGACCGACCCGTACGGCGTCACCGGCGGCTGGGTCGCCCTGTGGCACGGCACCTCCTTCGACGACCAGGGCAGGGACGGCGTTCTGGTGCCCGCCGAGGAGGGATCGGGCTCCTGCGTGGCGACCAGTGACCAGACCTCGACGTGCACGGTCCACTTCACCGTGGACCCGAAGGCCGCCATGACCAAGAACTCCTATGCGGGCACCTGGCACGCGTACGCCATCGCGTACGGCCGCTCGAGCGGTTCCGTCACCGACGGATACGCCGCCTCCCTGCACATCAAGCGCAACACCACGCTGACCGCGAACGCCTCGCCCGAGCCGGTGGCCCATGGCCGGACCATCACGGTCAAGGGCGCGCTCAGCCGCGCCGACTGGGAGACCCACGCGTACGCGGGCCTGAGCAACGTGTCGGTGAAGCTCCAGTTCCGCAAGTCGGGCACCAGCACGTACACCACCCTCAAGGCCGTCACCAGCGGCTCCGGCGGAGCCGTGACGGCCACCACGACCGCGACGAGCGACGGGTACTACCGCTTCTCCTACGCGGGTACCACGGCCACCGACGCCGCGACATCGGCCAGCGACTTCGTCAACGTCCAGTAGGAACCCGGCACCCGCTTCCCTGACAGGGGCCCTGACATGAATCCTGACAGGAACAGGGGAGCGGGGAACCCCGCCGTCGAGGATCACGCCGCGCCTTGTGCGAGCAGAGCTCGGCGCCGGAGTGCGGAAGCCATGGGCCTGATCCTTGCCCGGCGACGCGAGGCAACCGCCTGCGAGGCTCGATCGAAGCCTTCGGCCCCTGTTTGGCCCCCAGACACGTCAGAGGCCACTTACGAAAATTCGTAAGTGGCCTCTGACCAGCGTCGGGGTGGCGGGATTTGAACCCACGACCTCTTCGTCCCGAATAATGCGCGGAAAGATCGCTGGCCAGAAGCGCTTCACTCCTGTGCAGGTCAGGGTGTTGGTATGAGTTGGTTCCGATGGGTGGCGATCCGCATGGATTCCTTGATCCACTCCCCGCTCACTCCCCCGGGTCCGCCGTCAGGGTGGCACAGGATGCGTACAACGGCCCCACTGCCGAAGGTGAGGGCATTCGGCGTTGCGTCCGGCGAAGCGCTAGCGGAGGGTGTGAGCCTTCGACCGGTGAGTAGTTGTCCCCCCACTTTCCAACTGTCCGCGTGGGCGTCCAAGGGCGTTCAGGAGGGGGCGCGTACGCCGGCGCACTGGACATAGAACAGGACAACGAGGTGTGACGAAGTGCTGCTGGTTTACTAGCCGGCGGGGGGTATGGGTCCCCTCTTGGTCGGACTACCGGCGGCTACGGGGGTGGCGCTGGCATCCTGACGAGCATGTTGGTAATCCTCATGAAGATCCCGTGGGTGCGTACGTATGTGCGACGCCTAGCGCACCACCTCATGAATAGTTACGCTACACGGATCGAAGAAATAGACACTCTGTACCCCGGAAGGGGTTTGCCTGCTGACACTCGTGACGCTCTAGAAGCCTGGTTCAATGCTCGCGCCCAATTGCGTGTAAGTCGAACCGCTATCGCAGCTCTCTTTATTTCTTTAACTCTGACTCCTGTATGGGTGTTTTCACCTGTCGATTCGGTAGTTAAATGGATTGTGGCGGTAGCTTTACCCGGTCCGTGGCGTCCAGTGGTGCAGTGGTGGAATGGTCTGCACGGGGTACCTCGTGCAGACCTTGAGAAATTGCTTAATCATTCCGCCCTTCTGATCCTATGGGTGATGTTGGCAATTCATTTTGCCAGGGCAGTGTGGAATGCTATCGCTATGGATTACCTTGACTGGAGTCCAAGCTCGCTACGCTATTATCAACTGACAAGCAGTGCAAGATGGGCCGAAAAGAGATACTGGCCTGTGGTCATTTCGCTTCGGCATGCAGCAGTATGCGCTAAGGCATACAGCTTGTCGGGGGCAGAACAAATTCACCTCGCCAGGTTTGCCCGGCCAGGAGTTGCCCTTGAAGGTGCTATCCGAGGGGCGAGGCGCTCTGTGTCCGCAAGAGGTCATGAAAGACGCGAAATGAAACGCCATGCAGGCCTCGTCATTGCGGCGTTGCGTAAGGCGCAGATGCAGGTTCACGTCGAACCGGAGCGAGGTGTACAAGAGCTAGCGTCGTTGCTCTTGAAGATCTCTGATCGATGCGCTGAAGGTCGCTTCGGTGCGCTACTGGATGACGCGCAGCTAGTCGGGCTCGATCCTGTTAGGGATTATGAGCCGCTTCGCATGGCAGCCGTGGCGGTCTTGACGACGTCCGGCGTGGCAACGGCAAAGCTGTTTGGTGTTCCCGATGCCCTGATGGTTTATGCGGCAGGCCTGTCGGCGATCCTTTCGCTTTTGCTGGTATATGGCCGTAACGCCCGTCGGGGGCTCGACATCCTTGACTCGCTCCGGGGGATACAGCGTCCATAGATAGCAATACCGTTCCGCAGTTACGGGGGATGTGGCTGAGCCAGGCTCTGTATTGGTTACGGCGGCGCTAGCGTGGCCGGTGGGGGACGTGGCTGGCCGGTATGCCGGATGGCATGGGTGAGCTAGCTCAATCAGGCGCGGCCGTGCTTCCATGGGTCGGACATCTCTGTGCAGGTGCTGAATCAGTGCACGCCGGGCGTGGCCACTGCTGAACTTGCCGTCGAGCATGCTGAAGGCGTCGGTCGTCGAGCGCACCATGTCCAGAATAATGTACGGAAAGATCACTGACCCAGATAGTTGACTAACGGGCAGGCCAGAGCCTCGGTATGGGTTGGTTGGCGTGGGTGCGGCTTAATTTCATTTTCTTGATCCACTCCCCATCTACTCTTCCGAGGGTGGCCTCTGAGGAACGTGGCCCGCGGTAGCCGTGTCCCATGCTGTCCGAGAGAAATAGGAACAGCCCGGGCCTAGGCCCCGGGCTGGATTCTTGTGCTCAGGTTCATCGTGGTATGAAACCGGGCTTCTCCTGTGCCAACGAGAGAAGCCGCGCGAGATAGTCCTGTGCCGCCGGTTCGGAGCTGTACCGGCGCCTCATATCGGCAGCGAGTTCGCGGCTGGTCATGATGAGCGACGGCACCGACTGACGGTCCCCTTCGAGAGCCCGCTCACCCATGATGAGTGCCTGCTCCAAGTCGCCCTCCCGCGCCGCCGTGACTCCGAGCGTGACCCGCGCTTCCGCGTTTCGCATCGGCGAACGCTCGGTGCCGTCGAAGTCCGTTCCTGCCCTCAGAACCTCTTCGGCGAGCGTGCGGGCAAGCTTGTCCTCGCCGACCAGGCGGTAGCAGTCCATCGCGTAGAAGTCGAACTTGGCTGGGTCCACCAAAAGTGGTTGTCCAGGTTCTCGGGGTCCGGCATCCCTAAGCGCGCTCTGCGAGCGCGCCGGCGAGCACCTTCCGCCCACCTACCAGGTGCGGACCCCGAGCGGGGGACGGCACCTGTACTTCGCCGCCCCGACAGGCGGGAGGCTGCCCAGCAGCGTCAACCGGCTCGGGCCGCACATCGACACCCGGGCGTGGGCGGCTACGTCGTCGCGCCCGGCAGCACCCTCCCCGAGGGTGCCTACGAGGTGCTGGAAGACGCGCCCGTGGCCGCGCTGCCGCACCTCGCTGCTGATCGAGCCGCTCAAGCCTGCCGTGGCGCCCGCGCCGCTGCTCGTGCCCGGCCGGACCACCCGGCGGGCCCAGGTGGCGTTGGAGCGTGAGGCGGCCGTCGTCAGGGGCACCCCCGAGGCCGGGGGGCCGGAGGGCGGCCGGAACAAGCAGCTTCTGGTGAGCGCCCGCGCGCTGGGGCGCTTCGTGGCTTGGGGCGAGATCCCGCGGGACGTGGCGGAGGAGGCGATTCAGGGGGCGGGAGAGGCGGCCGGGCTGTCGGCGGTCGAGTGCCGGACCACCATCCGAAGCGCCCTGGACCGGTCGATCCGCACCTGCCGACCCAGGGATGCGGCATGATCCCCCGCCCGGAGCCTGTGGAACGAGTCAGGGCCGGTTTCCCGTGAAAGGAAACCGGCCCTGAACTGGTGTTTCGGCTGTCGGGGTGGCGGGATTTGAACCCACGACCTCTTCGTCCCGAATAATGTGCGGAGCGATCGCTGACCAGGATCGCTGAGTATCTGGGCAAGTCAGAGCCTTGGTATGCGTTGGTTGACATGGGTGCGGCGAATCTCAATTCCCTTGATCCACTCCCCGCTCACTCCCCAGAGGTCTCCCTAAGGAATGGTCCGGGCCTGCTCGTCGCATTCTGACGTGCGCCTGTAACAACGACTAACACAATGAGGTGGATCGGTCCTGATGACCGTGTCTGGGGCGGGAGCTGAGCGTTCGGCCTGGTGTAGGGACATCGCCGTGGATCGTGTCGGATGAGCTGTGGGACCGCCTGGAGCCGCTGCTGCCGCAGCGTGAGCGTCGCTTTCGGTACCCGGGTCGCAAGGCGTTACCGGACCGCGAGGTGCTGTGCGGGATCCTGTACGTGTTGCACACCGGCATCCAGTGGGAGTACCTCCTGAAGGAGCTGGGCTTCGGCTCGGGCATGACCTGCTGGCGACGGCTGCGGGACTGGAACGAGGCCGGCGTGTGGCAACGGCTCCACGAGGTCCTGCTGGCCGAACTGAACGCAGCCTCGCGGCGGGACTGGTCCCGCTGCGTGGTCGACTCCTCACATGTCAGAGCCCTAAAAGGGGGCACCACACGGGCCCCTCGCCGGTCGACCGCGGCCGGGCCGGCTCGAAACACCACCTCATCACCGACGGACACGGCACCCCGCTCGCCGTCCTGCTGACCAGCGGCAACCGCACGACGTCACCCAGCTCCTGCCCTTGCTCGACGCGATCCCGCCCGTCCGCGGCCGGGTTGGACGACCGCGCCGCAAACCCGACTCGCTGTTCGCCGACCAGGGCTACGACCACGACATCTACCGCGACCAGGTCCGCAAACGCGGCATCATCCCGGCGATCGCCCGCCGCAGAACACGACACGGCACCGGACTGGGCACCTACCGCTGGGTGATCGAGAGAAGCTTCGCGTGGCTGCACGGCTTCCGACGTCTGCGGATCCGCTGGGAACGCAGAGCCGACATCCACGAAGCGTTCCTCAAACTTGCCTGCTGCCTGATCGCCCACCGACAACTCAGCTCATTGTGTTAGCCGCTGTAAGCCCCCGCTTACCGGGAACCAGGTGGCCGATCTCCCACCCTCGCTGCGGGCGAGCGTTCGGTCCCAGGCCAGACCTGAGCGGGTCGTTGAACAGCTGATCCTCCCCAAGGTGCGTTGGTCCGAGTGCAGCGCGAAGCTGGAAGGGAGAGGGACAATGCGGAGGCAGCTGATGACAGCTGATGACAACTCTGATCGAACGCAACGCATAGACGCCTCCCAAGAGGAGACCCTAAACCAAGACGCCCCCCAAGAGCAGGATGAAGGCGCTGGCCCGGGTGATGGGGGAGACGACGTACAGGAATTCAGTGCAGCAGCTTGGAAGAATCGGCGAGCGCAGACCTGGAAAGTTCCCATCCACTTTGGCTACCCGAAGTCAGTTCTTATGGCCAGCTCTGTAGGATCGCCGTTCCTCGCTGGCTTCTCACTAACCGCTGCGATCGTCTTGGTTACTGTGAGGAAGACGGGAGCGCCGCCTTTGGTGGGCTTGTCGGTAGCGGCCTTCGTCGCTGCAGCAGGCATGTTCATATTCGCCGTGCACGCCACCTACTGGGCTCGGGTTTACATCACGACTCCGAAAGAGATGCTGGATTGGTGGCCCGAAGGGCTGCACCGAAACTATCTTCCCCGCCTGGTTGAAGAGCAGCGAGCCCACTGGGATGGGTTCGATAAGTGGCACGGTCACGCAAAATGGGCGTATACTTTTGGCGTCCTTGCCCTATTCGCCGGATTGGCATTGGCTGTGTTTCCTGGGTGGGGTGCTAACTGGGCGTGGTGGCTGGCTTTCGGCCTAGCTTGCTTTGCGTTCGTGTTCGAGTTTGTTTGGCAAATATTCATCACTGAGCGTTGCCTGGATTGGGAGGAGAAGGAGCGGGCAGGTGGAGATACACGACCATTTTCTGTTCGCCTCATGAGGCCGGAGGAGCGTGCGCCGGAGGAGATTGAGGTGCCTACTCGCCTGGGCGACGGCGAAAGGCTCTGAGGGTCGGCGTAGGTGCGCGGGGTGGAGACGCGGGCCGGGGCTGAGCCCGAGTCAGTCCCGGGTAGTGCCCTCGGGCCACACGATCCGCACAGGTACGCCGACACGGTGCGCGTATGCGACGACGTCGGCGGTTCCGCCGTAGCCGCGGGCCGGTTGGCCGTCCCACACGGCGATCATCTGGTCGGCCAGGCCCACCATGATCTCGCTGCTGGCCCGGTGGGCCCGCGAGTTGGACTCGCGCATCCTAGTGTGGTGGACGGCGGAGGCGCGGGCCATCAGCTGGTTCTCGCAGTCCGGTGCACACCGCTCAACCCCCTCAGCGCAGGCTGCACACCGAGATAGCGCTGCGGTCGATTCAAACGTGTGATCTATTTCGATTGCGCCCCCAGACCATTGTCAGTGGCGGGCCGTAGCATCAGTGGATGGCGACCCTGCGGTAGGCAGATGCGCGCAGCAGACGCGTGCTGTACAGCCGGGGCCGGCCAAGAGAAAATACGCAGGGGTGGGAAGTCCAACGAAAGCAGGGGGGAAGTCATGGCGCGCGTCTCCGAGTACTACCGGTTGGGACGAACCCAGGGCACGCTTGATTTTGTAGACGTGGACACTGTAAATGACATTCGGGTATACGTAGACCCTGGATTGATCCGGTATCTTGAGGACGACTGGGGCAAGCAATGCCTCAAAATGCTCGAAACCTTCTTCGACAGCGTGCTTGATTCTGTTCGCTCGAACGATAAGCGGCGAACGGTTTATCTGCTAAGCCAACTCCGCGAACCCAATGAGACGCACCTGGGGATCTCCCGTGGCCCGAGCGCAGGCAGGGGCTTCGGAAGCAAAATGGGGGCCGCGTTCGCGCAGAAGCTCGCAGAAAGTGAAGCTGCGAAAACTGGGCTAATCCAAGACCTCGAAGATACAGCCTTCTTCATCGACGGTGTCGACATGGACATCGTCTCCGACATCACGACAAATATCATCCGTGGCCCCCTCATCACCTACACCCAGCAGATGGCGGAACTCTTCGACATCCCCCTGGAGGAGGGTGTCGTGAGCGGACCGGTTTGGAACCCAAACACCTTGGAGTGGGAGAACGGCTTCACGGAGCTGCCGACCCCCGATGGTAATAAATTGCTCCTGGTGCCCAAGATGATCGTGCGCCGCTCCATGCATATGTCTCGCAGCGAGTACTATCGGAACCATCTGGTGCCAGTACTCCAAGAAGAGGAGGCCAAGTTTGCCCTTAGGGGTCTTGCAGATACAGTTCGCTCCCGCGGTAAGGTAATTGTCACCAAAAAGCAGATCAAGCAGAAGTACGGCAGCACAAAACCTGACGTCACGCGCGAAACGCTTAAGCGGCCATCCGTGTATGAGCACTACCGGGCCGTTAAGAGGGAAGTGGCCCCCCAGCCGCTGTCCCACAGGGAGCTGTCTGACACGGCAGACACTCCGATGCCTGACTATGAGCAACTACTGCAGGCGGTTCTAGACGTTCCGCCCGGTAAACCGGACGCAACGCGCTACCACGATGCCGTCGAAGCCCTGCTGACTGCCATCTTCTACCCCTCACTCTCCATGTCGGACAAGGAGACTGAAATCCACGATGGGCGCAAGCGGATTGACATCACATACACAAATACCGCGAGGGACGGGTTCTTCCGCTACCTGACCCGGCACAGGATTCAAAGCCGGTATGTGTTTGTTGAGTGCAAGAACTACGGCAAAGACGTCACCAACCCGGAACTTGATCAACTCTCCTCTCGGTTCTCGACTCTCCGTGGCGAGTTCGGTATCCTTTCGTGCCGCTCATTCGAAGACAAGGACCTCTTCTTGCGCCGCTGCCGCGACACTGCCAGGGATGGGCGGGGTTACGTCATTGCTCTCGATGACGAGGACCTCAAAAGGCTTGTAGCGGACGTCTTGGCCGCCGTGAAACCTGCCCCCGTCGACCTGGATGGTGCCGAACCTAAGCCAATCCGCCCCGTGTCTGACTATCCACTGCTCCACGATCGGCTCAAGCTACTGCACGGTTAGGTCGCCGCCCTCTCCATCCCGGTGCCGGCCGATCCCCCGCCGGGGGCATTGTCCTGGCCGTAGGCTGCGCTCCGCAGTGCTCACCTCATGGCCGTCGGGCCCTATACATATGTGGGCGCGCGTCGGCGCAGCCCGCGCGGAGCGGGCCGAAGGCGGGAGCGGCGCGCGAAGCGGAGCCGGGAAGCACGCCCGGCGGAGCGGAGCGCAGCCGGGGCTTGATGAGGTAGGGAAGCTTTCGCTGAGGTGTACTAACTTTGTTAGATTCCGTCGTTCCGCCGAAAGGAAGAGCCCGGGGTTAACCCCGGGCTGAAGCTTGTCCAGTCTGAGCCTCACCGAGGCAGGAAGCCAGGCTTCTCCTGTGCCAATGACTGAAGTCGGTTGAGGTAGTCCTGCGCCGCAGGCTCTGCGGCGTAGCGACGCCGCATCTCGGCAGCAAGCTCACGGCTGGTCATGACTAGCGAGGGCACCGATTGGCGGTCGCCCTCCAGGGCCCGAGCGCCCATCGTCAAGGCCTGCTCCAAGTCGCCATCGCGTGCCGCCGTGACGCCCAGCGTGACGCGAGCTTCCGCGTTGCGCATCGGAGAGCGCTCGGTACCGTCGAAGTCGGTTCCAGCCCTCAAAACCTCTTCGGCAAGTGTGCGCGCGAGCTTGTCTTCGCCGACAAGGCGGTAGCAGTCCATCGCGTAGAAGTCGAACTTGGCAGGGTCTACCACGAAGTGGTTGTCCAGGTTCTCTGGGTACGGCATACCTTCGAGCAAGCGCCGTCCCTTGTCCAGGGCCACCTCGACCTGCCGGCGGTCCCCGATCCGAGCCCATGCCTTGGCTTCCTGGGCTGCGAGCTGGACGGCAACGCCATGGTGCTGTGCCCTTTCGGCTCCGGCCTGCGCCGCCGCGATGACGCCGCGGTAGTCGCCAGTCGTGAGCGCGAACCATGCACGCATCTCGTGTGCCCACCCGGCGACCTCTGCATGGTCAGCCTCAGTCGCGAGCGACAGCGCGGCCTGCCGCGTCGACTCGGCTGCGTGGCGGTCACCCGTGTCGTACTCGACACAGCCGACCAGCAGTGCCAGCCAACCTGAGAGTGCCAGCACCTCTCGATGCTGTGCGAGCGTCAGGCTCTTCGTATGGAGGTCCACGACACGACGGAGCCACTGACGGCCCTCGAGGAGGAGCTGCTCGCTCGGCATGAACGGGTACTCCGAGGCGAGCCGGTCTGTTGTGATCCGCAGTGCATCGAGCGTGGCGTTGTCGACGTCGGACCGGTTGAGGCGGCTCACGATCTCCAGCGTCTCCATGCCGGACGCTGCCAGAATTTCCCCGTCTCCGTCCCGCCGCGAGGGTGCTGGGAAGAGCGCGCGCGTCACCGTGCCGAAGAGGGCCGCGATGATCGGTTGGTAGAAGTCGTTCGGGGTCTGTCCTGACTCCCAGCGCTTCCACTGGCGGATCATGCTTTCTTCCGCAGGCAGCTCCGTAGGAGCGTGCGCTCGCAGTGCCCTGACTGCGTCCCGTTGCGACCAGTCGCGCGCCGTTCGCTCAGCCGCGATGCGCCGTGCCCATGCGGGCCTGTCGTCGGTCATGCGCCCTCCTTCGAGTGCCTACTCCGAGTCTCGCCCGCGAGTCAGGGGGACAGGGAAGAGGACACCGGGGTGTCACCGGACATGTCCCCACCTCTGCCGCGCCGTCCCTAAGCTGTCACTTACCTCACAACTCCCGTTCACGGCACGCTTGTTGCAGATCACGCGCCACTCGGGGCGGAGCGTTCTTCGAGGGCTGCCACCCGTTCAGTCAACGCTTGAATCTGGGAGCGGATTTCCTTGATGTCGTCGCGCACGTTGCTGCTGGGGGAGGTCCCGTCGCTGACGAAGTTGCCGAGGTTTCCAGCCGACACGATCAACCCTTCGGCCCGGAGGGCTGCCAAGCCGTTCTGGATGGTCTGGCTCGCGAACCCGAAGCGGTCGATCAACTCGCGCTGTGACGGGAGCTTGTCCCCCGGCTTCATCTTCTTGATGTCGTCCCGAAGTGCGTCCGCGACCTGCACCGCTTTCGGCTTCGGCCCTCCTGTGACAGTCATGCTCTGAGCGTACCCAGCACAGCGAACTAGCGCGCATCACCTCACGAAGGTTGTGCACCACAGCAGACTAGTGCAAGCTAGTCAATGAGCGGTCTTCTCGGTCCTCCGGGGAGCGCCGCTTGACCTGCACGAATGCACAGGGCGGGGACGCTGCAATCCCGTCAAAGGCCAGGGGAGCAACCAGGGCTTCGGCCCGGTCTGGCGAGGTGGCCCGGCGACCGCGAGCAACGGCCGGAGGGTGGGGACGCGGTCCCCCTTGCAGTGCTTCACCCCTGTTGACCTCGACTGATGGGAAATCCAGTGCACCGACGAAGTCTGTGGGCGCCGCCGCGGTGGATCGGCCGGCGGGCGCCAGTACGCCATCCCGGCCCGTGAGCGGAGTGTGCGCTCGCGGTCAATCCGATCCGCTTTCTTCCTGCCATCGCAGCGGCTAGCGCTGCGGCCGGTTGCCTCCCTCGTCCGTCCGACCCACGCCATGCGCGCTGGTCGTACGGGCGGGGTGTGGGGAGCCGCGACGCCGGCATCGGCCGGCCCGGGTCCACCCCCTACGACACGTCAGGAGTCCGCATGCCCGATGAGAACGTGCAGCAGCCGATCGACCTGACCACCCCGGAGAACGTCGAGAAGGGCCAGCGGGTCTACGACCGGATCGAGGCCGGCAAGTGCACGGACGTGAAAGCGGAGCTGGACGCCGCTTACGGCTTCACCTCCGAACAGGACTGACCCACCCCGTCACCTAACGGCGCACCCCCGGAGGGGCAACTCCGGGGGTGCTGTCGGGCCGTACCAGAGCAGAAGGAGCTACGACCCATGAGGCACATCGGTGCACTTCAGGCGGTTGTTACCGCCGCTGAGTTCGACCGCGAGCCGACGGCCGCGGAGCTGGACGCGATCGAGCACGAGATGCCGCTGATCACGGCGGAGGTCGAGTTGCTCGACGCGCGGATCGCCGTCTTGGACCGGCCGGTCACGGAGGTGGATGCACGGCGCCTTCGCCGGGCGCGGCGCAAGATGCTCGCCGCCCGGCGCGCCGTGGCCAACCGCGCGACTGCCGGGGAGGCGGCGTGATCCGCCTCGTGACCGCTCGCCGCCTTGAGGGGCTGGAGCAGGACGCCGAGCAGGCGCGCACGCGGGCGCGGGAGATCCAGGGGCAGGCGGATGCCGCCTGGGCCCGGCGTGTGCGTGAGCTGGTGAGCCTGACGGTGCGCGCTGAGACGGCGGAGAGTGACGTCGGAATCCTGCGTGACCAGGTCTTCGAACTCGTGGCTGGCCTGGAGCAGGCGGAGGACACCACGTCCGAGGTGGGTGCGCTCCTCTCCAACGCCGTGAAGGAGCTGTCCGCCGCGCAGCAGGAACTGCTGCTGAAGGACATCGAGATCCGTCGCCTGCGCCGGCAGCTGGAGAGCAAGCCGGTGGAGGGGCAGACGCTCACTCTGCTGCTGCACCACGGCGAGCCGCACACCATCTACGCCTCCCGCGAGGATGCCTACGCCGATACGGCCACCCACGACGCGCCGGCCGATCACGTGTGGCGGCGCTGCGATGAACGCCCGGCCGCCGCGTTCACGTGGCGATTGGAGGCGTTCATCTACAACGCCGCATCCAACGGCTTCCGCCGCGCCCACCTGCCCGCTGCGAGGCCGGTCGAGGGGGCGGCATGAACGGCGTTCAGACCCGTTCAGCAGAACGCGCCCTATCGTCCGGCACCTGGCTGATCGTGTCCGGAGCCATGCTGTACTCCATCCTCACCGTCACGCCGCTGATGGCCCAGCACACAGCTGATCAGTGGGACTGGACGGCGCCGATCCTGCCGCTCGTGGTGGACGCCGCGGTGGTCATCGTGGTCAAGCTCGATGACGTGCTGGCCCGTCTGGGCGGGCACGGCGGCCGCTGGCCGATCACGCTGCGGTGGATGACCGGTCTGATGACGCTGGCGCTGAACACAGCGGACTCAGCGTTGAAGAAAGACCTGGTGGGCGTGGCTGTCCACGCGGTGGCGCCGCTGCTGCTGATCGTCACCGCGGAGACCAGCCTGGCCTACCGCCGGGCGATCGCTGCGGCGGTGGCGCGGCTGGAAGAGCAGCGGCGCACCGAGCATGCGGCGGCCGAGCAGGCGGCCCGCGAGCGGGCCGAAGACGCCCGCCGGCAGGCCCGTGAGGAGCGCGAGCACGCCGCGATGTTGGCGCGTGAACAGCGTGAGCACGAGGCCGCTTTGGCCCGTGAGCAGACCGAGCGGGAAGAGCGGCGCTGGCGCGAGGAACAGGAGCGCCAGGCCGCGCTTGAGGCGGCTGAGCGGGCCGAGCGTGAACGCCGTGAACGCGAGCGTGAACAGCGTGAGCAGGCCCGTGAACAGGCCGAGCGGGAGGCAGCCGCCCGGCGTGCGTGCGAGCGTGCGGAGCGCGAGGCGCGTGAACGCCGTGAACAGGCCGAGCGTGAACAGAGGGCCGAGCGTGAGCGCGCGATGTTGCTGTCGCGTGGCCCGGCTGAGGGCAAGCTGCCCGAGGGCGAGGCACGCGCCATCGTGGCGGCCGCGTTCGGGGCGGAGCTGTCCGTGCGGTCGGCGGCGGAGCTGTGCGGCTGGTCTGTGGGCTGGGTATCCGCCCGCTACGCCGAACACCGCGACCCGGGCTCGGGCGGTGCTGAGCTGGCCATCGCGAGCCGGTGATGGCCGCCATCCCGGTCTACCGGTGGCGGCTTGCGCCTGACGGGCTGGCCACTCGCCGGCAACTGCGGGCGATCGGGCTTCGGCCGGGTGGTCAGGACGTGGTCGCCCAGATTGAGCGTCCGCGGCGCCGCCGCAGCCCGCTCATCGCCTACCTGTACTCGATCGAGCAGGCCAAGCCGGTCCGCCCCATGACGCCCGCCAAGCGGGTCGCCCTTGCCAAAGCGAACGCCGCGCGGCGCACCTGCCCGCAGTGCGGGCGGGATGCCGGATACGTCATCCCGCCCTCACTCGGCACATGCGCGAGCTGCGCGTACCTCGAAGAACAGCGCACTGCGTAAGCCCTGTTGGCAGGCCCGGCCGGCACTTTCCACGGCCCCGGCCGGGCCCTACTCCCCATAAGGAGTGCACTCAGCATGACGGAACTCAGCACCGAGCCGGTAGCCGTCGAGGCCCCGGCCCTCGAACCTCCCCCTCCCGCCCCCGCACCGCTCGAGCAGACGTCGGCCGCGGCGGAGGTGGAGCACACGCCCGGTGGGTGGCCGGTCGTCCCGCTCGCCCTGACCGGGGCGAACACGACCGTGGGCACGGTTGCCGCCGCCTCCCTGGTTGGCGGTCCGATCGCCGCCGTCATCGCTGCGACCGGCGCAGTGGTCCTGGGCACCTTCGCAACGGCCCGGACCCGTAACCCCAGCCCCCGGCGTCAGGCCCGGCGGGCCGCAGCACACGCCGCAGGCCGAGCAGCCGCGACCCGCACCACGTCCCAACGGCAGGCCGGCGGAGCAGGCCGTGCCGGTGGCCGCTCGCAGGCATCCCGTGCGGGTGGCACGGGTGGCCGAGCGGGACGGATGCCGGGTCAGCACCGACACGGCTCCACCACCGCGGCCGGCAAGACCGGTTCCGGCACCGGCCGCAGCTTGTCGAGCCGCGCTACTGGTGCTGCCGGGCGGGGGCTGGGCCGGGTCGGGCAGGTCAGGGCGCTGCGAGCGGCTCAGCAGGCCGCGGCCGGTTCCTGTGCGGATCGGAGGGCTGGTACTGCGGCCGCTCGCCGCGCGGTCGCCGATGCCCGCCGCAACGCCCGCGCCACCGACACGCGCCGCCCCGACCGTCCCGGGGGCCGTGGGGGTCGTGGCGGTGTGGGCCGCCGCATGCTCGCGGCTGCCGCGGGTCGGGCCCGCTCGACGCGGGATGCGGCGATCGCCCGGCACCGAGCCCGGCGGGACGCCCGCACGGGTGCCGCCGTCGACACTCAGCGCGGTGCGGTCCGTCGGGCACCTGCTCGTAGGGCGGCCCGGCGCGCGCTACGCCGTACCGCGGCCCGCTTCCACGGCCGTCGCCTGCTCGCCGCCCTGCTCGCCCTGCCCCTCGGGCTGCTGGGCTGCCTGACCACGCCGCTGGGCCGCAGGCTCAATGCCCGGTGGCTGATGCATCCCGGCCGCCGCCTGTACCGGCGCCTGGTCGGTGCCGCCGCCGATGAGCGGACCGAGCGGGATGCCGCGATCCGCGCCGAGTTGGCCGAGCAGGAAGCCGCCGCCGACGCGGAGGCCGCCGAGGACGGCAGTGCCGGTCTTGGTGAGCGCGTTGAGCGGCCGGCCGTCGAGGTTCCCGCCCACAGCACATCCGCAGTGAGTGAAGGAGAGCACATGTCCGCTGGTTCCGGGTTCAAGTTCGAGGACCACGCCACCGAGATGCAGGCCGCCGCGATGCTCTACGAGCCGGACGGCTGCATGGAGATCCTCGCCATGGTCGAGGGCCTGCCCGAGGCGCTGGCGATGGTCGCCCACGTGATGCAGATCCTCGCCGAGCGCTCCGACAGCGAGTTCCCGCTGGAGAAGGAAGTCGCCAACGGCTTCAACGACATCTACGAGCTGCTGCGCAAGGCCGCCGAGGGCGCCGAGGAACTGCCCGCCATCTTCCGCCGCGTCCACGAGCAGGACATCGCCCGCCACGAGGACCCCCGCAACGGCCACGAGGCCGAGAAGGGCTGGAACGTCTAACCATGGCCACCACCGCCACCAAGCAGCAGCCCAGTGGCCCGGTGCTGGACTGGAGTGCCGGTCACGGACCCGTGACCGGCGCCCTGTCCGCCACCACCGGAGCCTTCGCCGTCGCCACCACCGGCGCCGCAACCGGCATGCCCCCCGCCTGGGCCCTCGCCGTCGGCACCGCCGGAGCCCTCGGCCACACCATCGCCGGCATCCGGGTGCGCAACGCCGGCCGCACCCTGGCCACCCGCGCCGCATCCTGGCTCGTCGGCGCCGGGTGGACCACCTGGGCCATCACCCACGGCCCCCTCACCTGGGCCGCCCTCGGCTCTCTGGCCACCATCGGCGTCGGCATCAGCGCCGCCACCCGCTCCACCAACCTGTACGAGGAGGCACGGGAGGAAGAGGCCCTTGCCGCCGAGCAGCGGGCCATCGCACGGGAGCTGTCGGCCGAGCGACGGGCGATCGCCGCGGAGTGGGTGGAGCGGATCCAGCGGATCTGCGGCATCACTGTTCGCGTGCTCGCGGTGGAGAAGTGGCCCACGGGCACCGGGTACTCCCTGGACCTGGAACCGCAGGGCGGCATCACCTACGACCGCATCGCCCAATTCTCCGAGCAGCTGTCCGCCGACGCCCGCCTGCCGCACGGCTGCACCGCCACCGCCTCCCCGGGCATCCACCAGGGCCGGGCCATCCTGGACGTGACCACGGTCAACGTCCTCAAAGAGGACTGCCCCTACCCCGACGACTACGGCCCCCTGTCCGTCCTGACCGGCCTGCCCTGGGGGGTGCGCACCAACGGGGAAACCGTCTCGGTCTACCTGCGCGAACAGTGCGCGCTGGTCGTCGGCCCCACCGGATCCGGAAAGACCAACCTGGTCCACGGGATCCTGGGCACCTTCGCCCGCGCCGAGGACGTGCTCACCTGGGTGATCGACCTCAACGCCGGCAGCGCCGGACTGCCCTGGGTCCTGCCCGCCCTGGGCGGAGAACTGCAGACGCCGGACAACAAGCCCGTGCGGCCCGGCATCGACTGGCTCGCCTCCACCCACGAAGAGGCCCTGCTGATGCTGGACGCGGCGCTCGCCGTCGGCCTGCACCGCAAGAAGGCGTATCAGGACCTGCTGGCTAAGGCGAACACGGACCTGCTCCCGATCAGCGCCACGATCCCCCAGATCCTGCTGGTGATCGATGAGGGCGCGGAGATCCTGACCAGCACCGACCGGCAGATGAAGGAGCTGGCCAAGAAGATCCTGGAAGTCATCCGCATGCTGCGCGCCATGGGCATCCGCACCGTCCTGACCGCGCTCGGCGCCACCGGCAGCGTGCTGGGCAACCTGATGATCCGCCGCGAGGCCAAGGTCCGCGTCGCCCTGACCGGCGGGGAGACCGAAGGCATGGACCTGGGCAAGATGTTCCCCGGCCGCCGGGGCTTGCGCGTCGAGCAGGCCCCCTACAAGGGCTCGGGGTTCATCGGCACCCCCGAGTCACCGGCCGCGCTGTTCAAGGCATGGCGGATCAAGCCCAACCAGATCCGGGACATCACCGTCGCCACGTCCGACCGCCACCCCCGCCTGGACGAGGTGTCCGCCAAGGCGGCCGGGCCCGCCTACGCCCGCCGCTGGGACGCCGAGCGCACCGCATGGATGCGCGACCTCACCCTCACCGACGCCGAGCAGCGCGAGCAGGCTCCGGCGGGTGGGGCGGGCGGGCTGAACCTGTCCGCGCTGCGCGGGCAGGCCGGCGAGCAGGCCGCGCCGGAAGAGGAGATGCTGCGGCGGTTCCGGGCGCAGATCGACGCTGAGTTCGCCACCGCATCCGAACCGCACACCGACGAGGAGGCGCCGCCGGCCGAGCGGGGCGGGCTGGACCTGTCCGCGCTGCGGCGCGAACGGCAGCAGGGTCCCGCGTGGCTGCCCACGGTGCTGGAGGCGATCCAGGCGACCGGCACGGAAGGCATGAAGCCGTCCGCAGTCGCGGAACTGGTCGGCAAGGACCGCAAGACGGTCCGCGCCGCTCTTCAGGCCGCGGTCGATCGGAGCCAGTTGGTCTACCGGGACAACGGCCCGCACTCGGTCTACGTCCACCCCGACCACGCCTGAAACGCGCTCACACGCCGCTACCGAGTAGTGGGTAGTGGGGGAACGCCCCACTACCCAGTAAGGCCGCTACTGGGGCGCACAGGGGCCCTGAGCAGGCATCCCCCACTGGGGACCCCACTACCCACTACCCAGTACGCCCCACTAGATCAGTCACCCACCGTAACGAAGCTGCGGGCGGTATCCAGAGGGATGCCGCCCGCTCCGTGTTCCCCGGGAGGCCGCTCGTGATCGTGACTCTCTCCGCCGTCGCCCTCTTCGGGGTGCTGGCCCTCTTCCTGCTGCGCGGCCGCTACGTCGGCCCATTCAGCGCGACCGTGCTCTTCCTGTTCGGCTTCTTCACCGCCGGCACCGGCGCCGCCGCAACCATCCGCGCCCTCTGCGCCGCGCTCGCCGAAGCCGCCCGCCACCTCACCTGACCCACGGCTGGAGCCTGCTATGCCCGACCACGACCAGCCCGCGGCATGGCAGCCGCGCATGACCGAGACCGAAGCCGCTGCCGAAGCCCGTCGGATCCTCGAAGAGGCCTACCGGCCCACCCCGCCAACGCCCACCTCCTACCGGGACACCACCCCGCTGCCCGCCTACGGCCCCACACCCCCGGTTGCGCAGCCGGACCGGCGGATCGTGCCCGCCTGGGCCGCCGGCACGGCGGTCGCCGGGATCGGAGTCGGCGCCACCTGTGTCGGTGTCGGCTGCGGAATCTGGCTCGCCTGCCAAGGATTCGCCGCCGTGACCCTCACCAGCGTCCTCTTCGCCACCCTGCCGATCGCTGCCCTGGCTGCGGTCGCCACCGCCATCGGCTCGGCCGTCCGCTCCGTTAGGGCCACCCACACCGTCGCCCACCACCATTACGCCGGCCCGGTCAGGCAGGAGACCAACACCATCACCGCTCCTGCTTACGGGCTGATCACCCGTAACCACAACGAACTCAACCGCTGAGCCAGGAGAGACCGCATGTCATTCGGAGAGACCCCGATCACCCTCATCGGCAACCTGACCGACGACCCGGAGCTGAAGTTCACCGAGGGCGGTGCCGCGCTCGCGAAGTTCACCGTCGCCGTGACCCCGCGCAGTTTCGACCGCGCCTCGAACCAGTGGAAGGACGGCACCACTGCCTTCTACCGCTGCGCCGCCTGGCGCTCCCTCGCCGAGCACGTCGCCGAGTCCCTGGGCAAGGGTTCGCGGGTCGTCGCCGTGGGGCGGATGCGGCAGCACGACTGGACCAACGACCAGGGCGAGAAGCGCTCCATGCTCGCCGTCGAGATCGACGACATCGGCGCGTCCCTCCGCTTCACCACCGTCCAGATCAACGGCAAGCGACCCGCCCAGAACAGTCCGGCCGGCAATGACCCGTGGGCCGCGGCCAACGCTCCCACTATCGGCAACGCCACGGTGGAGGGCGCCGAGCCGCCGTTCTAGGTGAGCCAGGCGGAGCAGCCTTTGACCTACGCAGTCACCACTTCGACCACGTTGGACTGCGGGGGAATCACGGGCGAGGGCTCGTTCACACGGTGCATGTTCCAATGCCTGGCGAGCCACTTGAGATGGTCGGCCGTCACGGACACGGTCAGCGGAGCGCCGTCCAGCTTGGCGTAGTCCGGGTAGGTCTTGAGGGCGTCCGCCAGATGTAGAGTCTTGGACTTGGGATTAACGGCGATCAGCCCGAGATCGAAAAGGCGGTGCAGGTCGCGACGCAGCAGCAGGCCGCCACCCTTGTGGTGCTTGCCGTTGGCGGCGTAGCTGTACAGGTGCGCCGCCTCCAGCGCCTGAGCGGGGGCCGGCCCGGTGAACGCGCATACCTCACCGAACACCTCGAGCAGGTGCTTACGGAAGGCGGGCTGGCCCTTGCGGACCCGAATGGTGGCCGTGGTGTGGCCACTGGCGATCACGTCCTGCGCGGTGTCGATGATGCGCAGCGGCAACGGCGTGCCGCTATGGGTCAGGGCGTGCCGGAAGTCGTCCCAGCGCAGTTCCCGCAGCGAGTTCTGTGAGTCCTCCTGAACGCACAGCTGCCGCAGCCGCCGCGCCATCAGCTCGCCGCGAGCGGGGATCCAGCCGGCTTCGTGCCGGCTGCGGTAGGTGGTGACCTGCTTGGTCTTCCAGCCGGCTTTCTCGTCCTCGTGCTTGCACTTCTGGTTCCAGCACACGAACCGGGGCAGCTTCTTCTTCCGCTCCGCCACGTCCGCCTTCTTGCACTTGAGGCAGAAGGGGGTCGTCTTCGTCGCCTGGCCGACCGTGATGTCCTCGATCACCGACAGGCCCAACAATTCCTTTCCGTCCCACAGGACGATCACGTCGCCCACGTTCAGCCGGCCGTGGTTGGGCACTGTGCTGTCCCAGCTGTAGTGGGTGGCGGGGTTGTCGTCGTAGCCCTCGCTGATCCGCTTACTTCCGGCCTTCGCCAATACCAACCACGCCGTCATCGAGCCCTCCCGTAGATCACGCCACCCCAGACGCCACCCACGCCGACACACCGGCGCGAGCGCTCCTTGATCAACGTAGCGGGCATCACTGACAACGCCCACCGAGAAGGTCCGGCCCGGCCCAACTCACGGCCCCTACAAGCTCCCCGCCGGCGCGATTCGCGCTGTGACGGGGCTGTGGCGGGCGGCCGCCCCTCACCACAAGACGGCGGCCGCCCTTTCTCCACCCGTCAACGGGACTGACCTGATGGAGGTCTCCAGCATGACCCACCCCATCGCCTTACTCCCACTGCGGCCCGATCGGCGGCCGCGCGCTCTGGACCTGTACTGCCACCGTGGCGGCATGGCCATGGGCTACCACCGGGCCGGCTTCGACGTCGTCGGCGTCGACCTCGACGCCGCCTGCGCCGACGAATACCCCTTCACCTTCGTCCACGGCGACGCCATCGAGTACCTGATCGCGCACGGCCACGAGTACGACCTGATCCACGGCTCCCCGCCGTGCCAGCACTACACCCCGCTGAACGCCTACAACCACAAGACGTATCCGGAGCTGATCGCGCCCACTCGCGAGGCCATGCAGGCCGTCGGCCGCCCGTACGTGCTCGAGAACGTCGAGGCCGCCCGTCCGGAGATGCGCGAGCCGGTCATGCTGTGCGGGCCGATGTTCGGACTGCGCATGTACCGCCACCGGCTCTTCGAGACCTCGTTCCCGCTGCGAGCGCCCGCCCACCCCACGCACACCGCGCTGTGCACCCGAAACGGCTACCTGCCCACGCCGGAGAAGCCGTTCATGACGATCACCGGAGGCAGGCACTCCCGCGCTTGGCAGCGCGCGGCGGCCGCGGCGATGGGCACGCCATGGATCACCACGATCAAGGGCGTCTGCGAGGCGATCCCCCCGGCATACGCCCAATGGATCGGCGAACAGTTCCTGACCCTGGAACGGCGGGCCGTCGCATGAGCCAGCCCTCGACCGCAGCTCCGGAGAACCTGCATCTGCTCACATCCGCGCTCTGTTCGACGCAGCGTGGCTGGCCCGTCATCCCGCTGCACCCCGGCACCAAACGCCCGGCCGGACACCCGGAACGCTCCTGCCCCGGCACCGGCCGGTGCGCAAGCGGGCACCGCACCCCCGAGCAGCGCGCCACCACCGACCCGGAACTGATCCACGCCGCATGGGCGCGCACCCCGTACAACGTCGGCATCGTCACCGGCCCCGCCGGGCTGCTGGTGATCGATCTGGATGTGTGCAAGCCGGGAGAGGAAGAAGGAGCGCCTGACGGCGCCACTTCTTTACAGGCGCTCTGCGAGCGCGCCGGCGAGCACCTGCCGCCCACGTACCAGGTGCGAACCCCGAGCGGGGGACGGCACCTGTACTTCACCGCCCCGCCCGGCGGGAAGCTGCCCAGCAGCGTCAACCGGCTCGGGCCGCACATCGACACCCGAGCCTGGGGCGGCTACGTCGTGGCCCCCGGCAGCACGACACCCGAGGGCGTTTACGAGGTGCTGGAGGACGTCGCGGTCGCGGCGCTGCCGCACTGGCTCACTCCGCTACTTGTCGAGCCGCTCACGCCCGCCGTCGCGCCTGCCCCGCTGCTCATCCCGGAAGCGGTCACCCGGCGAGCCATGGCGGCGCTGGAGCGGGAGACGGCCGCCGTGGCGGCCACGAAGGAGGGCGGCCGGAATCAGCGGTTGTTGAAGGGCGCCCGCGCGCTGGGGCGGTTCGTCGCATGGGGCGAGATCCCCCGCGACGTCGTGGAGGAGGCTTTTCAGGCGGGGGGAGAGGCGGCCGGACTGTCCGCGTCCGA
Source organism: Streptomyces durhamensis (assembly GCF_000725475.1). Lineage (NCBI taxonomy): Bacteria > Bacillati > Actinomycetota > Actinomycetes > Kitasatosporales > Streptomycetaceae > Streptomyces > Streptomyces durhamensis. The sequence continues at coordinate 73,678 of NZ_JNXR01000009.1, forward strand.
GTGCCGCGCCACCATCCGCAGCGCCCTGGACTGGTCGATTCGCACCTGCCGGCCCAGGGACGCGGCATGACCCCCCGCCCTGAAAAGCCCACCCAACCCAAGACCGAGCGCTTGCGCCCGGCCGGCGGTAGCGCCGACGGGAGCTGTGGCACGAAGCGCGACGGCCGACAGGCCGTCCTTTCAGCTCTTCGTTCCGAGCCGCACCCGCACGGCCACGCCCGCCAGGACGGCGAGGACCCGACGCCGGACCGGCCCGGGATCCGCATCTACGCCCCGCCGGTCTACCGCCACCACTACGACGGCGCCCGCTGGTCCACGCGCCACGGCGACACCCCCACCGCCGCCTACGCCTGCACCTGTGGCCAAACCGGCACCGCCCGAGGACGGGACGCCGTGGCCGCCCTGGTCGCCGACTACGCCGCTCACAAGCACTCCTGCACCGGCACGTCAGCTCCGCACACCGAAAGGAGGAACGCGGCATGACCGACACCACCGCGTCCGCTCCGTCCATCGACGGCGCCGCCCTGCTCGATGAAGTCGAAGCGTTCCACCGCCGCTTCAACGTCTTCCCCACCGAGCACGCTTACGTCGCCGTGACCCTGTGGGACGCACACGCGCACCTGATCGACGCGCTCGACGGCACCGCCCGTATCGCCTTCCTGAGCCCTGAACCGGGCTCCGGGAAGTCCCGGGCGCTGGAGATCATCGAGACCCTCACCCCGCGCTCCGCGACCACCGTCAACGCCTCCGCCAACGCCCTGTTCCGGCTGGTCGCGGCCGACGCCGGAACGCCGACGCTGCTGTTCGACGAGATCGACACCGTCTTCGGACCCAAGGCAGGCGGAAACGAAGAGGTCCGCGGGTTCCTCAACTCCGGCTACCGGCGCGGCGCCAAGTCCCTGCGCTGCGTCGGAGAGGGCTCGGAACAGAAGGCAGGCTTCTTCCCCTCGTTCTGCGCGGTCGCCATGGCCGGACTCGGCTCGCTGCCCGACACGATCCTGACCAGGTCGGTCATCATCCGCATGCGCAAAAAGGCGCCCAACGAAAAGTGCGAGCCCTACCGGCGCCGCATTCATGAGAAGCAGGGCCACGTCCTGCGGGACCGGCTCGCGGAATGGACCGCCACCATTCACGACCAGATCGCTGCCGCGTGGCCGGAAATGCCCGAGGGCGTCACCGACCGGCCGGCGGACGTGTGGGAACCCCTGCTCGCGGTCGCGGACGCGGCAGGCGGGCACTGGCCCGAGCGCGCCCGGGCGGCCTGCGTCGCCCTCATCAAGGCCGCATCCGAGGGCGACCAGGCATCCCTCGGCGTCAAGCTACTCACAGACCTGCGCGACCGCGTGTTCTGCGGCGTGGACCGGATGCCGACCGCCGCCATCCTGGAAGTCCTCCTCCAGCTCGACGACGCTCCCTGGTCCGACATGAGCGAAGACGGACAGAGCAGCAAGCCACTCACCGCACGGGCCCTGTCCAAGCTCCTGAGCCAGTACGTGCGCCCCGACAACACCCCGATCAAGCCCCGCGGGATCCGGGTCGGTGCGACGACCCCTAAGGGCTACTACGCGGAAGACCTCACCGACGCCTGGGCCCGCTACTGCCCCCCGGACCCCCAGAAGTCCGCAACAGCCGCAACATCCGCAACACCGCAGGTCAACCTGGGTGAATCTGTGGCGGAAGGCCCGTTCGAGAGCCGCCACATGTTCGCGGAAACCGACACACGCACCCTCCGCAGCGTCGGCTGACGCTGCCCACCCTCGGTCCCGCCGTGCACCTTGCGTGGCGGGACCTATCCGCAACAGAAACGGCATCCGCCACAGATTCAAGCCGGTGACCAGCAATGTTGCGGCGTGGCGGATGTTGCGGATTCCCCAGAAGACAGAGAGGAGTCACGAAGGTGCCGAAGGAGAGTGGGCTTCCCCTGAGCTACTCGGCGGCTGAGGTAGCGACGTCACTGGGGTGCTCGGAGTGGTGGGTGAAGGAACAAGTCCGCCGACGGCGCATCCCATTCCTGAGGAGCGGTGGCGGGTACCGCTTCACCAGCGATCACGTTCGAGAGATCTTCCACATCCTCGAAGAGCGGCCGAGCCCCGCAAACGCCATCGAGGGCGACGCCGTATCCCGACGCCGCACTGCGGCGCAGCCGGTACGACCAGTAGCGAGTCTCCGTGCGCGCCGTCCGCGTCGCGCACGGAACGCCGCTTGACAGAAGAGTCGATCACGAGGGGTGGAGGCCAGCCATGGTCTCCACCCCTCGCTTTTCGCGAGAGGTAACCATGGGCTACGGCGAGAAGCGTGCCGATTACTACCGAGGCCGTTACTGGATTGCACCGGGCGTGCTCCGAACTGTGGTGGACGCCAACGGCGCCACGATCAGATTCGCCACCAAGCGTGAGGCCGCGAAGGCAGCGAACGATGCGGAGGCCAAGGTCCGAGAGGTCGGCTATCGCGATCCGAACGCAGGGAAGGAGACGTTTGGCGAGTACGTGAACCGCTGGTATGCGGCTCAGGAGTTGGCCGCATCGACTATGCAGAACTACAAGCGGCACATCGAGGAGCACCTCCTCCCTGCCTTCGAGGACAAGGCCATCGCCGATATTCAGCCCATGGACGTCGGCGCCTGGGAGAAAAAGGAGCGGAAGCTCTACGCCGCGTCTAGCGTGAAGACCTGGCACGGCACGTTGCACCTCATCCTCGCCGACGCCGTGGATGAAGGACTTCGGGATTCCAACCCGGCAGCCAAGCGGCGCGGCCGAGGCAAGCGCGCCGGACGCTCTCGGAACCGCGGTCCCGAGAAGGTGGTGACAGACGCTCTCGGAATCTTGCTGACAGCTGAGCGTGCTTCGCTGCTGTCTGGCCGTGACGACGAATTCGTAGCCGTGGTTCTGAAGGGCTACACCGGCATGCGATGGGGTGAAATCGTCGGCCTGGAGCGTAAGTTCGTCCGCCCTGCCTCGGTGCGGGTGGAGTGGCAGCTCTACGAACTCGACTCGGGAGAGTTCGAGCGCTGCCCGCCCAAGGACGACTCTTACCGGACCATCGACACGCCTGAGTGGCTGTCTGGCTTGGTCGCAGGCCATATCGCCCGGACCGATTCGGCGCCTTGCCCGTGCCACGAGCACGCTTACGTGTTCCGCGGGCACGGCCCTGCCAATGGTGCCGCCCGGCACGTCGGCGCAAAGCTGGTCGACGTCGCCCGCCGCGCCGAGGTCTCTGCAGCCACGGTCTCGAACGTGTTGAACCGGCCGGACATGGTCGCGGAGCGAACGCGGATCAGGGTGGAGACAGCCATTGCGGAACTCGGCTACGCCCGAGCGGGCCAGTCAGGAGAGACGGCCGCGCATTGGCGCCGTACCGGTTTCGCGACCTGGCTGTTCCATCCGGCCACTACGGGGTGGTACCCGAAGAAGGCCCCACAGGAGGCACGCCCCGTACCCGTGATGGCCCATCCCTGGCCAGGCGTGCCGGCGCGAGGCCGGAATGCCTCGGGCCGTGCCGACGCCTGCTGGCTGCCCATCGCACGGGGTCTCACTCCACACGGGCTCAGGCACTCCCACAAGACGGTCATGGAGGAACTCGGGACCCCGCCCAAACTCATGGACGAACGGATGGGACACGAGGATGGCTCGGTGCAAGCCCGCTACTCGCACATCACGGCGCGGATGAGGAACCGACTCATGGACGAACTGACCGAGCAATGGGAAGGGGCGTTGGCGGCACGGTCTGCCATGCACCCTCGGTCACCGGTGCGCACGCTCGATGCGCTGTTGAGAGCGCGTCAAGGGTGACGTTCGGGGAGTCGATTCCTTGATCCACTCCCCGTTCACTCCCCAGGAGTCCTGTAGAACGAGTCAGGGCCGGTTCCCTGTGAAGGGAAACCGGCCCTGACCTGCTATTTCGGCTGTCGGGGTGGCGGGATTTGAACCCACGACCTCTTCGTCCCGAACGAAGCGCGCTGCCAAGCTGCGCTACACCCCGATGTCGCTGCTCTCGCGGCGACGACGTTTACTTTAGCCCACTGGTGGCCGTAGACGAAATCCGGTTTAGACCCTGCGGCGGACCGGTGTCGGGCGGGTGTGGTCCAGGGCCACGAGGAGGACGGCCAGGGCGTAGATCCCCAGGCCCAGGAGGAGGGCGTTGGCCAGGGCGTGGCGGTAGCCGTGGGCGGCCACGTCCAGGAAGGGGTAGAGGTACCGGGAGGGGTCCGAGGGCGCGAGGAAGGCCGCTCGGGTCAGGGAGAAGATCAGGTAGGCCAGGGGATAGAGGAGCCAGGCGGCCGTCTGGCGCAGGTGCAGGCGGGCCGCGGGGGTGAGCAGCAGCAAGTCCAGCAGGGCCGCCGTCGGCGTCAGGGTGTGCAGGATCTGGAGGGTCGCCCACTGGCCGTGCCAGCGCTGGGGGGCCGTCGTCGCGCCGGTCATGGAGAACGGGGGCGTCGTGTGGGCCAGCAGCAGGTGGTAGACGAGCGCCGCGACCACGACGTAGAGAAGTGTGGCGCCTGTCACGGCGGACGGCAGGGGGCGGCGGGCCCGCGTGGCCCTGTACGCCGACAGGAGCATGACGACGGCGAGCAGGATGTTCGACTGGACGCTGAAGTAGCTGAGGGTGCGGGCGGGGCTGCCCAGTAGGAGTTCCAGGGCTACGCCGGCTGTGGCCGCTAGGGCGATCAGGAGGCGGAGGAGGGCGACCTTGGGGCGGCGGACCGGTGCCACCACCGCCGCGGCCGGGACCGGGGCGGGCAGCAGCAGGGGCGGGCTCGGGACCGCGGGCAGATCCGGGAGGTCCCTGGGTATCGGGGCGGTCATGCCCTCACGCTAGGAGCGGGGGAGGGGTGGGGCGATGTGATGGGGGCCGGATGGGTGACGCCGAAGAGAGGGGGAGAGGCGAAACGGGGGAGGGAGGGCAGGGTGCCGACAGCCCCGAGCCCCCTGGGTCCGCGAGCCCCTTGGGTCCCCGAGCCCCTTGGGCCCCCGAGCCCCCTGAGTCCCGAGGGCCCCCGAGCCTCCCGCCCGGAAATTCCCGCGGAGACCCCCGTCCCGGAGACCCCCCTCCCGGAGACCCCCGTCCCGGAGACCCCGATCCCAGAGGTCCCCCTACTGCCGTCCCACCAGCGTCAGCAGCGTCGCCTCCGGGGGGCACGCGAAGCGGACCGGGGTGTAGCGGTTGGTGCCGCAGCCCGCTGAGACGTGGAGGTAGGAGGTCTGGCCGTCCGCCGTGTGGGTGGAGAGGCCCTTCACCCGGTCCGTGTCCAGGTCGCAGTTGGTGACCAGCGCGCCGTAGAAGGGGATGCACAGCTGGCCGCCGTGGGTGTGGCCGGCCAGGACCAGCGGGTAGCCGTCCGCCGTGAACGCGTCCAGTGTGCGCAGGTACGGCGCGTGGACCACGCCGAACGAGAAGTCGTACGTCCCCGACGGGCCGCCCGCCACCTGGGCGTAGCGGTCGCGCTTGATGTGCGGGTCGTCCAGGCCCGTCAGCTCGATCGATACGCCCTCGACCTTCAGGACACCCCGGGTGTTGGTCAGGTTCAGCCAGCCTGCCTCGTCGAAGCCGTCGCGCAGGTCCTCCCACGGGTTGTGGACGACGCCCACCGCCGGCGGGTTGCCGTTCAGGCCGTGGCGGCCGCTCGTCTTCTCCAGCAAGTAGCGGGCGGGGTTGCGCAGTTTGGGGCCGTAGTAGTCGTTGGAGCCGAAGACGTAGGCGCCCGGGAACTCCATCAGGGGGCCCAGGGCGTCCAGCACCTCGGGGACGCCCTCGGGGTCCGAGAGGTTGTCGCCGGTGTTGATCACGAAGTCCGGGCGCAGACCTGCGAGCGCCTGCAGCCACCGCTGCTTCTTGCGCTGCCCGCTCACCATGTGGATGTCGGAGACCTGCAGCACGCGCAGCGGACGTATGCCCGGCGGCAGGACCGGGACCGTCACCCGTCGCAGGCGGAAGGAGCGGGCCTCGAAGCCCGCCGCGTACGCCAGCCCGGCGGCGCCTGCCGCCATGATTCCCAGGGGTACTCCGTATCGCGCGCGCATACGGCCATCGTGTCAGACCCCGGCGGTACGGCGGGACCGGCCGGCTCCCGAGCTGCCGCCGGCGCCCCGCACGCCGGACGCGCCGGTCTCTCCCCCGCGGCTGTCCGCCTCCCTTGATCACCCGGCTGTCCGCCTCTCCTGAAACGGCGGGCGTCTAAAACGGCGGGCGTTCGGGCCGGCGCACCTGCGACAATCGACCGCATGACCACCACGCTCAAGTCGAAGCTGCAGGACGACCTCAACGCCGCGATCAAGGGGCGCGACGAGCTCCGCTCCTCGACGCTCCGGCTGACCCTCGCCGCGATCACCAAGGAGGAGGTCGCGGGCAAGGAGAAGCGGGAGCTGTCCGACGACGAGGTCCTCAAGGTGATCACCCGCGAGGCGAAGAAGCGCCGCGAGGCCGCGGACGCCTTCGCGCAGGGTGGTCGCGCGGAGCAGGCCGAGCGGGAGAAGGCGGAGGGCGAGGTGCTCGCCGACTACCTGCCCAAGCAGCTGTCCGACGAGGAGCTGACCGCGATCGTCGCCCAGGCCGTGGAAGAGGCGAAGGCGGCCGGCGCCGAGGGGCCGCGGGCCATGGGCGCCGTCATGAAGATCGTGAACCCGCAGGTGGCCGGCCTGGCCGAGGGCGGCCGCGTCGCCGCCGCCGTACGCGTGTCACCGGGATGGCGCATCACCGGCCACCGGGGTCACCCCCGTCGGCCGCCGTTGCCGTTGCCGCCGTTGCCCTGTCCCTGGATGAAGTTGCCAGGAAGGGAGAAGGTCGGCGCCGGGACGGTGCCGCCGATGGTGTCACCCGTGCCGCCGTCCGTCGTGCCGCCGTCCGTCGTGCCCCCGTCCGTCAGACCGCCGATCAGTCCCCCGATCCCGCCCGTGCTGTCCCCGTTCTTGCCGCCGTTCCTCCCCCCGTGTCCTTTTCCCCGGCCGTTGCCGTGGTCGTCCTCGTCGGGGATGTCGATCAGGTGGAAGTCCTCGGCCGGCTTGCCCTCCAGCGCGCCGTTCATCATGTCGCGCCAGATCGGGCCGGGCACCTCACCACCGAAGACCTTGTCGTGCGGTACGCCGCCGATGGTGATGTTGATCATCTTGCGCTTGTGCTGCGGGTCGCCGACCCAGACCGCGCCGGCCATGTTCGGGGTGTAGCCGACGAACCAGGCCGCGAAGCGCTCGTCCGTCGTACCGGTCTTGCCCGCGCTCGGGCGGTCGCCGAGGCCGGCCTCCTGGCCCGTACCGTCCTCGACCACGCCCTTGAGGAGCGTGCTGACGGTGTCCGCGGTCTTCTGCGACATCGCGCGCGAGCAGATCGACTTCGGCACCGGCAGGGACCTCGCCCGGCTGCCGACCTTCTGGGTGATCGACTCGATGGCGACCGGGGTGCAGTACGTGCCGCGCGAGGCGAAGGTGGCGTACGCGTTGGCCATCGTCAGCGGCGACATCTCCTGCGTGCCGAGCGCGATGGAGGGAGCCTGGACGATCTTGCGGCCGTCCGCGCGCTCCACGCCCATCTTCTTCGCCATCTCGGTGACGGGGCAGATGCCGATGTCCTTGATCAGCTGCACGTAGTAGGTGTTGACCGACTTGGCGGTCGCCTCCTTCATGCCGTACGGGCCGTGCTCCGACTCGTTCTCGTTCGTCAGCTTCTCGGGGTTGATCCGCCGGTTCCGCCAGACCTTGCCGTCACACGCCTGCACGGGGCTCGGGTACGCCATCTCGTACGGCGAGGAGTACTCCTGTGTCGGGGACTTGCCGCCCTCGATCGCGGCCGCCGCGACGATCGGCTTGAACGTCGAACCGGGCTGGTAGCCGGCGCCGCCGCCCATGTCCGAGTTGACGGAGAGGTTGATCTGCGTCTCGTTCTTGCCGAAGCCGTAAGGGCGGGACTGGCCCATCGCGAGGATCTTGCCGGTGCCCGGTTCGACGATGGTGGCGGCCGTCGCCACCGCGTCGGACTTGTAGACGTGGTCCTTGACGGACGCCTGCACGGAGTCCTGTGCCTGCGGGTCGAGCGTCGTACGGATCGTCAGACCGCCCTGGTTCCACAGCTTCGCCCGGGCCTCCTTGGTGGCCCCGAAGCCCGGGTCGTTCAGGACGATGTCGCGGACGTAGTCGCAGAAGAAGCCGGCGCCGCGGACCGCGGTGATGCAGCCGTTCTTCGGCCGGCTCGGGTGCAGCCCGAGCGGCTGCTCCTTGGCCTGGTCGGCCTCCTTCTGGGAGATGTCGCCGAGTTCCGCCATCCGCTGCAGGACGATGTTGCGCCGCTTGGTGGCCTCCGCGTCGTCGTTGACGGGGTCGTAGCGGCTCGGGGACTGCACGATGCCGGCCAGCAGCGCCGACTCCTGGAGGTTCAGGTCCTTGGCGTGCTTGGAGAAGTACCGCTGGGCGGCGGCCTCGACGCCGTAGGCCTGCTCGCCGAAGAAGGTGATGTTCAGGTAGTTCTCGAGGATCTTCTTCTTGCCGAGCTTCTCCTCGATCTGGATCGCGTACTTCAGCTCGCGGATCTTGCGGCCGAGCGTCTGCTGGGTGGCCTCGGCGACCTTCGTCGGGTCGTCGCCGGCCTCCTCGATGAAGTAGTTCTTCACCAGCTGCTGGGTGAGCGTGGAGGCGCCCTGCGCGACACCGCCGCTCTGCGCGTTCTTGTTCACGGCGCGCAGCACGCCCTTGAGGTCGATCGCACCGTGCTGGTAGAAGCGCGAGTCCTCGATCGCGACGATCGACTTCTGCATGTACGGCGAGATGTCCTTGAGGTCCACCACCGTGCGGTCGCGGGAGTAGACGGAGGCGATCTGCCTGCCCTGGTTGTCCAGGATCGTCGTGCGCTGACTGAGCTGGGGACTCTTGAGGTTGGCCGGGATCTCGTCGAAGCTCTTGACCGATCCCTTGGCCGCGAGACCCAGCGCGCCGGCCGCGGGCAGCGCGATGCCCGCCATCACGGCTCCGGCGAGCACACTGACACCGAGGAACTTGGCGGCCTGCTGCATGGGCGACAGGCCACCACCCGAGCGCTTCTTTGGCATGGGGGCAGCCTAATCCGTACTCATGAGCGTTCCGAGGGAGCGGCTCCCTCTCGGGATGTTCGGGTGCCGGATCGTGACGGCAGCGCAACCTGACCTGCCTACGTTGCCATTTCCCGGACACGGGCGCAGGCCTTGGCCTAAGCTGCTCTCAACTGTCACAGCAGCGCGGTCACGTATCAATACGTCTGGCGATCCCGAATCGTTCCGGAAGTACCCCGACTTTTTGGTGGGGGCGTGTCCGAATCCGCCTTGTGTGTCACCCCGCGCCCGGTGTGGCGCATCACAGCTGCCCCGGTTTGTCGGGATGGTCGTGTATGTCGTCAGCTCACTCCCGCGGGTGATCTGCCGCTTACCCATAGTCCGTTCGGACCATTCAAGATTGGGCCCGAAGGGGGTGTTGCGCTGTGCCCACCTTCCGTAACGTCCTCAACTGGCGGCGGTGAATATGCCGCTGCCGCCGTGGGGGAGCCTCGATTCGGGAGAGGACGGCGCCGGTATGGGCTGGGTAACCGACTGGAGTGCGCAGGCTGCCTGCCGCACTACCGATCCGGATGAACTGTTCGTTCAGGGAGCAGCGCAGAACAGGGCCAAGGCGGTGTGCACCGGATGCCCGGTACGCACGGAATGCCTGGCCGACGCGCTGGACAACCGCGTCGAGTTCGGCGTGTGGGGAGGCATGACGGAGCGGGAGCGCCGCGCACTGTTGCGCCGCCGGCCCACCGTGTCCTCCTGGCGCAGGCTGCTGGAGACCGCCCGCTCGGAGTACGAGCGCGGCACGGGCATCGTGCCCCTCGACAGCGACGAGGTGTACGAGAACTACGCGGCGGTGAGCTGAGGGCATTTCCCCCGGCACATTCCTGGCGCGCCCCTTGGTACATCCCCGGGGCACCGCGGTTCCGGCCTGGCCGTTCCGATCCGGCACACCCTGTGCGCGGTTCGGGCGCGGTGCTGGGAAGCGGGTCGGACACAGGTCCAGGGGATGCCGAGCGGGTACGCCCGGGACCCGGGAAGCCATGAGGTCCGGGAAGCCGGGCCTGGGAAGCGATCGGGGTCCGGGGAGCCGGGCCCGGGAGGCTATGGGGTCCGGAAAGCCGGACCCGGGAGCTGCAGGGTCCGGAAAGCGCCGGTCCGGTCTGCGCCTGGGGCAGCCACGATCGGCCTTGCGGCCCCGCCCGCGGAGACGGTCCGAGCTCGCCGGGGTGTCGCACAGCCATCCCGGCTGCGCGTTCCGTCCCCCTGTCGTTCACGCGTGTGCCACCCACGCGCTTGCGACGACCGCCTGTCGGCGTGCGCCGCCGCCCCTTCCGTGACCGCGCTACGGCAGCTCCGTGTGCTCTGTCGCGCCCGCTGCCAGCCGGGTGCCGATGTCGCGCAGGCCGGCGAGGTCGTGGACATCACCGGGCAGTGCCGGTACCTCCACCACCGCCACCTCGGGGTGACGGGCGGTGAAACGGTCCCGTGTGCGCCGCTCGCGGGAGAGCAGGTGCATGCGATCGGCGTGCAGTCGCAGCAGACCGGCGGTGAGCCGGTCGACGGAGCGTTCCTCGTCGGCGGGGGAGCCTTCCTCGGAAGCCGGGGCGTCGGGTGCGGCCGCGGATGCGATGGATCGTGAACTGCCGTATGAGTCGGGAGAGTTACGAAGTCCAGCTTTCCCGCCCCCCTGATCCACAATGCGGGGGTCCTCAAGATTTTCGGCGGCGGCGAGGGCCCGCTCGGCCGACAGCCGGCCGGCGCCGCTGCCGTGGACCCGGTTCAGCACCAGACCCACCAGCGGCATCTTCTCCGCGGCCAGCCGCTCCACGAAGTACGCCGCCTCCCGCAACGCGTCCCGTTCCGGGGCCGCGACCACCAGGAAGGCCGTGCCGGGTGCCTGGAGCAGCTTGTACGTGGCGTCCGCACGGGTACGGAACCCGCCGAAGGTGGTGTCCATCGCGGCCACGAAGGTCTGGACGTCCTTCAGCAGCTGACCGCCCAGCAGCTTGCCGAGCGTGCCGGTCATCATCGACATACCGACGTTGAGGAAGGCCATCCCCGCGCGGCCGCCCAGTTTGGCGGGGGCCGTCAGCAGGCGGATCAGCCGGCCGTCCAGGAACGAGCCGAGCCGCTTGGGCGCGTCCAGGAAGTCGAGCGCGGAGCGGGACGGCGGGGTGTCGACGACGATCAGGTCCCACTCGTCCTTCGCGCGCAGCTGGCCCAGCTTCTCCATCGCCATGTACTCCTGCGTGCCCGCGAAGCCCGCCGAGAGTGACTGGTAGAAGGGGTTCGCCAGGATCGCGGCCGCCCGCTCGGGATCCGCGTGCGCCTCCACGACCTCGTCGAAGGTGCGCTTCATGTCGAGCATCATGGCGTGCAGTTCGCCCTCGCCCTCGGTGCCCTTCACCCGGCGCGGGACGTTGTCGAGGGAGTCGATGCCCATCGACTGGGCCAGCCGCCTGGCCGGGTCGATGGTCAGCACGACCACCTTGCGGCCCCGCTCGGCCGCCCGGAGGCCGAGAGCCGCGGCGGTCGTCGTCTTGCCGACCCCGCCCGAGCCGCAGCACACCACGATCCGGGTCTCCGGGTCGTCCAGCAGTGGGTCGACGTCGAGGGCGCGCACCGGGGAGAGAGGGCGGGCCTTCTCCGGCCCGTCGGCCCTCTGCGGCGCCTGGCCCGTCTCGGGTGCCTCGGCCGGGTCCGGACTCATGACAACCCCTGCTTCCGCAGCTCGGTGGCGAGTTCGTACAGGCCCGCCAGGTCCATGCCCTCGGCGAGCAGCGGCAGTTCGCCCAGCGGCAGGCCCAGCTCGCCCAGGACCGCACGCTGCTCCTGCTCCAGCGCGTACCGCTCGGCGTACTCCGCCGCCTGCGCCAGCAGCGGGTCCACCAGCTTCTCCGCGTTCCCGCCGCGCCGGGCCCCGCCCAGACCGGCCGTCGACAACGCCCGTGCGACCGAGGAACGCCCCACGGTCCGTACGAGTTCCAGATTGCCCGCGTCCAACACCTCCGGCCGGACCATGTTCACGATGACCCGGCCCACCGGCAGCCGCGCGGCGTGCAGTTCGGCGATGCCGTCGGCGGTCTCCTGGACCGGCATCTCCTCCAGCAGCGTCACCAGGTGCACCGCCGTCTCCGGCGATTTCAGCACCCGCATCACCGCCTGCGCCTGATTGTGTATGGGGCCGATCTTCGCCAGGCCCGCCACCTCGTCGTTCACGTTCAGGAAGCGGGTGATGCGACCGGTCGGCGGGGCGTCCATGACGACGTAGTCGTACGCGAACCGGCCGCTCTTGTCCTTGCGGCGCACGGCCTCGCACGCCTTGCCGGTCAGCAGGACGTCCCTGATGCCCGGGGCGACGGTGGTGGCGAAGTCGATGGCGCCGAGCTTCTTCAGGGCCCGGCCCGCGCCACCGAGTTTGTAGAACATCTGAAGGTAGTCCAGAAGGGCCAGTTCGGCGTCTATGGCGAGGGCGTACACCTCGCCGCCCCCTGGAGCGACCGCGATCTTCCTCTCCTCATACGGCAACGCCTCTGTCTCGAAGAGCTGGGCGATGCCCTGCCGGCCCTCGACCTCCACGAGAAGCGTCCGCTTCCCCTCGGTCGCGAGGGCCAGCGCCAGTGCGGCGGCGACCGTCGTCTTTCCGGTCCCGCCCTTGCCGCTGACGACCTGGAGCCTGCTCACGTCTTCGAGCCTAACCAGTCCGGCCGACACTCACGCGGGAGGCTGTGGATAACGCAGGTCACTGTCCCAGGGGTCACAGGTGAGGTTCCCCGGGCCGCAGCGGCTACAGTCGCCCCCATGACCAAGTGGGAATACTCGACCGTGCCGCTGCTCGTCCATGCCACGAAGCAGATTCTGGACACCTGGGGCGAGGACGGCTGGGAGCTCGTCCAGGTCGTGCCCGGGCCCAACAACCCCGAGCAGCTCGTGGCCTACCTGAAGCGCCAGAAGCGGGAGAAGCACGCATGAGCGCGGTCGAGGCCAAGCTGGCCGAGCTGGGACTGACCCTGCCCGAGGTCGTACCGCCGCTGGCCGCGTACCAGCCGGCCGTGCAGTCCGGCGTGTACGTCTACACCGCCGGGCAGCTGCCGATGGTCGAGGGCAAGCTGCCGGTCACCGGCAAGGTGGGCGCCGAGGTCACGCCGGAGGAGGCCAAGGACCTGGCCCGCACGTGCGCGTTGAACGCGCTGGCCGCGGTGAAGTCCGTCACCGGCGACCTGGACCGCATCGCACGCGTGGTGAAGGTCGTCGGCTTCGTCGCCTCCGCCGCCGACTTCACGGGGCAGCCCGGTGTCGTCAACGGCGCCAGCGAACTGCTCGGCGAGGTCCTCGGCGACAAGGGCGTGCACGCCCGCAGCGCCGTCGGCGTCGCGGTGCTGCCGCTGGACGCGCCGGTCGAGGTCGAGATCCAGGTGGAACTCGTCCCGTAACCGCACCGGAACCCACCGGAACACCGCTGACCTCGGGTACCTCTCGAACATTCGCCCTACACGGGATAGCCTCCGGCCATGGCGAACGGTCAGTGGTACCCCCCGGAGTGGCCGGACCGCATCCGCGCGCTCGCGGCCGGCACGCTCACCCCGGTGTCCCCCAGACGCGCGGCCACGGTGCTGCTCCTGAAGGACACCGCGTCCGGCCCGGCCGTCCACATGCTGCGCAGACGCGCCTCCATGGCCTTCGCCGGAGGCGCGTACGCGTACCCCGGAGGCGGGGTCGACCCGCGGGACGACGACCGTCTGGTGCGCTGGGCGGGCCCCACGCGCGCGTGGTGGGCGGACCGGCTCGGCGTCGACGAGCCGGGCGCCCAGGCGATCGTCTGCGCGGCCGTACGGGAGACGTACGAGGAGGCGGGCGTGCTGCTCGCCGGGCCCGACGCGGAGTCGGTCGTCGGCGACACCACCGGCGAGGAGTGGGAGGCGGACCGGGCCGCGCTGGTCGCGCGCGAGCTGTCCTTCGCGGAGTTCCTGCACCGGCGCGCTCTGGTGCTGCGCTCGGACCTGCTGGGCGCCTGGACCCGCTGGATCACCCCCGAGTTCGAGGCCCGCCGCTACGACACCTGGTTCTTCGTGGCCGCCCTGCCCGAGGGCCAGCGCACCCGGAACGCCTCCACGGAGGCCGACCGCACGGTGTGGATCCGCCCCGAGGAGGCAGCCGCCGGCTACGACGCGGGCGAGCTGCTGATGATGCCGCCCACCATCGCCACCCTGCGCCAGCTGCTGCCGTACGCCACCGCCGCCGAGGCGCTGGCGGCGGCCCCCGCGCGTGACATGACGCCGGTGCTGGCCCGCGCCCGCCTGAGGGACGGCGAGGTTGTGCTGTCCTGGCCGGGGCACGAGGAGTTCACCAAGCGCATCCCGAAGGATCCGACGGCCACCGGCACGAGCGCCGCGCCGGGCACCGGTACCGGCGCCGCGACGACCGCCGAGACGACGGGTGGAGGCCCCGCATGACCGACGCAAGCGCCCTGCCGGGCCAGCCCCGCGGCCAGGTGCTCTCCGGCCCCGCCACCGAACGGGCCGTCAACGTCCTCGCGCCCAACGCCTCCGCGATGACCCTGGACGGCACCAACACCTGGATCGTCGCCGAGCCGGACTCCGATCTCGCCGTGGTGATCGACCCGGGTCCGCTGGACGACGGCCATCTGCGTGCCGTCGCCGACACCGCCGAGAAGGCCGGCAAGCGCATAGCCCTGACCCTGCTCACCCACGGCCACCCCGACCACGCCGAGGGCGCCGGCCGCTTCGCGGAACTGACCGGCACGCGCGTGCGTGCCCTCGATCCGGCGCTGCGCCTGGGCGACGAGGGGCTGGCCGCCGGCGACGTGATCTCCGTCGGCGGCCTGGAGCTGAAGGTCGTACCGACCCCCGGACACACCGCGGACTCGCTGTGCTTCCATCTCCCGGCCGATCAGGCGGTGCTGACGGGCGACACCATCCTCGGGCGCGGTACGACGGTCGTGGCGCACCCCGACGGCCGTCTCGGCGACTATCTGGACTCCCTGCGCCGACTGCGGTCCCTGACGGTGGACGACGGCGTGCACACCGTTCTGCCGGGCCACGGGCCGGTCCTGGAGGACGCCCAGGGTGCCGTGGAGTTCTACCTCGCGCACCGCGCCCACCGGCTCGCCCAGGTGGAGACGGCGGTCGAGGACGGCTACCGCACCCCCGCCCAGGTCGTCGCCCACGTGTACGCCGACGTGGACCGTTCGCTGTGGCCGGCGGCGGAGCTGTCGGTGCGGGCCCAGATGGACTACCTGAGCGAGCACGGGCTGATCTAGCGGGCGCCGGTGCGGCGCGGCCCCTCCCGCCTCGCCGGATCCGCCGCGGGGGGACTGGTCAGCGCCTCCTCGGCCGCCGCGAGGATGCTCCGGAAGGCGCGGGTGATGACCGGCCGGGCCAGGAACCGGGTCAGGAGCGGGCCGACCAGCGGCAGCGGGATCTCCGCCCGGGTGGTCCAGCGGACCAGGGTGCCTCGGTCGGTCCGCGTGAACGTCATACGGCCGAGTTCGTGCCGGGCCGACGGCACGCTGCGCTCCACGACGTACTCCGTGGCGTACGGCGGGTCGTACAAGGTGATGCGCTCCCGGAACCAGCCGATCAGCCACAGGTGGCTGCGGACCGCGCCGAGGCCGTAGGGCGCCTGTTCGCCCTGCCGGGTGAGCCGGCAGCGCAGCACCAGGGGCGAGGCGGTGTAGTGGGTGGTCGTCGTGAGCCAGGCGAACACGTCATCGACGGGGGCGTCGATGACGCGTTCCACGGTCATGGTCTCCATGTCTGTCGGCCTCCTCGGCCCAGTGGTCCTCTGTCGAGTGGCCGCACCACGTCGGCGCGGTCCAGCTTGTCGGGGTTGCGCATGCCGTAGAGGCCGGTGATCCGTCCGTCCCGGATCTCGAACGCCACCAGCCAGTCCAGCGCGTCGCCGGTGAGGAACCGTGCTGCGGGCATGCCGTTGTAGAGGGCGGGTTCGACGCGGGCCGTCGTCGCGCTGGTGCCGTACACGCCGAGGACGAACCGGGCGACGTCGTCGCGTCCGGTGACCGGGCGGCGGGCGGCCACGGCCTTTCCGCCGCCGTCGGAGATCACCACGACATCGGGCGCCAGCAGGTCCATCAGCGCCTGTACGTCGCCGTTCGCCGCCGACCGCAGGAACCGCTCGACGATCTCCCCGGTGGCGGCGGAGTCGGGCTCGAAGCGGCGGCGCCGCGCATGGACGTGGCCGCGGGCGCGGTGCGCGATCTGCCGGACGGTGCCCTCGGCCTTGCCGACCGCAGCGGCGATCTCCCCGTGCGTGTAGCCGAACACGTCGTGCAGGACGAACACCGCTCGCTCGGTCGGGCTCAGCGTCTCCAGGACCAGCATCATGGCCATCGACACCGACTCGGCCAGGACCACGTCCTCGCCGACGTCGGGCTGGGTGCGGATCGGCTCGGGCAGCCACGGGCCCACGTACTCCTCACGCCGGGCCCGGACCGCGCGCAGGTGGTTGAGCGCCTGTCGGGTGACCGTGCGCACCAGGTACGCGCGTGCGTGCCCGACGGTGGCCTGATCGACCTCCCGCCAGCGCAGATAGCTCTCCTGGAGCACGTCCTCGGCGTCGGCGGCGCTGCCGAGCATCTCGTAGGCGATGGTGAACAGCAGCGGACGGTGCTCGGTGAAGGCGTCGTCGGCCATGATGTGCCTCGGCTCCTCTCTCGGGACGGCACTGAGACACGTCCGGGCGGCGAAGCGTGACAGTCCGCGGCTGTGACTCGGGTCACAGTGCGATCCCTGCGGGTCTCGGTCAGTCCTCCGGGCGCGGGTTCTTCACGCCGTGCACGCGCGCGTACTCGACGGCGAGCCAGGGCCCCAGGTCGTCCACGTCGGCCCGCAGCACGTCCGCGTCGCCGACGGGCTCGTAGCCGTACCGCGCCGCCGTGCGCAGCTGTGCGGCCCGCTCGGGGTAGAAGGCGGCGAACGCCTCGGCCATCTCGCGCAGGTCGCTGGTCCAGCCGTTCCAGCGGGGCATGACGAGCGTGAAGCCGGTGCGGACGAGATGCCGGGACATGAAGCGCACGAGCGGCCGCCGGGCCTCCTCGGTGGCGTCCGCGCCGGCGATCCGCTCCCGCCAGCGGGGCAGCCACCGCGCCAGGTCGCCGTTGGTCTCGCGGGCGAGCAGGGAGTCGGGGCGGTAGCGCGGCAGGTACTCGGCGAGGTCCTCGCCGAGCAGCGGGGTGCACAGGCAGGCGACGAACCAGGCCAGGTCGTACCGCTCCAGCTCGCTCAGCAGCCGGTCCCTGCCGTACAGCAGGATGCCGACGCCGTCGATCTGCGGGAACCGCGCGTCGACCGCCTCGCCGAGCGCGCGGACGGCATCCCGGTCGGCGCCGGCCGGCTCGTCCCGGAGCGCCACCAGCAGGTCCAGGTCGCTGCGGCCCACGCGCGCGGTGCCGCGCGGGACGGACCCGTAGAGGTAGGCGCTGTGCAGCCGCGTCCCGAACACCTCCGGTAGCCGGTCGCGCGCGGCGGCCACGACCGGGCGGAAGGCGGCGGGCACGCGCGCGAGGGAGCCTTCGCGCGCGATGAAGCCCTGGTCGTCGAGGCCGGGCCGACGGATCGTTTCAGCCATGGGCCGTCCGTGCCGGCCTCAGTCTGCCCGGAGGGTGCGCACGAGCCCGTCCGGGCCGAAGCGGGGGTCCGGGGTGGCGTCCCCCGGGTGGGGCGGCCACGACAGCGGGGTCCGGCTCCGGGAGAAGCGGGACCCCAGGTCGTACGGCCGACAACGGCGTCAGCGCGACCGCTTGGCCAGCCTCTCCACGTCGAGCAGGATCACCGCACGCGCTTCCAGGCGGAGCCACCCGCGCTGCGCGAAGTCCGCCAGCGCCTTGTTCACGGTCTCGCGCGAGGCGCCGACCAGCTGGGCCAGCTCCTCCTGCGTGAGGTCGTGGACGACGTGGATGCCCTCTTCGGACTGCACGCCGAAGCGGCGCGAGAGGTCCAGCAGGGCGCGGGCCACACGGCCGGGGACGTCCGAGAAGACCAGGTCGGACATGGCGTCGTTGGTCTTGCGCAGTCGCCGTGCGACGGCGCGCAGCAGGGCGCCGGCCACCTCCGGGCGGACGTTCAGCCAGGGCTGGAGGTCACCGTGGCCGAGACCGAGCAGCTTGACCTCGGTCAGCGCGGTCGCGGTGGCCGTGCGCGGGCCCGGGTCGAAGAGCGACAGCTCACCGATCAGCTCGCCGGGACCGACGACGGCGAGCATGTTCTCGCGGCCGTCGGGGGAGGTGCGGTGCAGCTTGACCTTGCCCTCGGTGACGACGTACAGCCGGTCGCCCGGGTCGCCCTCGTGGAACAGGGAGTCGCCGCGTGCGAGGGTCACCTCACTCATGGAGGCGCGAAGCTCCGCGGCCTGCTCGTCGTCGAGAGCCGCGAAGAGCGGGTTGCGCCGCAGAACGTCGTCCACTGAGTTCTCTCCTTGTCGACCTGCTCAGGGGATCTTGCTCCCCCGAGTGCCAGGGGACCGTGTTCCCCATTTTGCCGGACGGTCCAAACAGTGTGATCTGTCACAAGGATGCCGCACAGGTGTCCCGGGGTAAGCGTCAGGGGTCCAATCGGAGTCCGATCAACAGGGTCCGGGGCGGATGTCGGTGCCGGGCTCTAGGCTGGCCGGGTGTCCAATTCGCCGGTGACAGCACAGGCCAAGGGGGTTCAGCGGGTGGTTGCACGTCGCGATTCTGCTGTGGGCGAACAAGGGTCCGGTGACGGTAAGAAAACCGGAAAAGCGGCCAAAAAGGTCATCTCCGCCAAGGGGGCCGACTCTGCCGGGAAGGCCGCCTCGGCGAAGAAGACCACCTCCGCGAAGAAGGCCACCGTCGCGAAGAAGGTGGTCGCGACCGGCGAGGCCGTGGCGGTGAAGAAGGCGGCACCCGCCAAGAAGGTCGCCGCGAAGCCACCGCGGGACGAGTCCCGCACCGCGCTGGTCCGCCGCGCCCGCCGCATCAACCGCGAGCTCGCCGAGGTGTACCCGTACGCCCATCCCGAGCTGGACTTCGAGAGCCCCTTCCAGCTGCTGGTCGCCACCGTGCTGTCGGCCCAGACCACCGACCTGCGCGTCAACCAGACGACCCCCGCGCTCTTCGCGAGGTACCCGTCCCCCGAGGACCTGGCCGCCGCCAACCCGGAGGAGGTCGAGGAGATCCTGCGCCCCTGCGGCTTCTTCCGGGCCAAGACCAAGTCGGTGATGGGGCTGTCCAGGGCGCTCGTCGACGACTTCGGCGGTGAGGTCCCGGGCAGGCTGGAGGACCTGGTCAAGCTGCCCGGTGTCGGCCGCAAGACCGCCTTCGTCGTGCTCGGCAACGCCTTCGGGCGGCCCGGGATCACCGTGGACACCCACTTCCAGCGGCTGGTCCAGCGCTGGCAGTGGACCGAGGAGACCGACCCCGACAAGATCGAGGCCGCCGTCGGCGCGCTGTTCCCGAAGAGCGACTGGACCGACCTGTCCCACCATGTGGTCTGGCACGGCCGCCGTATCTGCCACGCCCGCAAGCCCGCCTGCGGCGCCTGCCCCATCGCCCCGCTCTGCCCGGCCTACGGCGAGGGCGAGACCGACCCGGACAAGGCGAAAAAGCTCCTGAAGTACGAGAAGGGCGGCTTCCCCGGCCAGCGGCTCAAGCCCCCGCAGGCGTACCTCGACGCGGGCGGCAAGCCGGCCCCGCCGCTGGGGGCCGCGTGACGGAACGATCTCGGGGCCCTCGGGCGTTGGACAGGCAGAGCGACGGGGGTGGCGATGGCGAGGACCAGTGAGACGCGGGGCGGTCCGGTGGCGCGCGGTGCGGCGGCGCGCGGCCCGGTGACCCTGAGCAAGGAGGGGCTGCCGGAGTGGCTGGGGCCGGTGGTGCGGGCGGCCGAGACGGTCGAGCCGGTCCAGCTGAGCCGCTTCCTGCCGCCGGAGAACGGCTCGGGCCGCAAGTCGGCCGTGCTGATCCTCTTCGGCGAGGGCGAGCGCGGCCCGGAGCTGCTGCTCATGGAGCGTGCCGGCTCGCTGCGCTCGCACGCCGGGCAGCCGTCCTTCCCGGGCGGCGCGCTCGACCCCGAGGACGGCGACCCGCACGCCGACGGGCCGCTCCGGGCCGCGCTGCGCGAGGCCGAGGAGGAGACCGGCCTGGACCCGTCGGGCGTCCAGCTTTTCGGCGTGCTGCCCGCGCTGTACATCCCGGTCAGCGGTTTCGTGGTCACGCCGGTCCTCGGCTGGTGGCGCGAGCCCAGCCCGGTCGGCGTCGTCGACCCGAACGAGACCGCACGGGTCTTCACGGTCCCCGTGGCGGATCTCACGGACCCCGCGCACCGCGCCACCACCGTTCACCCCAGTGGTCACCGAGGTCCGGCATTCCTGGTCGAATCGGCTCTGGTATGGGGCTTCACGGCCGGAGTGATCGACCGCCTGCTCCATTTCGCGGGCTGGGAGCGCCCCTGGGACAGGGAAAGACAGGTCCCGCTCGACTGGCACTCATGACAGGGTGTCGTCCGTGCTGTGTCTTTCCGGGGGCCGACCCCCGGGCCCCCGGCCGGGCCGCGGGGAGCGGAATGGAGTAGGCGAGGCCTGAAGCAGTGAACGTGCTGGACATCCTGTTGCTGGTCGCGGCTGTGTGGTTCGCGGTCGTCGGCTACCGCCAGGGCTTCGTCGTCGGCATCCTGTCGGTGATCGGGTTCCTGGGCGGCGGCCTCGTCGCCGTCTACGCGCTGCCCGTGCTCTGGGACGCCGTGACCGACAACGCGGACGTCGGCACCACCGCCGCCGTGGTCGCCGTGGTCGTCGTCATCGTCTGCGCCTCCGTCGGCCAGGCCCTGACCACCCACCTCGGCAACAAGCTGCGCCGGTACATCACCTGGTCGCCGGCCCGCGCCCTGGACGCCACCGGCGGCGCCCTGGTCAACGTCGTCGCCATGCTGCTGGTGGCCTGGCTGATCGGCTCCGCCCTCGCCGGCACCACCCTGCCGACGCTCGGCAAGGAGGTGCGCGGCTCCAAGGTGCTCCTCGGCGTCTCCCGGGCGCTGCCCGCGCAGGCCGACACCTGGTTCGCGGACTTCTCCTCCGTCCTCGCGCAGAACGGCTTCCCGCAGGTCTTCAGCCCGTTCGCCAACGAGCCGATCAAGGACGTCCAGCCGCCCGACCCGGCGCTCGCGAACAGCCCGGTGGCCCTGCGCGCGCAGCGCTCCATCGTCAAGGTCACCGGCACCGCCCAGAGCTGCGGCAAGGTCCTGGAGGGCACCGGCTTCGTCTTCGCCGACCGCCGGGTCATGACCAACGCGCACGTGGTCGGCGGCGTCGACGCGCCGACCGTGCAGATAGGCGGCCAGGGCCGCAAGTACGACGCCAAGGTCGTCCTGTACGACTGGAAGCGGGACATCGCCGTGCTCGACGTACCCGACCTGAAGGCGAACGCCCTCCGGTTCTCCGCGCAGGACGCGGGCGGCGGTGACGGCGCGATCGTCGCGGGCTTCCCCGAGAACGGCTCGTACGACGTGCGCGCCGCGCGCGTGCGCGGGCGCATCACGGCCAACGGCCCGGACATCTATCACCGGGGCACGGTCCGCCGCGACGTCTACTCGCTGTTCACGACCGTCCGTCAGGGCAACTCCGGTGGCCCGCTGCTCACGCCCGCCGGACGGGTGTACGGCGTGGTGTTCGCCAAGTCACTCGACGACGCCGAGACGGGCTACGCCCTCACGGCCGACGAGATCCAGCCCGACATCGAGCAGGGTCGTACGGCGAACGAGCAGGTGGACACCGACAGCTGCGCCCTGTGACACCTGCGGAGCGCCTGTGACGCTCCGCAGGAAGGGTCAGCCGCGCGGGTGACGCAGGCGCACCGACACCCAGCGGGCGCGGCGGCGCAGGATGTGCGGGATCCCCACCCGGAGATCCGCTTCCGCGAGTTGCGGGTTGCCTCGCTGAGGCGTGCTCAGGCCTGTGGCCGAGCGGCGGTTGCGGGGTGCGTCACTGTAGTCGTGCGTCCAGCCCATACCCCGACGTGTGCCCCCGCCCGAAGGTCGATAACCGCTTGAGCGCCGCCCAATTGGCCTATGCGGCAGGCATGTGGCCGTTCGGGGGACAAGCGTTCACGATCCGGATACTCCACGCATCGAGCCCGTCACCGAACGGTCACAAATCCACACGCCTGCCGGCGCGTGCGGGTCACCGGTCCGGCTCGGGGTCCTTGAGCCAGTTGACGAGTTCCTGGGAGAACGCCGCCGGGTCCTCCTCGTGCGGGAAGTGGCCGAGGCCGTCGAACAGCCGCCAGCGGTACGGGGCTTCGACGTACTCGCCCGAACCGGCGGCGCTGCGCGTGCGTGTCACCGGGTCCAGGGAGCCGTGCAGATGCAGCGTGGGCACCCGCACCGGCCGCTTCATCCGGCGGTTGAACTGGATGCCGTCCGGGCGGGCCAGCGAGCGCACCAGCCAGCGGTACGGCTCGATCGCGCAATGCGCCGTCGACGGGATGCACATGGCCCGCTGATAGGTCTCCACCGCCTCGTCCTCCGGCGGCTGCGGCCCGGACCAGTCGCGGATGAGCCGGCCCACCAGCGCCCCGCCGTCCGCGGTGAGTTGACGCTCCGGGATCCACGGCCGCTGGAAGCCCCAGATGTAGGAGTTGGCGGCCGTCTGCCGGGCGTCGCGCAGCATGGCCGCGCGCCAGCGCCGCGGATGCGGCATGGAGACGACCGCGAGCCGCCGTACGAGCTTGGGCCGCATAGCGGCCGCCGTCCACGCCAGATAGCCGCCCAGGTCGTGGCCGACCAGTGCCGCGTCCGGCTCGCCGAGCGAGCGGATCACGCCGGTGACGTCGAGCGCGAGATTGGCGGGGTCGTACCCGCGGGGCGTGCGGTCGCTGCCGCCGACACCCCGCAGGTCCATGGCCACCGCCCGGTAGCCCGCGTCCGCGAGCGCCACCAGCTGGTGCCGCCAGGTCCACCAGAACTGCGGGAAGCCGTGCAGCAGCAGCACCAGGGGGCCGTCGCCGAGTTCGGCGATGTGGAAGCGCGCGCCGTTGGCAGCGACGTCCCGGTGCGTCACCTTTGTCCCGTGGGGGAGGTCGAGCCGTACGGCCGAGGGGGCGGGGTCCGTCATGACGACGAGCGTGCCACAGCCTCGATGGCCGCGGGGCCCCGGTCCTCGGGCAGCTCCGGGCGCGGGTGCGGCTTGGCGTTCTGCAGGACGCCCGCCGTCTCCTTCATCGAGGCGGCCACCTTCTGCGGACCCTGGCTCTTCTTGGCCTTCTTCGCGAACGCCACGCCGATCAGCGCGAGGAGACCGGCGACCAGCACGTTGGCCGCGAAGGACAGCAGGAAGCAGACCGCCAGGTTCCAGCCGCTCCAGGTCCGGATGCCGTACGCGAGCGCGAAGTTGAGCATCGGCAGGGAGAACACCAGCACGGCGCCCGCCATCGAGAAGGCGCCGCCGCTCACCGCGCCCTTCTTCACGTCTTGCTTCAGCTGGGCCTTGGCCAGGGCGATCTCGTCGTGCACCAGTGCCGACAATTCGGTCGTCGCCGAGGCGAACAGCTGGCCGATACTGCGTTCGGCGCCGACCGGGCTGCCGTCGGGTGCGCTCATCGCGTTCTCCCTCAGAAATCTCTCGTGCCGCAGGCGTTCCGTCGGGTACGGCCGCCCCGCGGCGCGGCCGTCCTGTCCGGCCGTCCTGCATCAAGTGGCCGTCTTGTTTTGTACCGTCTCGTCAGATCATGCCGGACTGTCGTCCTCCTCGCCTGCCCCGCCCGCTACTTCCTGAAGCCCGTGGCGCGTCGCGGCTACCCGCTCGGCGGCGATCCGCCGGTGTTCGGCGGCCTTGCGCTCGTGGATCTCGGCCATACGGAGGTGATAGGCGGGGTCGTCCTGCTCGTAGACGTCCGGGATGCCGTCGTGGTCCTCGTCGCGGTCCTCCGCCTCGCACAGCCTGCGGTACCTGGCGTTGCGTATCTTCAGCAGCACCGTCGCGCACAGCGCCGAAATCAGCGACCCGGTGAGGACGGCGGCCTTGACCTCGTCGGTGAGGACGGTGTCGCCGGCGAAGGCCAGCTCGCCGATGAGCAGGGAGACGGTGAAACCGATACCGGCGAGGGAGGCCACCGCGAAGACGTCGGCCCAGGCGAGGTCCTCGCTGAGGGAGGCGCGGGTGAAGCGGACGGTGAGCCAGGTGCCGCCGAAGATGCCGAGCGTCTTGCCGAGGACGAGTCCCAGCACCACACCGAGCGTCTCCGGCTTGCTGAACACGTCCCCGAGCGCCCCGCCGGAGAGGGTGACCCCGGCGCTGAACAGCGCGAACATCGGCACGGCGAGGCCCGCGGACAGGGGCCGCGCCAGGTGCTCGATGTGCTCGCCCGGCGAGTGCTGCTCACCCTCCCGGGTGGTGCAGCGCAGCATCAGGCCCATCGCCACGCCGGCGATGGTGGCGTGCACGCCGCTGGTGTAGGTCAGCGCCCAGATCACCACGGCCAGTGGCACGTACACGTACCAGCCGCGCACGCCCTTGCGCAGCAGCAGCCAGAAGACCACCAGCCCGGCGGCGGCCCCGCCCAGCGCTGCGAAGTCCAGCCGGTCGGTGAAGAAGACCGCGATGATCAGGATCGCGAAGAGGTCGTCGACGACCGCGAGGGTGAGCAGGAAGGCGCGCAGTGAGCTGGGCAGGGAGGTGCCGATGACCGCGAGGACGGCGAGCGCGAAGGCGATGTCGGTGGCGGTGGGCACGGCCCAGCCCTGTGGGGAGCCGTGTCCGGTGAGGTTGGTGAGGGTGTAGACGAGTGCCGGTACGGCCATGCCGCACAGCGCGGCGACCACGGGCAGTACGGCGGCCCGGGGTTCGCGCAGGTCTCCGGCGACCAGCTCGCGCTTCAGCTCGATGCCGGCGACGAAGAAGAACACCGCGAGAAGGCCGTCCGCGGCCCAGTGGGCCACGGACAGGTTCAGGCCGAGCGCGCCGGGGCCGAGGCGGAAATGGCTGACCGACTCGTAGCCGGCGCGGAGGGCGGGGATGTTCGCCCACAGCAGCGCCGCCACGGCGGCGACGAGCAGCAGAACGCCGCCGACGGTCTCGGTGCGCAGCGCGTCCGCGACGAGGGCCCGCTCGGGCAGAGAGAGGCGACCCAGTGCCTTGCGGGGGGCTTTGCCGGGGATTTCCTGGGAGCGGGGCGCGGCCACGGCGGGGACCTCCGGGTCGGTACGGCGTTGATCACGCCGTCGCGCGGGATCGCCGACGGCGCCGCCGACCAGACTTCCCGGCACACCCTGAGATCGTCATTTTACTCGACTTTGACGCCGGAGGTTAGCAAGGCGAAGGAAAATCCCGCGCCCCGAAGGGACGCGGGATTTCACGCGGACTTGCTCAGTCCTCGCTGGGCGCCGCGGGCAGCTTGGCCTGGATGAGGTCCATGACCGCGGAGTCCGTCAGCGTGGTGACGTCACCGAGCTGACGGTTCTCCGCCACGTCCCGCAGCAGACGGCGCATGATCTTCCCGGAGCGGGTCTTGGGCAGCTCCGCCACCGGCAGGATCCGCTTGGGCTTGGCGATCGGCCCGAGCGTGGCGCCCACGTGGTCGCGCAGCTCGCCGACCAGCGCGTCGGTCTCCGCGGCCGTACCGCGCAGGATCACGAACGCGACGATGGCCTGGCCGGTCGTCTCGTCGGCGGCACCGACGACGGCCGCCTCGGCGACCGACGGGTGCGAGACGAGCGCCGACTCCACCTCGGTGGTGGAGATGTTGTGCCCGGAGACGAGCATCACGTCGTCCACCCGGCCCAGCAGCCAGATGTCGCCGTCGTCGTCCTTCTTCGCGCCGTCACCGGCGAAGTACTTGCCCGCGAAGCGGGACCAGTAGGTGTCGATGAACCGCTGGTCGTCGCCCCAGATGGTGCGCAGCATCGACGGCCACGGCTCGGTCAGCACCAGGTAGCCACCGCCGCCGTTGGGCACCTCGTTCGCCTCGTCGTCGACGACGGTCGCGCTGATGCCGGGCAGCGGGGTCTGCGCGGAGCCGGGCTTGGCGGCCGTGACACCGGGCAGCGGCGAGATCATCATCGCGCCGGTCTCGGTCTGCCACCAGGTGTCCACGACGGGCGTCGCGTCGGCGCCGATGTTCTTGCGGTACCAGATCCATGCCTCGGGGTTGATGGGCTCGCCCACCGAACCGAGGACCCGCAGGGAGGACAGGTCGAACTTGGCGGGGATGTCGTCGCCCCACTTCATGAACGTCCGGATCGCCGTCGGCGCGGTGTAGAGGATCGTGACCTTGTACTTCTGGACGATCTCCCAGAACCGGCCCTGGTGCGGGGTGTCCGGCGTGCCCTCGTACATGACCTGCGTCGCGCCGTTGGCCAGCGGGCCGTACACGATGTACGAGTGGCCGGTGACCCAGCCGACGTCGGCCGTGCACCAGTACACGTCCGTCTCCGGCTTGAGGTCGAAGACCGCCCAGTGGGTGTACGCCGTCTGGGTGAGGTAGCCACCGGAGGTGTGCAGGATGCCCTTCGGCTTACCGGTCGTGCCGGAGGTGTAGAGGATGAACAGTGGGTGCTCCGCCTCGAACGCCTCCGGGGTGTGCTCGGCGGACTGCCGGTCCACCAGTTCGTGCCACCAGACGTCCCGCTCGCCGTTCCAGGCCA
Organism: Streptomyces durhamensis; assembly: GCF_000725475.1. Classification (NCBI taxonomy): domain Bacteria; kingdom Bacillati; phylum Actinomycetota; class Actinomycetes; order Kitasatosporales; family Streptomycetaceae; genus Streptomyces; species Streptomyces durhamensis. Next base: position 100,312 of record NZ_JNXR01000009.1, read on the forward strand.
CGTCCTGGCCGGTACGGCGGACGACGAGCACATGCTCGACGTTGTCGACCTTGCTGATCGCCTCGTCCACGGCCGGCTTCAGCGCGGACGGCTTGCCGCGCCGGTAACCGCCGTCGGCGGTGATGACGACCTTGGCGTCCGCGTCCTGGATGCGGGTCGCGAGCGCGTCCGCCGAGAAGCCGCCGAAGACCACCGAGTGCGCGGCGCCGATCCGGGCCGAGGCCAGCATCGCGATCGCCGTCTCCGGGATCATCGGCATGTAGATGGCGACCCGGTCGCCCTTCTGCACACCCAGTTCCAGCAGGGCGTTGGCCGCCCTGGAGACCTCGTCCTTCAGCTCGGCGTAGGTGATGGATCGGCTGTCACCGGGCTCACCCTCGAAGTGGATGGCGACACGGTCTCCGTGTCCGGCCTCCACATGCCGGTCCACGCAGTTGTACGCGACGTTCAGCTCGCCGTCCTTGAACCACTTCGCGAACGGCGGGTTCGACCAGTCCAGCGTCTCGGCAGGCTCCTTGGCCCAGGTCAGCCGGCGGGCCTGCTCGGCCCAGAAGCCGAGCCTGTCAGCCTTGGCCTGTGCATACGCCTCCGCTGTGACATTGGCGTCCGCTGCCAGGTCGGCGGGGGGCGCGAACCTGCGTTCTTCCTTGAGCAGGTTGGCCAGGCTTTCGTTGCTCACGACATCTCCCTTTCCAAGGGTGTCCGTTGTGTCCCAGGCCACAGCTCATCAGACGCGGGGGTCCGATGACAAGGGTCGACCGGTAAATTGGTTTAGACCTGTTGGACGTCGCTCTCTCAGACCGGGCTGTGTGCCCGTCCTGCGGGTACCCCTTCCATGACACTTTCCGTGACCTCCACGAACACCTCGCCCTCTTCTGTGCGCGTGAGCAGATACGCCTGGGCCTCGCCCACGTGGAAGTACATCCCGTGCAGCTCCAGCTCGCCCCTGCCCAGCGCCCGGGCCACCGGCCCGTGCGCCCGCAGGTGTTCCAGCTGCTGGACGACGTTGACCAGGCACAGCTGCTCCACCGCGTCCGCCGCCGCCCGCCCGGCCAGCCGGGGCCGGGCACGGCGGTCCCCGGTCATCCGCGCAAGGCTCGGCCGTCCGTGCCGCAGCCAGCGCCGCAGCGGGGTGCCGGGGAGGTCCTCGCCCGCGTCGGTCGCGGCCGTCAGCGCCTGCATCGCCCCGCACCCCGAATGTCCGCACACGGTGATGGAGCGCACGCCGAGCACGTCCACCGCGTATTCGACGGCGGCCGCCACCGAGTCGTCGCCGTGCTTCTCGCCCGGCGGCGGCACCAGGTTGCCGATGTTGCGGACGACGAACAGGTCGCCCGGACCGCTGGCGGTGATCATCGACGTGACGAGCCGGGAGTCGGCACAGGTGAGGAAGAGCTGCGTGGGCCGCTGGCCCTCCCGGGCGAGCCGCGCCAGCTCCTCCCGCACCAGCGGCGCGGTGTTGCGCTGGAACGAGCTGATCCCACGGGCCAGTTCCCGCCCCGCGCCCTGACCCGCCTTCCGGTCTGCCGGGGCGGCGGCTTCCGGGAGGCAGGACTGGTGGTTGCGCCAGGGCGTCCAGGGCCGGCACCGGCACCCTGCGGAGGAGGCCGGCCCGGCGGTCCGGATTCCGCCGCGCCGGCCCGACAGCTCGGCCGTACCACCCCGGGCGGTGTGGGTGCTGCGCCAGTCCTGCAGTGACTCGTACGCCGCGTGGTCCATGAACGACCCGTCCAACTCCACGACGGCGGAGGCGCCTTGGGGGATGAGATGCAGCGCGCGGCTGAGCCGGGGGACCGCGAGGAACGTCAACTGACCTCGGACACGTACGTGATGGGCTCCTTCCTTCTCTTCGTGGGTGATGCGGGTGCGGGCGAGGCGGCTGAGGGCGAGGGCGACCGCCACGGCGACCCCGAGGAACACGCCCTGCAGGACGCCGAGGAGCACCACGCCGAGTGTGGTCGCGGCGTAGACCGGCACTTCGCGGTGGCGCGTCACCGTGCGGATGTGGTGCAGGGACACCATCTGGATACCGACGGCCATGACCAGGGCGGCGAGGGAGGCGAGCGGGATCTCCTCCAGGGCCGGGACCATCAGCAGCGCGGCGACTACTACGAGAACGCCGTGCAGCATCGTGGAGTTCCGGCTCACGGCACCTGCCTTCACATTCGCGGTGCTGCGCACGGCCACCCCGGCGACCGGCAGTCCGCCGAGCGCACCGGAGACGATGTTGGCGGCGCCCTGGCCCAGCAGCTCCCGGTCCAGGCCGGAACGGGCGATCGGCGGGACCGGGCCGGGGCGGCCCGCGATCAGCTTGTCCACGGCCACCGCGCCGAGCAGCGACTGCACGCTGCACACCAGGGTGGTGGTGAGCACGGCGGCGGCGAGGCCGAGTGCCGGACCCTCGGGCAGTCCGGCCAGGGCGTGACTGCGCCAGGAGGGCAGGTCGACCCGGGGCAGGGACAGCCCGGTCAGAGCCGCCGTGGCGGTGGCCCCGGTGACGGCGACGAGGGCGGCCGGCACGTTCCGGAGCAGCCGGCCGGCGCGGCCGGGCAGGCGGGGCCAGGCCAGCAGCAGGGCGAGCGTCAGCGCGCTCATCGAGACGGCGGCCGGGTGCAGCCGGGCCAACTGGGCGGGCAGCGCGCGCAGGTTGGCGAGGACGGAGCTGTCCGGGCTGCCGCCGAGGACGATGTGCAGCTGGGCGACGGCGATGGTGATGCCGATGCCGGCGAGCATGCCGTGCACCACGGCCGGGCTGACCGCGAGCGCGCCGCGTGCCACCCGCAGACAGCCGAGGCCGAGCTGGGCGAGCCCGGCGAGGACGGTGATGCCGCAGGTCGTCCGCCATCCGTAGCGGTGGATCAAGTCGGCGGTGACCACGGTGAGTCCGGCGGCGGGGCCGCTGACCTGGAGCGGGCAGCCGCCGAGCCGGCCGGCGACGATTCCGCCCACGGCGGCGGCGACGAGTCCGGCCTGCAGCGGAGCGCCGGTGGCCAGGGCGATACCGAGGGACAGGGGCAGGGCGATCAGGAAGACCGCGATGGACGCGGACAGATCGGCGCCCGCCACAGGCGAGCGACGCCGGCGGCCCGGCGAAGGCCTGTGCGGCGGGGGCGGGGTGTGCGGGAGTGCGCAGGCTGACATGGTCCTGTCTCCTCCGGGGCGGCACGGTCGCGGATCGGGCGGGATGGGTCACTGTCGGTAAATGAACCGTAATGAAGAGTAAAGATGAGGCATAACTTTTCGGGGCAAATGGGGCAGTCGATCGCTCACCGGGGTGAACTAATCATTTGATCGGCTTGTCGTACTAATTCCTTCTCGCTCCTGTGCGACCTTGGCGGCGCTGCCGGCCTGCCAGCCCGGCACATCACCAGAAAACGGCCCTCGTCAGCGTTTGCCTGAGAGAAGGAAGAAGGTGGGCGGAACATGGCCGCCACCCAGAGGATCGCCGTCGGCGCCGTGGTCGCCGCGGCCTGTGCCTCATCGCTCGCCGGTTGCGCGACCGGCTCCAACGGTTCGAAGGAAGGGGCGTCCGGCCCGCAGAAGGGGGCGGCGGCCCCCGAGAGCGTGGTCCGGCTGATCGGGGACGGATCCACGGCGTACACCGGCGCACAGCCGCACCTGCCGAGACCCGAGCGGCTCAAGTCCGGTCAGAAGCCTCCGCAGTTCGTCGTGTTCTCCTGGGACGGAGCGGGTGAGGACAGTCAGAAGCTGTTCTCGCACTTCCGCAAGGTCGCCAAGGACAACCACGCGAACATGACGTTCTTCCTCAGCGGCGTGTACCTGCTGCCGGAGGAGAAGCGCGACCTGTACAAGCCGCCCCAGCACGCGCCGGGCAGCTCCGACATCGGTTTCAACGACGAGAAGGGAATCGCGGACACCGCCCAGCAGGCACGGCTGGCCTGGCTGGAGGGCAACGAGATCGGTACCCACTTCAACGGCCACTTCTGCGGACCCGACGGCGGGGTCGGCACCTGGTCGGTGGAGGAGTGGAAGAGCGAGATCAGCCAGGCCAAGCAGTTCGTGAAGTCCTGGAAGACCAACGCCGGCATGAAGAAGTCGGCTCCCCTGCCCTTCGATTACGACAAGGAGCTGATCGGCGCCCGCACCCCCTGCCTCGAAGGCCAGCAGAACTTCATGAAGGCGGCCCGCCAGTTGGGCTTCCGCTACGACTCCAGTGGAGTCAACGACCAGATCTGGCCCAAGAAGAAGGAGGGACTGTGGGACGTGTCCATGCAGCTGGTGCCCTTCCCCGGGCACACCTATGAGCAGTTGACCATGGACTACAACTTCATGGTCAACCAGTCCGGCACCGAGACCCAGGGCGACCCGGACAAGTTCGACTACTGGGGCGACCAGATGCGCGACGGCCTCATCAAGGGCTTCTACCGGGCCTACGACGGCAACCGCGCGCCGCTGATCATCGGCAACCACTTCGAGTCCTGGAACGGCGGCACCTACATGCGCGCCGTCGAGGACACCGTGAAGGAGGTGTGCAACAAGCCCGACGTGCGCTGTGTGTCCTTCCACCAGCTGGTCGACTGGCTGGACGCCCAGGATCCGAAGACCCTGGAGAAGCTGCGCACCCTGAAGGTGGGCGAGGCTCCCAGGCAGGGCTGGGCGTCCTTCCTCTCCGGCCGCCCGGCCCCGGCGCCGAAGGGCGTGCCCGGGGCGCCGGCGGTCCGGCAGTAGGCGTCGTACGCGAGCGGCGGGCGTCACCTACGAGCGGTGCGTCTCACACGGCTGTCGTGACCCCCACGCCCATGTCTTCGCCGAGCACGAAGGCGGGGTCGACCTGCGCCGCCAGGTCGGCCCCGGTGCGCTCATTGCCCCACGCCTCGGCGTTCTTCAGGTGGAAGTGCACCATCTGGCGGCTGTAGCGCTCCCAGTCCCGCAGCTCGTACGTGGCGTCCGCGGTGGCCCGCAGGATGTGCAGGGCGCGGGCGTTGGCCTCCTCCAGGAGGTCGAACCGGGGCGGGCGGCCCTTCTCCATGGCGCGCACCCAGTCCGAGCGCCCGACCGTCACGAGCAGGTCGTCCCCGACCTCCGCACGCAGGAAGTCGATGTCGTCCTCTTCCTGGATCTTGTTGCCGACGACCTTCAGGGCGACGCCGAAGTCGCGGGCGTACTCCTTGTACTGGCGGTAGACGGAGACCCCCTTCCGGGTCGGCTCGGCGACGAGGAACGTCATGTCGAAGCGGGTGAACATGCCGGAGGCGAAGGAGTCCGAACCCGCCGTCATGTCGACCACGACGTACTCGTCGGGGCCGTCGACGAGGTGGTTCAGGAACAGCTCCACCGCTCCGGTCTTGGAGTGGTAGCAGGCGACCCCCAGGTCGGCGTCCGTGAAGGGGCCGGTGACCATCAAACGGACGGCGCCGCCGTCGAGTTCCACCGGACGCGCGCACGCGTCGTAGACCGGATTCGGCTCGCGCACCCGGACCAGCCGGGAGCCCTCGCCGGGCGGGGTCGTCTTGATCATCGTGGCGGCGGAGGGGATCCGCGGGTTGGCGCCCCGCAGGTAGTCCTTGATCAGCGGCAGCCGCTCGCCCATGGCGGGCAGTGCGGCGGCGTCCGCCTCGTCGAGGCCGAGCGCCGGCCCGAGGTGCTGGTTGATGTCGGCGTCGATGGCGACCACCGGGGCGCCTGTCGCCACGAGGTGGCGGATGAAGAGGGAGGAGAGCGTGGTCTTGCCACTGCCGCCCTTCCCGACGAAAGCAATTTTCATGTTCACCAACAGTAGTCAGGCGATAGCTGTATGTGTCACGTGGAAGTGAAGAAGACCACTCCTTCGAGGGGCGGGCCGGTGGGGTGCGTAGGGTCGTACTCATGAGTACGACAGGCGCGAACGCCGACCCGCTCGCGGCCCTGGGCTCGCTGCCCGGTGTGGCCGACTCCGTGGAGTCCGTGCGCAAGGCCGTGGACCGGGTCTACGGGCACCGGATCATGCGGCGTCGCGGCACCGCGGTCACCTCCGAGGCGGCCCTGCGCGGCGCCCGCGGGTCCGCGGCGCTGTCGGGCGCCGACTGGGCCCTGGAGGAGGTGCGGCGGCGCACCGACTTCGGCGCCGACCCCGAGGCGCAGGTCGTGGGTGCGGCCCTCAGGCTGTCGGCGGAGGCAGGACAGCTGCTGTCCATCTGGCGGCAGTCGCCCCTGCGGGTGCTGGCCCGGCTGCACCTGGTGGCCGCGGCGAGCCAGGGCACGGAGGTCGGCAGGCCGCGCCAGGCCGGTGAGGCGGTGGACGAGCCGCTGGTCGAGCTGCCGCTGCCGGACGCCCAGGAGGTCTCCGGCCGGCTGGAGGGGCTCGCGGAACTGATCATCGCGGGCACGTCCGCGCCCGCGCTGGTGACGGCCGCGGTGGTGCACGGCGAGCTGCTCGCGCTGCGGCCCTTCGTGTCCCACAACGGTCTGGTCGCGCGCGCGGCCGAGCGGATCGTCCTGATCGGCAGCGGCCTGGACCCGAAGTCGATCTGCCCGGCCGAGGTCGGGCACGCCGAACTGGGCCGCGCCTCCTACCTGGCGGCGCTGGACGGCTACGCCTCCGGCACCCCCGAGGGCATGGCGGCCTGGATCGCGCACTGCGGCAGGGCGGTCGAGCTGGGAGCGCGCGAGTCGACGGCGGTGTGCGAGGCGCTGCAGCGCGGCGCGGCCTGATTCGTTTCCCGGAAGGGCCCGGACAAGGGTTGCGGCGGTACGAGTGCTCGTACCGCCGCTGGCATGCTCACCGGGTTACCAAGCGTCCTCGATATGTGCCCATCAGGTCGGGAACTTCGCCCGTCACCTGGTGCGGCTGGCCCGTAATCGACGGGTCGACGTCGCGTGGGTGCCCGATGTCCATGCGGGGTCCGTGTGGCCAAGTGCGTAGTGGTAGGTGATCCTCGCGGATGTCCTTTGGTCTCGCGGGCCTAAAGCCTTTGTACCGCGAGCCGGGAAGAAGCGAAACCCCTGCCTGCGGTTCTTTACTTTTACCTTCAAACGAGGGTGAAACGGGCACCGTTCGGGTGGCGCTCCGGCTCAGGCGGTGCTCCGGCGCCGGCTGGCGTACCAGACGAGGCCCGCCGTCGCGGCCGCCGCTCCTACGGCCGCCGCCGCGACCAGCGCGGGGCGGGGCGGTACGGAGAACGTGGGCAGCCGCTTCTTCAGCGGGACCGGCCGACGGAACTCCAGAACCGGCCAGCCCTGAGCGGCCGCCTCGCGGCGCAGCGCGCGGTCCGGGTTGACCGCGTGCGGATGCCCGACCGACTGGAGCATCGGCAGATCGGTCGCGGAGTCGCTGTAGGCGTAACAGCGTTCGAGGTCGTAGCCCTCGGACACGGCCAGTTCCCGGATCGCCTCGGCCTTGGTCGGGCCATAGGCGTAGTACTCCACCTCGCCGGTGAAGCAGCCGTCCTCGCCGACGGCCATGCGCGTCGCCACCACCCGGTCGGCGCCGAGCAGTTCACCGACGGGCTCCACCACCTCGGCGCCCGAGGTCGACACGATCACCACGTCCCGCCCGGCCGCGTGGTGCTCCTCGATGAGGGAGGCGGCCTCGTCGTAGATGATCGGGTCGATGAGGTCGTGCAGCGTCTCGGCGACGATCTCGCGGACCTGCTGCACGTTCCAGCCGCGGCACAGGGCGGACAGGTACTCGCGCATGCGCTCCATCTGGTCGTGATCCAGGCCACCGGCCAGGAAGACGAACTGGGCATATGCGGTACGCAGCGCGGCCCTGCGGTTGATCAGCCCGCCTTGGTAGAAGGACTTGCTGAAGGTGAGCGTGCTCGACTTCGCAATGACCGTCTTGTCCAGGTCAAAGAAGGCTGCTGCGCGGGGCAAGGAGTGGTTTTCCACGCCCCTGAGCATAGGCGCCCACCATTCGGCGTAAGGTGGGGCGCGTGGGTTTGCCTGAGAGGGCTCTCGGGTACACCATGGAAGTCACGGATCGTTCGCGACCGTGCTAACCCGGCCCGACTCCTCCCCCCCGAGTCGGCCGTGGGGACGACCCCCGCTCTCCCCCCCGGCGGGGGTCGTCGCATGTCCGGATGGGTTTTGCCCCTCCCTCCCCTTCCTTCCGCGGCCGCGGCCATGGCGGCACGCCGCCGCGACCGCGGCTCCGGTGTGCCCGTGATTCGTTACTCCGGGTAATCATCACACTGCTCTGTGGAAGTCGCACAGGCATCAGCACAGAGGTCACCGGTATGGGTGACGGCGATATTCACAGCCCCTGAGTTGTCCACAGTTTTCGACCAAGATCCACTTGATTTCGCGGATCGCTGCACCGTGATTCCCATGCGCTCGGGCCACGGCGAGTTCATGGCCGGTTCCCATTGCCGGAGCGCGTACCACCGGTTTCTGCCGGCCGCTCATACGGGAGGCCGCTCGCCGGTTCTTCACACCTTTGGGAATCGCGTGGCCGCAGGGGCTGCGCGGCCCACGCAGCGAAGGGGGAACACGCGTGACCGCAGCCGTCACCCACGACCCGCCGCCCGGCACCGGAGACCGGCCGGGCCGGCCGCTCATCGTCACCGAGGACGCCGCACTCCTGGACGACCTGCTGCGCCTGTGCGCGGCCGCCGGCGCCACACCCCAGGTCCACCACGGCGTACCGGAACACGGCGACGGCTGGGAATCGGCCCCGCTGGTCCTCGTCGGCGACGACGCCGCACGCCGGATCGGCGGGGCCCCGCGCCGGCCCGGCGTGGTGCTGGTCGGCCACGACCAGGACGATCCGGGCGTGTGGAAACGCGCCGTACTGATCGGCGCCGACCACGTCCTGATGCTGCCGGACGGCGAGCAGTGGCTCGTCGACCGGATCGCCGACGTCGCCGAGGGCGTGGGCCGCCCGGCCCTCACCGTCGGGGTGATCGGCGGCCGGGGAGGCGCCGGAGCCTCCACGCTCGCGTGCGCGCTCGCCGTCACCTCCGCGCGCGAGGGACTGCGCACCCTCCTCGTGGACGCCGATCCGCTCGGCGGCGGACTCGACGTACTCCTCGGTGGCGAGAGCGCCGACGGACTGCGCTGGCCCGCCTTCGCCGCCTCCCGCGGGCGGGTCGGCGGCGGCGCCCTGGAGGAGTCGCTGCCCGAACTGCACTCCCTGCGGGTGCTCAGCTGGGACCGCGGGGACTGCGTCGCCATCCCGCCGCAGGCGGTGCGCGCGGTGCTCGCCGCAGCCCGGCGGCGCGGCGGCACCGTCGTGGTGGACCTGCCCCGCCGCCTGGACGACGGGGTCGCCGAAGCCCTCGCCCAGCTCGACCTGGCGCTGCTCGTCGTCCCCGCCGAACTGCGCGCGATCGCGGCCGCCGGGCGGGTCGCCTCCGCCGTCGGCATGGTCGTGCGCGACCTGCGCGCGGCGGTGCGCGGGCCGTACGCACCGGGCCTGGACGGCCAGGAGGTGGCACAGCTGCTCGGCCTCCCGCTGGCCGGCGAGGTGCCGGTCGAGCCGCCGCTGCTGCACCCGCGGGGCGGCGCGAAACCGCCGGGCGTGGCCGCACACGGACCGCTCGCCCGCTTCTGCGTGACCTTCTGGGAGCGCGCGCTGGTCGAGGCCGGGGGCCGGCGATGACCCTCCCCGGACTCGACCGCGCGGACGGCGCGGCCCTGCTCGACGGCGTACGGCGCCGGCTCGCGGAAAGCGGTGCCGAGCCCACCCCGGCGCACGTCGCGCAGGCCCTGCGCGAACAGGGCCGGGTGCTCGGCGACGCCGAGGTTCTCGGCGCGGCCCGGCAGCTGAGGTCAGAACTCGTCGGCACCGGGCCGCTGGAGCCGCTGCTCGCCGACCCGGACGTCACCGACGTCCTCGTGTCCGCCCCGGACCGGGTGTGGGTGGACCGCGGTGGGGGACTGGAGCTGACCACGGTGACCTTCCCCGACGCCGCGGCCGTACGACGCCTCGCGCAGCGGCTGGCCGCCGTGGCCGGACGCCGGCTGGACGACGCCCGGCCGTGGGCGGACGCCCGGCTGCCCGACGGGACCCGGTTGCACGCGGTGCTGCCGCCGGTCGCCGTCGGCTGCACCTGCCTGGCCCTCAGGGTCGTACGGCCCCGGGCGTTCACGCTGGAGGAGCTGGTCGGGGCCGGCACCGTGCCTCCCGGCGGCGAGGGGGTCTTGCGGGCGCTGCTGGCGGCCCGGCTGTCCTTCCTGGTCAGCGGCGGCACCGGAAGCGGCAAGACCACCCTGCTCAGCGCTCTGCTGGGCCTGGTCGGTGCGGGCGAGCGGATCGTGCTCGCCGAGGACTCGGCCGAGCTGCGACCGGACCACCCGCACGTCGTCCGGCTGGAGACCCGGCCCGCCAACCAGGAGGGCGCCGGCCTGGTCACGCTGGAGGACCTCGTCCGGCAGGCGCTGCGGATGCGGCCCGACCGGCTGGTCGTCGGAGAGGTCCGCGGACCCGAGGTCGTGCATCTGTTGGCGGCTCTCAACACAGGCCACGAGGGCGGCGCCTGCACGATCCACGCCAACGCCGCCGCGGATGTGCCCGCCCGCCTGGAAGCGCTGGCCACGGCCGCGGGGCTCGACCGGGCCGCGCTGCACAGCCAGTTGGCGGCCGCGCTCTCCGTGGTCCTGCACCTCGCACGGGACCGGTCCGGGCGGCGCCGGATCGCCGAGGTGCACGTGCTGGAGCGGGACGCCACGGGGCTGGTCCGCACGGTGCCGGCGCTGCGGTGGGGGCGACGGGCCTTCGTACGGGAGCGCGGCTGGGAGCGGCTGGAGCGACTCCTGCACGTCCGAGCGGACGTGGAATCCGGTGGGACGAGCGAGAGGGGAGAGCGAAGTGATCGGTGAGACGTCCATGGGGGCCGCGCTGGTCTGTCTCGGCGCGCTGGCCTGGCTGCTGGGCGGGCGGCACTACGGGATCCGGCGGGCGCGGCTGCTGCTCGCGGGCGGTGGGGAGCTGCCGGCCGGCCCGCCTGCCTGGGACCAGACGCTCGCGGAGCTGCGCCGGTGGCGTGACCGGCTGGGCGCCGAGTGGTGGGCGCTCGCGGCCGGCCTGCTGCTCGGACTGCTGGGGGCCTCGCTGATTCCGGTCGTCGCGGGGGCGGCCGGGGTCCCGGTGCTGCGCCGGGCACGGCTGGCCCGTCAGGCCCGGCGCGGCCGGGAGCGCCGGGCGGACGCGGTGATCGCCCTGTGCGGTGCCCTCGCCGGGGAGGTGCGCGCCGGACGGCAGCCCGGCGAGGCGCTGCTGCGGGCGGCGCGGGACTCCGGGGGGCTCGGCGAGGCGCAGGCGGCCGTGGTCGCGGCGGCACGGTTCGGCGGGGACGTGCCTGGTGCGCTCGCCGCGGCGGCCCGGCAGCCGGGCGCCGAGGGCCTCCTCGGGCTGGCCGCGTGCTGGCGGGTGGCCGTGGACCAGGGTGCCGGACTCGCGGCCGGCCTGGACCGGCTGGACGCGGCCCTGCGTGCCGAGCGCGACCAACGCGCCGACCTTCACGCGCAGTTGGCGGGCGCCCGGGCGACCACCGTGCTGCTGGCCGTACTGCCCGCCCTCGGCCTGCTCCTCGGCTCGGCCATGGGGGCGGACCCTCTCCACGTCCTCCTCCACACCGGCGCCGGCCTCGGTTGCCTGGCGATCGGATCGGCGTTCGAGGCAGCCGGGCTGTGGTGGGCCGTGCGGATCGTGCGGGGAGCGGGGGCGGTGTGAACGGGCAGCGGTGTGTGCCCTCGGGGGAGTGGGCGGTATGAGCGGGGAAGTTGTCCACAGGCTGGGGATGGTGGAGGTCGCGGCGCTGGTCCTCGGCTGGGTGGTTCGGCGGTTGGATCTGGCCCGGCGGCGGCACCAGGCGCGACGGCGCGTGGCGGGACTGCTGGGCCGTGAAGTGCCGCTCACCAGAGGGCGGTTCGCGCCTGGAGCCGCGGTACGGCGGTGGCTGCCACCGGCCGGGGCCGCATGCGGGGCGTGGGTTCTGGTCGGCGGTGCGGCCGGAGCCGTGCTGGGGCTGGGGGCCGGCGTCGTGCTGTGGCGGTGGCGTGGCCGCCAGTTGGCAGCCGGCCGGGCGGAGCGGGTCGACACCGTCGCGGCCGCGCGCCAACTCCCGCTCGCCGCCGACCTGCTGGCCGCCTGCATCGCGGCCGGTGCCGGCCCGGTGGTGGCCGCCCAGGCGGTGGGGGAGGCGCTCGGCGGACCCGTCGGGCAGGCGCTGGCACGGGGCGCCGCGGAGGTGCGGCTCGGCGGTGAACCGACGGACGCCTGGCGCTCGTTGGTGGATCTGCCCGACGCGGCAGCCCTGGCGCGGTTGCTGCAGCGGGCCGACGAGTCCGGGCTCCCGGCGGCCGGTCCGGCCGCCCGCCTCGCCTCCGACGCACGCGCGCAGTGGGCCCGCACCGCGACGGCCCGGGCCCGGCGCGCGGCCGTACTGGTCTCCGCGCCGGTGGGCCTGTGCTTCCTGCCCGCCTTCATCGCGGTCGGCGTGCTGCCCGTCGTCATCGGACTGGCGGGCGGGGTGAGGGGAGGCAGATGAGACGTACGGGGACGAACGAGCCGGAGTAGGCGCACAGACCATAAAGGGCCCGAATCTCATGGGGGTTGGAATGAACAAGAAGATCAAGGAAGCGGCGGTACGGCTGCGGGGGAAGTGCCGCGCGGACGCAGGCATGGTGACGTCCGAGTACGCGATGGGGATCATCGCGGCCGTCGGGTTCGCCCTGCTGCTGTACGAGGTCGTCACCAGCGGCCAGGTCCGCGCGGAGCTGCAGGACATCGTGAAGAAGGCCCTCAGTGCGCGGATGTGAGCGAGGCGCGGACCGGGGGTTCGTGACCGCGGAGGCGGCCGTGGTGCTCTGCGTACTGGTGGCGTTCACCATGGCGCTGGTCTGGGGGCTGCTCGTGGTGGCCGCACAGATCCAGTGCGTGGACGCCGCCCGCGTGGGGGCCCGGGCCGCCGCCCGTCAGGATCCGGCGGACGCGGTGGTGTCGGTGACCCGGCAGGCGGCGCCGCGCGGGGCTCGGGTGATGGTCGGGCGCGAGGGTGATCAGGTCCGGGTGACGGTGGTGGCCAGGCCGCCGGTGCTGAGCGGGCTGCCGTTCGAGGTGCGGGAGGAGGCCGTCGCACCGGCCGAGGACAGCGCGGAGACCGGGGAGGCGGGGCCATGAGGAGAAGCGAGGCGGGGCTTGAGGCGAAGGGAGGCGGCCAGTTTGAGGCGGGGTGAGGTGGCCGACATGGGGCGAAGGGAGGCGGGCCTTGAGGCGAAGGACGGTGGGGGTTTTGCGGGGGTGAGGTGGCCGGCACGGGGCGAAGGGAGGCGGCGGACTTTGAGGCGGATGAGGCGGCCGACATGGGGCGAAGGGAGGCGGCCGTCGTGGGCGAACGGAGGCAGGGGGCTTTGAGGCGGAGAGAGGCGGCCGGCACGGGGCGAAGGGGAGGGAGGTCATGAGGCGACGTGCGGTGGGGAGAGGCGCGGTGCCGGACCGGCAGTACTCCGACCGGGGGTCCGCCACCGTGTGGAGCCTGGGGGCGATCGCCGTGCTGTGCGCGGTGTTCGGTGCCGTGCTCGCGCTGGGGCAGGCCGTCGTGGTCCGGCACCGGGCGGCCGGCGGCGCGGATCTGGCGGCGCTCGCGGCGGCGGCCCACTGGTCCGAGGGAGGTGCGGCGGCCTGCGAGCGGGCCGGGCGGGTGGCTGCGGCCGAGGGGGTCCGCCTGGTGCGGTGCGCGCTCGTCGGTGAGATCTCGGACGTGACGGCGGCCGCGGGAAGAGGGCCGTTCGCGGCGGAGGTCAGGGCCAGAGCGGGCCCCGCGGGACCGGCGCCGGACACCCTCAACGGCGAGGCGACCGCCCCGGAGCGGCCTCGTCCCGCCCCTCCGGGCTCTCCCGCCCCTCCGGGGCCTGCGCACCCTCGTGGCTCTCCCGGCCCCCTGGAGGCAGGGGCCCCTCCCGGCCTCCCCGGGACACCGGACTTTCCTGGCGCCTTTGAGACACGGGCCTTTCACGGCCCTCCGGGCACACGGATCCCTCATGGCACACGGGCCTCTCCTGGCCCTCAGGAGACGTCTGGCCCTCCCGGACCGCCTTCTCGTCCGGCGCGCCCCGCAGGAGCACCGTGAGAAGCCGTACCGCCCCCCTCTTGTGCAACGGGTCATTGCCGTTGCCGCACTTGGGAGACTGGATGCAGGAGGGGCAGCCGGCCTCGCACTCGCAGGAGGCGATGGCCTCCCGGGTGGCGGTGAGCCAGGCGCGGGCGGTGTGGAAGGCACGCTCGGCGAAGCCCGCCCCGCCGGGGTGGCCGTCGTAGACGAAGACCGTCGGCAGCAGGGTGTCCGGGTGCAGCGGGACCGAGACGCCGCCGATGTCCCAGCGGTCGCAGGTCGCGAACAGGGGCAGCATGCCGATCGAGGCGTGCTCGGCGGCGTGCAGGGCGCCGCCGAGGATCTCCGGGATGATCCGGGCCTCGTCGAGCTGGTCCTCGGTGACCGTCCACCACACCGCGCGGGTGCGCAGCGTACGAGGAGGGAGGTCGAGTTTGGTCTCGCCCAGCACTTCACCGGTGATCAGGCGTCTGCGCAGGTAGGAGACCACCTGGTTGGTGACCTCGACCGAGCCGTAGCAGAGGCGGCCGGCGCCCCAGGGGATCTCGGTGTCGGTCTCCAGGATGGAGATCGCGGTGGTGTCGCGGGCGACCGTGGAGTACGGCGGGTCGGCCTGCTCGACCAGGGCGACGGAGTCCTCCAGGTCCAGGTGACGCACCAGGTAGGTGCGGCCCTGGTGCAGATGGACCGCGCCCTCGTGGACGGTGGAGTGCGCGGCGCCCGCGTCGACCGTGCCGAGCAGACGGCCCGTGCCCGCCTCGACGACCTGCACCGGACGGCCGCCGGCGCCCCGGATGTCGGTCAGGTCCGCGGCCCGCTCCCGGCGCGTCCAGTGCCAGGCCTTCGTCCGCCGGCGCAGCAGCTTCGCGGCCTCCAGCTGCGGCAGCACGTCCGCGCAGGCGGGGCCGAAGAGGTCCAGGTCCTCCTCGGTCAGCGGGAGTTCCGCGGCGGCGGCGCACAGGTGCGGGGCGAGGACGTAGGGGTTGTCGGGGTCGAGGACGGTCGATTCCACCGGTTGGTCGAACAGGGCCTCGGGGTGATGGACCAGGAAGGTGTCCAGCGGGTCGTCGCGGGCCACCAGCACCGCGAGCGCACCCTGGCCGGAGCGGCCCGCGCGGCCCGCCTGCTGCCACAGGGACGCCCGCGTGCCCGGGTAGCCGGCGATCACCACCGCGTCCAGGCCGGAGACGTCCACGCCCAGCTCCAGGGCCGTCGTGGCGGCCAGTCCGAGGAGCTCGCCGGAGTGCAGGGCGCGTTCCAGGGCGCGGCGCTCCTCGGGGAGGTAGCCGCCGCGGTAGGCCGCGACACGCCGGACCAGGGAGCGGTCGACCTCCGCCAGCTTCTCCTGGGCGATCACCGAGATCAGCTCGGCGCCGCGCCGGGACCGTACGAAGGCGACCGAGCGCACGCCCTGCACGGTGAGGTCGGTCAGCAGGTCGGCGGTCTCCGCGGTGGCGGTACGCCGTACGGGGGCGCCCCTCTCGCCGTGCAGTTCGGTGAGCGGGGGCTCCCAGAGGGCGAAGACGAGCTCCCCGCGCGGCGAGGCGTCGTCGGCGACCTCGGTCACCGGCAGGCCGGTCAGCCGGCGGGCCGCGACGGCGGGCTCGGCGGCGGTCGCCGAGGCCAGCAGGAAGACGGGTGAGGCGCCGTAGCGGGCGCACAGGCGGCGCAGCCGGCGCAGCACCTGGGCGACGTGCGAGCCGAAGACGCCCCGGTAGGTGTGGCACTCGTCGATGACGACGTACCTGAGCGACTTCAGGAAGGAGGACCAGCGCGGGTGGGAAGGGAGTATCCCGCGGTGCAGCATGTCGGGGTTGGTGAGGACGTAGTTGGCGTACTGGCGGATCCACTCGCGTTCCTCGAACGGGGTGTCGCCGTCGTACGCGGCCGGGCGCACCGACGTGCCCAGAGGCTGTGAAAGTTCCTTCACCGATCGGCACTGATCCGCCGCGAGCGCCTTGGTGGGGGCCAGGTACAGGGCGGTCGCGCCGCGCCCGTTCGGGGCCTCGGAGCCGTCCAGGAGGGTGGACAGGACGGGCACGAGATACGCCAGGGACTTGCCGGACGCCGTGCCGGTGGCGACCACCACCGACTCGCCGTCCAGGGCGTGCTCGGCGGCCATTGCCTGGTGCGCCCACGGGTGTTCGATGCCGCACGCCTGCACGGCCGCGATCACCTCGGAGCGAATCCGGTCAGGCCAGACGGCATGGCGGCCCGCGCGCGGGGGCAAGTGCTCCGTATGAGTGATGCGTGCAGACCGGCTCGGTCCGGAGGCGAGCCGGTCCAGGACCGCGCCCGGAGACGGGCGGGACACCGGGTCAGCCGGGGATCGATCGGATCGGTGATTCTTGGCCATCGGCACCGAGTGTGTCACTGGAGTGACGGACAATGGAGCCAAGGCGTCGTGCGCGCCTGCCGGTAAGTGATTGAATGCCATCGCGGCTGGCGTTGCGTCCCGGGGGCCGCAAGCCGAGGTGCCCGAGGGGCGACCGCTCGATAGCAAGGTGCTGGAGGATCCGTGGACCTGTCCCTGTCGACCCGTACCGTCGGCGATCGTACGGTCGTCGAGGTCGGTGGCGAAATCGATGTATACACCGCGCCCAAGCTGCGCGAGCAGCTGGTCGAGCTGGTGAACGACGGGAATTTCCACCTCGTCGTCGACATGGAGGGCGTGGACTTCCTCGACTCCACCGGGCTCGGCGTGCTGGTCGGCGGCTTGAAGCGAGTGCGTGCCCATGAGGGCTCGCTGCGCCTGGTCTGCAACCAGGAGCGCATTCTCAAGATCTTCCGTATCACCGGCCTCACCAAGGTGTTCCCGATCCACACCTCGGTCGAGGAAGCGGTGGCGGCCACCGACTGACCCTGGGCCCGTCACCGGCGCCGGGCTCTCGACGAGCCCGGCCGCCGGGCGGTCCCGTCCGGGCCGATGACGCGGTCCGGGTACAGAAGCACACCAGGGGGTGCGGGCTCTCGGCGGCCCCGCCCCCGACCGCACGCCCGTAGTCACTAGGGGGATGCATGGCCACCGTCGAACTCCGCTTCAGCGCGCTGCCCGAGCACGTCCGGACCGCCCGGCTGGTGGCGGCCGCGGTGGCGCGCAGGGCCGGAGTGGACGAGGCCGTCCTGGACGAGGTCCGGCTCGCCGTCGGCGAGGCCTGCTCCCGTGCCGTGGGGCTTCACCAGAACAGCGGTATCAGCGCGCCCGTGAAGGTGGCGCTGATCGAGGAGGAGAAACAGTTCTCCATCGAGGTCGGCGACGAAGCACCGCACGCCACGCCGGGCGACACGCCCGGCGCGCAGGACGGTGACGCGGAGATCGAGGAGGACGAGATGGGCCTCGCGGTCATCAGCGGCCTCGTCGACGACGTGGAGGTCACCACCGGACAGGACGGCGGCCTCATCCGTATGAGCTGGCCGACCACACCGCCGGCCGCGGCGCTTGTCTGAACGCCGACGCAGCACTTCACGAGGGCCCTGCCGAGCAGGGCCCTCGGTGTTTTTCCGGCGGGACGCGGCACCCTCCAGAATTCGTGAAGGAATTCACGATCATTGACAATGCCTTGGGGGCATTACTCCATTCGGGTGGTCTGGCGAGATCGCGATCATTTGCTGATGAGCCGGTGGAGGCTAATTCCGCTTACCGCGCTCTGTTGAGATCACTCCGGGGTACCTAGAATCCGTCCACATCTTGAGCTCAGCCCAAGCGTCAAGGAGGACGAATGGCGGGGCTTTCCATCCCTCAGTCGGATCATCCCACGTCTCTGGCAGCTGCGGTCCTGACCGACAACAACCGGATCATGGTGGCCGTCATCGCGGCGGTCGCCCTGGCCGCGCTGGTGGTCGCGGGGATCCTGGTGCGCCAGGTGTTGGCCGCGGGCGAGGGCACCGACAGCATGAAACGGATCGCCGAGGCGGTCCAGGAAGGTGCGAAGGCGTATCTCGCCCGGCAGCTGCGCACGCTCGGCGTATTCGCTGTCGTCGTCTTCTTCCTGCTCATGCTGCTGCCCGCGGACGACTGGAATCAGCGGGCCGGACGATCGGTGTTCTTCCTGATCGGCGCGGCATTCTCGGCGGCCACCGGCTATATCGGCATGTGGCTGGCCGTACGCAGCAATGTGCGGGTCGCCGCGGCCGCCCGGGAGGCCACACCGGCACCCGGCGAACCGGAAAAAGATCTCACCACTGTTTCGCACACCGCGATGAAGATCGCATTTCGCACGGGCGGCGTCGTCGGCATGTTCACGGTGGGGCTCGGCCTGCTGGGCGCCTCCTGCGTGGTGCTGGTGTACGCGGCCAGCGCGCCGAAGGTGCTGGAGGGCTTCGGCCTCGGCGCCGCCCTGATCGCCATGTTCATGCGTGTGGGCGGCGGCATCTTCACCAAGGCCGCCGACGTCGGCGCCGACCTGGTCGGCAAGGTCGAGCAGGGCATTCCGGAGGACGACCCGCGTAATGCCGCGACCATCGCCGACAACGTGGGCGACAACGTCGGCGACTGCGCGGGCATGGCGGCCGACCTCTTCGAGTCGTACGCCGTGACCCTGGTGGCCGCGCTGATCCTCGGCAAGGTCGCCTTCGGCGATTCCGGGCTGGCGTTCCCGCTGCTCGTCCCCGCCATCGGCGTCATCACGGCGATGATCGGCATCTTCGCGGTCGCGCCCCGCCGCACCGACCGCAGCGGCATGAGCGCGATCAACCGCGGCTTCTTCATCTCCGCGGTGATCTCCCTCGTGCTGGTCGCGATCGCGGTCTTCGTCTACCTGCCGTCGAAGTACTCCGCCCTCGACGGGGTCACGGACGCGGCGATCAAGGGCAAGGACGGCGACCCGCGGATCCTCGCCCTGGTCGCGGTGGCGATCGGCATCCTGCTCGCCGCCGTCATCCAGCAGCTGACCGGCTACTTCACCGAGACGACCCGCCGCCCGGTGCGGGACATCGGCAAGACCTCCCTCACGGGCCCGGCCACCGTCGTCCTGTCCGGTATCTCGGTCGGCCTGGAGTCCGCCGTCTACACCGCCCTGCTCATCGGGCTCGGCGTGTACGGCGCCTTCCTGCTCGGCGGCACGTCGATCATGCTGGCGCTGTTCGCGGTCGCGCTGGCCGGCACCGGCCTGCTCACCACGGTCGGCGTGATCGTCGCCATGGACACCTTCGGGCCGGTCTCCGACAACGCGCAGGGCATCGCCGAGATGTCCGGCGACGTCGAGGGCGCGGGCGCGCAGGTGCTCACCAACCTGGACGCGGTCGGCAACACCACCAAGGCCATCACCAAGGGCATCGCCATCGCCACCGCCGTCCTGGCCGCGTCGGCGCTGTTCGGGTCGTACCGCGACGCGATCACCACCAATGTGCAGGACGTCGGGGCGAAGCTCACCGGCCCGGGGGCGCCGCTGAGCCTGTCCCTGGACATCTCGCAGCCCAACAACCTCGTGGGCCTCGTCGCGGGTGCGGCGGTCGTCTTCCTCTTCTCCGGACTGGCCATCAACGCCGTGTCGCGTTCGGCGGGTGCGGTGGTGTTCGAGGTGCGGCGGCAGTTCCGTGAGAAGCCCGGGATCATGGACTTCACCGAGAAGCCCGAGTACGGCAAGGTCGTCGACATCTGCACCAAGGACGCCCTGCGGGAGCTGGCGACGCCGGGTCTGCTCGCTGTGATGGCGCCGATCTTCATCGGGTTCACGCTCGGCGTCGGCTCGCTCGGTTCCTATCTCGCCGGCGCGATCGGCACGGGCACGCTGATGGCGGTGTTCCTCGCCAACTCCGGTGGCGCCTGGGACAACGCCAAGAAGCTGGTGGAGGACGGCCATCACGGGGGCAAGGGCAGTGAGGCCCACGCCGCGACGGTGATCGGCGACACGGTCGGCGACCCCTTCAAGGACACCGCCGGGCCGGCGATCAACCCCCTGCTGAAGGTCATGAACCTGGTCTCGCTGCTCATCGCGCCCGCGGTGATCAAGTTCTCCTACGGCAACGACAAGAACCTCGGCGTACGGATCGGGGCCGCGATCATCGCGCTCCTGGTGATCGTCGTCGCCGTGTACGTCTCCAAGCGGCGCGGAATCGCCGTCGGCGACGAGGAGAGCACCGAGCGGATCTCCAACTCGGCGAACACGGCGGTGGTTTCGTAGCCGTACTCTCGGCCTGTTCGGGAAGTCCTGCTCAACCGGCGGGCGGGCGGCGCGTGCTGACGCGCCGTCCGCCCGTTCGTGTCCGGGGCGCGTCTGCGGGCCCGCTGTACGCGCGGCTGTGGGTTCGCCCACGTGGTGAGCCTTCTCTCGCATGGTGCAAAGAGTCACAAAGGGTGTCTCGGGGGGCGTACGGGATGCGGAGGGTGTACGTCCGCCGTGTAGGGTCCGTGGGCCGAGAGCCATGGAAGGGACCAATCCGGTGAACAAGAAGCTCGCGGCCGCACTGTCCGGCGGTGCGGTACTGGTGGTGGCGCTGTCGGGATGCAGCAGCAGCGGCGGCGGTGGAGACAAGGGGCCCGACCCCAAGCTCGTGGCCTGGGCCAAGTCGGTGTGCGATCCGCTGCCGGCGCAGCAGGCGAAGATTTCCGGGGCCTTCGACGCGCTGGCGAAGGTCGCCAAGGACGGCCCGCCCAAGGACGTCCAGAAGACCGACTCCCAGGCCTTCCAGGACCTGGCCGACGGCTTCAAGGCGCGCGCGACCACCCTGGCCGACGCCGGAGCGCCTCCGGGCGTCGAGAGCGGCCGGAAGAGCCAGCAGGACGCCGTTCAGAAGCTCACCGCGCTGTCGTCGGCGTACGCCGATCTGAAGAAGCGGGTGGACGGGCTCGACACCAAGGACCAGACGAAGTTCGCCTCCGGTCTGGGTGACCTCTCGGAGCGGATGAAGGCGGTGGCGACGCAGTACGACGGCGCGATCACCGCCCTGCAGAGCCTTGAGAAGGGGGACGTCAACCAGGCGGTGACCAAGCAGTCCGGCTGCACGAAGACCTCCGCCTCGCCGTCCCCGGCCAGCAGCTGAGGCGTCCGCCACGGGCCACAATGGGGGGCGTGAGTAACGCCACCCCCTCTCCTGTGCCCTCCACCGACCGCCTCGATGTCGCCGCGCGGCTGCGGGACGCCCTGCTCGGCGCCTCCTTCACCGCCGACGGACTGCTCGACCTGCTCGGGGCTCCCGCCTACGCGGCGCTGGCCCGCAGCGAGACCGTGCCCGCGCTGAGGGCTACCCGTGGCGACACGCCGCTGGAGACGCTCGTCCGGCTGTTCCTGCTCCAGCAACCGGTGCCGCACGCGCGTGTGGCGGCCGTTCTGCCCACCGAGGAGGCCCTGGAGGCCGGGTGGCTCACGCGGGTGGGCGGCGACGAGGTGGCCGCCACCGTGGACGTACGGCCCTACGGCGGCCCCGGCGGCGAGGACTGGTTCATCGTCTCCGACCTCGGCTGCGCGGTCGGGGGCGCGGGCGGCATCGGCCGGCGTGACGAAGGGGTCGTCCTGGGCGTCGGCGGGGCCTCCACCACCCTCGCCGGCATCACCGTCCGCACGCCGGTCGCCTCCGCCCTCGACCTCGGCACCGGTTCCGGCATCCAGGCGCTGCACGCCGCCCAGCACGTCACGCGCGTGACGGCGACCGACCTCAACCCGCGCGCGCTGCACATCACCGCGCTCACGCTCGCGCTCTCCGGCGCGCCCACCGCCGATCTGCGCGAGGGCTCGCTCTTCGAGCCGGTCCGCAAGGACGAGAGGTTCGACCTGATCGTCTCCAACCCGCCGTTCGTCATCTCGCCCCGCGCCCGCCTCACGTACCGGGACGGCGGGATGGGCGGGGACGATCTGTGCCGCTCGCTCGTTCAGCAGGCGGGGGAACGGCTGAACGAGGGCGGGTTCGCGCAGTTCCTCGCCAACTGGCAGCACGTGGCAGGGGAGGACTGGCAGGACAGACTCAGGTCGTGGGTGCCGCGCGGGTGCGATGCCTGGATCGTGCAGCGCGAGGTACAGGACGTCACGCAGTACGCCGAGCTGTGGCTGAGGGACGCCGGTGACCACCGCGGCGATCCGGCGGAGTACCAGGCGCGTTACGACGCCTGGCTCGACGAGTTCGAGGCGCGCAAGGTCAAGGCGGTCGGCTTCGGCTGGATCACTCTGCGCAGGACGGGGGCGGCGGAGCCCTCGATCACCGTGGAGGAGTGGCCGCACCCGGTCGAGCAGCCCCTCGGGGACGCGATCCGGGCGCACTTCGCGCGACTCGACTACCTGCGGGAGCACGACGACGCGGCGCTGCTCGACAGCCACTTCAGGCTGGCCGCCGAAGTGGTCCAGGAGCAGGTCGGGCTGCCCGGCGCCGAGGACCCGGAGCACGTGGTGCTGCGCCAGCACCGCGGCATGCGCCGGGCCACCAAGGTGGACACGGTCGGCGCCGGGTTCGCGGGCGTGTGCGACGGCACGCTGAGCGCCGGCCGCATCCTGGACGCCATCGCCCAGCTCATGGAGGAGGACCCGGTGGTACTGCGCGACCGGACGCCCGCACAGATCCGCCTCCTGGTGGAGCAGGGCTTCCTGGAGCCCGCGAGCTGACGGGCCGCGGCGACCGGTTTCGGTTCGGTGTGCGGCGGGCCGGACCGCGCCTGTTCGGCGACGGCGGTGGGTCGTGGCGGTCGGTCTGGTGTGCGGCGGGCCACAGGGCCTGGTGCGCCTGAGGTACGGCGGGTGCCCGTGCGGTCGTAGCCGTCCCGGGACGCAGGGGTGGCCGCGTCCGGATCATCGTCGTATGCCCGTGGCACGGGCGCGGTGGACCCCCTGCCGGGGGCCGGGACGCGCCGGTGCCGGGAAAAAGGCCGGAAAAATACGGAGGGCGCGCCGGGCCGGCGGCGTCCGCTCGCGTGTTCGGCATCACGTTGGCCCTCCGTTCACCCCGGCGTCGCCCGGCCTTCTCCCGTGCGTGCCACTCTCCCCGCGCTGGGCGGAGCCGGACGGCACGGAAGAGGTGGGCGGGGGATGGAGAGCGGGCCGGCGATCTTCACGGGCATGGTGTTCGCCCTGTTCGGAGGTGCTCTTCTGGCCTGGACCGGCACCCGCCTCAGGCGCCGCGAGCCGGTGGCCCAGGGTGTGAACCAGATCGCATCGGCCGCCCTCGCGAGCGTGGCCGGGACGGTCGCGCTCGCCCTCGGTGTGTACTGCCTGACCCGCCTCTGACGTCGGCGGGTGTGCGGCGGCGAGTGCCACGCGAGAGTAAGGGGAGCATCACGCTCCGGACATGCCTCGCCTGGGTACCCGGGACTCCGGGCGGCAGGAATGCCGGTAGTCGGGTTACCGTTCGAGTGGCCGTTGTGGGCTTTTCCCGTTTGACACGGGGGCGGGATGTACCGTCACACTCCGCAGCACCACACGAGCACCAAGCACGCCGCCCCCGGGACCAAGGCCCGGGTAGGCCCCAGCGTCGACCGGAGAGAAGAGCGAAGTTGTCCCCGACCAGCGAGACCGCACAGGGCGGCCGCCGACTCGTCATCGTCGAGTCGCCTGCCAAGGCGAAGACGATCAAGGGCTACCTCGGCCCCGGCTACGTCGTCGAAGCGAGCGTCGGGCACATCCGCGACCTCCCCAACGGCGCCGCGGAGGTGCCCGAGAAGTACACCGGCGAGGTCCGTCGCCTCGGTGTGGACGTCGACCATGACTTCCAGCCGATCTATGTGATCAACGCTGACAAGAAGGCGCAGGTCAAGAAGCTCAAGGACCTGCTGAAGGACTCCGACGAGCTGTTCCTCGCCACCGATGAGGACCGGGAGGGCGAGGCGATCGCCTGGCACCTCCAGGAGGTCCTCAAGCCGAAGATCCCCGTCAAGCGGATGGTCTTCCACGAGATCACCAAGGACGCGATCCGCGAGGCCGTCGCCAACCCGCGCGAGCTCAACCAGAAGCTGGTCGACGCCCAGGAGACCCGCCGCATCCTCGACCGCCTCTACGGCTACGAGGTCTCGCCGGTCCTGTGGAAGAAGGTCATGCCCCGGCTGTCGGCCGGCCGCGTCCAGTCCGTCGCGACCCGGCTCGTCGTCGAGCGGGAACGCGAGCGCATCGCGTTCCGCTCCGCTGAGTACTGGGACCTGACGGGCACCTTCGCGACCGGCCGCGCGGGGGACACGTCGGACCCGTCGTCGCTGGTCGCCCGGCTGCAGACCGTCGACGGCAGGCGGGTCGCGCAGGGCCGCGACTTCGACTCCCTGGGACAGCTCAAGAGCGCGAACACCCTCCACCTCGACGAGGCGAACGCCCGCGCCCTCGCCGCCGCCCTGGAGAACACCCGCTTCTCCGTGCGCTCCGTCGAGTCCAAGCCGTACCGCCGCTCGCCGTACGCCCCGTTCCGTACGACGACGCTGCAGCAGGAGGCCAGCCGCAAGCTCGGCTTCGGCGCGAAGGCGACCATGCAGATCGCCCAGAAGCTGTACGAGAACGGCTACATCACGTACATGCGTACGGACTCCACGACGCTGAGCGACACCGCGATCGCCGCGGCCCGCGCCCAGGTCACGCAGCTGTACGGCGCGGATTACCTGCCGCCGCAGCCGCGCACGTACGCCGGGAAGGTCAAGAACGCGCAGGAGGCGCACGAGGCGATCCGCCCCTCGGGTGATCGTTTCCGCACGCCCGCCGAGACCGGCCTGACCGGTGACCAGTTCAAGCTCTACGAGCTGATCTGGAAGCGGACCGTCGCCTCCCAGATGAAGGACGCGACCGGTAACAGCGTGACCGTGAAGATCGGCGGCGCCGCCGCCGACGGCCGGGACGTCGAGTTCAGCGCGTCCGGCAAGACGATCACCTTCCACGGCTTCCTGAAGGCTTATGTCGAGGGCGCCGACGACCCGAACGCCGAGCTCGACGACCGCGAGCGCCGGCTGCCTCAGGTCGACGAGGGTGACGCCCTCAGCGCCGAGGAGATCACGGTCGACGGGCACGCCACCAAGCCCCCGGCCCGCTACACCGAGGCGTCCCTGGTCAAGGAGCTGGAAGAGCGCGAGATCGGCCGCCCGTCGACGTACGCGTCGATCATCGGCACGATCCTCGACCGCGGCTACGTCTTCAAGAAGGGCACGGCCCTCGTCCCGTCCTTCCTCTCCTTCGCCGTCGTCAACCTCCTGGAGAAGCACTTCGGGCGGCTCGTCGACTACGACTTCACCGCCAGGATGGAGGACGACCTCGACCGCATCGCGGCCGGTCAGGCCAAGGCCGTGCCGTGGCTGCGACGCTTCTACTTCGGCGAGGGCACGGCCACCGGCGGCGCGGCCGAGGCCGGCAACGGCGACGGGGACCACCTCGGGGGCCTCAAGGAGCTGGTGACCGACCTGGGCGCGATCGACGCGCGCGAAGTGTCGTCGTTCCCGGTGGGCAACGACATCGTGCTGCGCGTCGGCCGCTACGGCCCGTACATCGAGCGCGGCGAGAAGGACACCGAGCAGCACCAGCGCGCCGACATCCCGGACGACCTGGCGCCGGACGAGCTGAGCGTCGAGCTGGCCGAGGAGCTGCTGGCCAAGCCCAGCGGCGACTTCGAGCTGGGCGCCGACCCGGAGACGGGCCACCAGATCGTCGCCAAGGACGGCCGATACGGCCCGTACGTCACCGAGATCCTCCCCGAGGGCACTCCGAAGAGCGGCAAGAACGCGGTGAAGCCGCGCACGGCCTCCCTCTTCAAGTCCATGTCCCTCGACACGGTGACCCTTGAGGACGCGCTGAAGCTGATGTCGCTGCCGCGCGTCGTCGGCACCGACGCCGACGGCCAGGAGATCACCGCGCAGAACGGCCGCTACGGCCCGTACCTGAAGAAGGGCACGGACTCCCGGTCGCTGCAGTCCGAGGACCAGCTCTTCACCATCACGCTGGAGGAGGCGCAGGCGATCTACGCCCAGCCCAAGCAGCGTGGTCGCGCGGCCGCCAAGCCGCCGCTGAAGGAGCTGGGCGAGGACCCGGTCTCCGCCAAGCCGGTCGTGGTCAAGGACGGCCGCTTCGGTCCGTACGTCACCGACGGCGAGACCAACGCGACCCTCCGCTCGGGTGACAGCGTGGAGACGATCACCCCGGAGCGCGGCTTCGAACTGCTCGCCGAGAAGCGCGCGAAGGCCCCCGCGAAGAAGACCGCGAAGAAGGCTCCGGCCAAGAAGACGGCCCCGGCGAAGAAGACCGCCGCCAAGAAGACGGCGGCGAAGAAGACGACCGCGGCCGCGAAGAAGACCACGGCGAAGAAGACGACCGCCAAGAAGGCGACGGCTTCGAAGACGACGGCTTCCGGCGCGGAGGACTGACCCGCCCTCAGGGTCCCTCCGGCTTCGCCATGCAAACGCCCCGGCATCACTTTGGTGTCGGGGCGTGTGCATGCCAGGGTGGGCGAGGTGTGGTGTCGGTGGCTGCGGATAGGCTGAACGCATGACGCGAGCCGAGCAGCCAACGGCCCCCACCGCAGCCCCGGACGACGCCCTGATCGCGGACTCCCGCGAGCGCGCCGTCCGTTCCCTGCTGCGCCGACCGCAGCTGAGGCGCCTGTGGAGCGCTCAGCTGGTGAGCGGTGTCGGCGACAGCCTGGCACTCTTCGTCCTGGTCGTCCTCGCCCTGCAGGCGGCGATCGTCGAGGGCGCGTTCGGCGGTGGATACCGGGGTGTGGCGTTCGCAGTGGCGACGGTCTTCGCGGCCCGTGTCCTCGCCGCGCTGCTGTTCGGCGCGGTCCTCCTCGGCCCGCTGACCACGCTCACCGCCCAGGAGGGCCCGCTCGACCGCCGCTGGACCATGGTCGGCGCCGACGGTGTGCGCGCCGCCCTGCTGATCCTCGCGCCCCTGTGGATCGACTGGACACCGGACGACGCACTGGCCGTCGTGCTGGTCACCGCCTTCGTCACCGGCGTCGCCGAGCGGCTGTGGACGGTGTGCCGGGAGAGCGCGGCCCCGGCCCTGCTGCCCGGCCCGCCCCCGGAGGGTGCCACCGTGCGGCCGCTGCCGGACCACATGGACGCCCTGCGCCGCCTCTCGCTGCGCACCAGCTTCCTGGCCGTGCCGCTGGCCGCAGCCGCGCTGGTCGTCGCCGCCCTGTTCAACAACCTGCTGGGCACCGGCGTGGCCTGGTTCGACCAGCACCACGCGGCCCTCGGGGCGTATGTGGCGGCCGGTCTGTTCGCCGCCTCCCTGTCCGTGCTGACCTTCCTGGAGCTGCCCGACACGCGCACCCCGCGCGCGCGGTCCCCGCTGGAGGGCCTGCGCCGCCCGCGCACCGGCACCGGCGTCGACAAGGGCCGCACGGGCGCGATCCCGCTGCTCGTCCCCGCCTGCGCCGCGGTCGCCGGAGCCATCGCGGCGGCCGTGTCGGTGTGCGTGCTGCACGCCACCGACCTGGGCGGCGGCCCG
Organism: Streptomyces durhamensis; assembly: GCF_000725475.1. Lineage (NCBI taxonomy): Bacteria > Bacillati > Actinomycetota > Actinomycetes > Kitasatosporales > Streptomycetaceae > Streptomyces > Streptomyces durhamensis. The sequence goes on from NZ_JNXR01000009.1 coordinate 127,643, forward strand.
GTCCTGTACGGCCTGCTGGTGCTGGGCCTGACCGGCGGCGTCGCCGTCGGCATCCGTACGGCGCCCGCGCTGCTGCCCTCGCTCTCACGCCGTCGGCTGCTCGCCCTCGCGATCGCCTTCACCGGTATCGCCCTGCTGGCCGCGGGGCTGGTCCCGGACGTCACCACGGTGCTGCTGATCGTCACCCTGGCCGGCGTCACCGCGGGTGTGGCCGCCAACACCGGGCACGCCCTGCTCGACCAGGAGACCGAGGACTACCGCCGGTCGCGCGTCACCGAGCACCTGCACGCGGTCGTCCGGGTCTTCATCGCGCTCGGCGCGCTGATCGCCCCTGTGGTCGCCGGGCTCATCGGCCGGCACCGGATGGAGGACGGCAGGTTCGTCTTCGCGCACGGCGGCGCCTCCTTCACGCTGATGCTGGTCGGCGCCCTGCTGCTGCCGGTCGCGGCGCTGGTGCTCGCCAAGGTCGACGACCGCTCCGGCATCCCGCTGCGCCAGGACCTCAAGGACGCGCTGCTCGGCGGCGACGACCCGGCCGAGACGTCGGCGGCGAACGGCTTCTTCATCGCCCTGGAGGGCGGCGACGGCGCCGGCAAGTCCACCCAGGCCGAGGCCCTCGCCGAGTGGATCCGCGCCAAGGGCCACGAGGTCGTGCTCACCCGCGAGCCCGGCGCCACGCCCGTGGGCAAGCGGCTGCGCTCGATCCTGCTGGACGTGTCCTCGGCGGGCCTGTCGCACCGCGCCGAGGCGCTGCTGTACGCCGCCGACCGCGCCGAGCACGTCGACACGGTCGTACGCCCCGCCCTGGAGCGCGGCGCGGTCGTCATCAGCGACCGCTACATCGACTCCTCCGTCGCCTACCAGGGTGCCGGCCGCGACCTGTCCCCGACCGAGATCGCCCGCATCAACCGCTGGGCGACCAACGGCCTCGTCCCGCACCTGACCGTCCTGCTGGACGTCTCGCCCGAGGCCGCCCGCGAGCGGTTCACCGAGGCGCCGGACCGGCTGGAGTCGGAGCCGGCGGAGTTCCACGCGCGCGTACGGGCCGGTTTCCTCACGCTGGCCGCCTCCGACCCCGGCCGCTACCTGGTCGTGGACGCCGGCCAGGAGCCCGAGGCCGTGACCACCGTGATCCGGCACCGGCTCGACACCGTGCTGCCGCTGTCCGAGGCCGAGATCAAGGCCCAGGAGGAGGCGCGGAAGAAGGCCGAGGAGGAGGCCCGTCGCAAGGCCGAGGAAGAGGCCGCGCGCAAGGCCGAGGAGGAGCGCCTGGAGCGCGAGCGCCAGGCGGAGCTGGCCCGGCTGCGCGCCGAGGAGGAGGAGCGTAAGCGCCGCGAGCTGGAGGAGGCGCAGCGCCGCGAGGCCGAACGGCAGGCGGAGGAGGCCCGGCAGCGGGCCGAGGAAGCGGCCCGGCGTGCGGAGGAGGAGCGGCAGCGGCTGCTCGCCGAGGAGAAGGCCCGCGCCGAGGAGGAGGCCCGTCGCAGGGCCGAGGAGGAGCGGCGCCGCAGGCAGGCCGAGGAGGAGGCCCGGCTGCGCGCCGAGGAGGACGCCCGGCGCCTGGAGAAGCAGCGCAAGGCCGAGGAGGCTCTGCTGCGTGCCGAGGAGGCGCGTCGGCAGGCGGCCGAGGCCGCGGCGGCGGCCGACACGGCGGCCCGCAGGTCCAGCACACCCCTGCCCGCCGCGCCGGGCGTGGCCTCCGACGCGGTGACGGTCCCCACGCCGGTGGTGTCGCCGGGCAGGCGCGGCGCCGAGGAGACGGTCCCGACGCCGGTGGTCTCTCCGGGACCGGGTGAGCCGGGCATGCGCGGGGCGGGCACGGAGGAGACGACGGTCCTGCGTCCCGTGCGTGACGAACGGGATGAACGGGACGAACGGAGCCGGTCGGACGAGCGACGGGAGACGGCCGGGGAAGTCGGGGCGACCAGGGCGGCCGAGCCCGGCTCCGAGGCCGAGGTCACGGCCGAGCTGCCGCAACCGCCCGCGGTTCCGGGTGCGGCGGACGAGACGGCTGTGCTGCCGCCGGTCTCGGGTGCGGCCGATGAGACGGCCGTGCTGCCGCCGGTCTCGGGTGCGGCCGACGAGACGGCCGTACTGCCGCCCGTGCGGGATGACGCGCCGACGGACCGGGTGCCGCCCGGCTTCTTCCGGGACGAGCGGCCCGCCGCGGGCCCCGACGGCGCCGAGGGCCGGACGCGTGAGATGCCCCAGATCGACGCCGACGGCACCCCGCGCCGCCGGCCGCGACCGGACTGGGCCGAGGAGACCCCGCTGGACGACCTGCCCTCGCTGGCGGACGAGCTGCTGGGGTCCTACGACGAGCGGGGCCACGGCGGTCCCGGTGAGGATCAGGACCGCAGGGGCCGAGGCCGGGGCGGCCGCGGCTGACAGCCGGCCCGCGCGGACACGGCTCAGCGCACGGGCCCAGGGCGGCACCGACCGGAACAGCGGTCGGTGCCGCTCTTCCACTTCGCCGCGGTCACCGTCACCGAACGCGTCGCAGGCGTCACCGACGGCCCACGCACCGCGTTGTCAGTGCCCACCCGCACAATGGAGTGCGGAAGGCGCAGTGTGACGGAAGGGCGGCGTGACCCATGACCGTGTGGGACGACCTCGTCGGGCAGGAGAAGGTGAGCGCGGTGCTCGACGCGGCCGCGCGGGACGCCGACGCCCTCGTCACCGCGGTGGCGGCGGACAAGCCGCTGCCCGAGGCGTCGAGGATGACGCACGCCTGGCTGTTCACGGGCCCGCCCGGGGCCGGCCGGAACCAGGCGGCGAGGGCCTTCGCAGCGGCCCTGCAGTGTGTGAGCCCCGACCGCGCCCTGGGCGGTTCCCCCGGCTGCGGCTTCTGCGACGGCTGCCACACCGCGCTGCTCGGCACGCACGCGGACGTCACCTCGGTGGCTGCCGTCGGCTCCGAGATCCTCGTGAAGGACATGCGGGACACGGTCCGCAAGTCGTTCACCGCCCCGGCGAACGGCCGCTGGCAGATCATCCTGGTCGAGGACGCCGAGCGGCTGAACGAGAAATCGGCCAACGCCGTCCTCAAGGCGGTCGAGGAGCCCGCCCCGCGCACGGTCTGGCTGCTGTGCGCCCCCTCCGTGGAGGACGTCCTGCCGACGATCCGCTCCCGCTGCCGCCACCTGACCCTGCGCACGCCGTCCGTGGACGCGGTCGCCGACATGCTCGTACGCCGTGACGGCATCGAGCCCGGCGTCGCGGCGGCCGCTGCCCGCGCCACCCAGGGACACGTCGACCGGGCCCGGCGCCTCGCCACCGACCCGGCGGCCCGCGAGCGCCGCGCGGCCGTGCTCAGGCTGCCGCTGCGCCTCGACGAGGTCGGCGCCTGCCTCAGAGCCGCCCAGGAACTGGTCGACGCCGCCGCCGAGGACGCCAAGCAGCTCGCCGAGGAGATGGACGGCAAGGAGGCCGAGGAGCTGAAGGCGGCGCTGGGCGCCGCCCAGGGCGGCCGGCTGCCGCGCGGCACGGCAGGCGTCATGAAGGACCTCGAGGACATGCAGAAGCGCCGCAGAACCCGTACGCAGCGCGACAGCCTCGACGTCGCCCTCGGTGACCTCACCACCTTCTACCGGGACGTCCTCGCCCTCCAGCTCGGCTCCCGCGTGGCGATCGCCAACGCCGACACCGAGGACGCCCTGGAGCGACTGGCACGCGGCAGCACTCCGGAGTCCACGCTCCGCCGCATCGAGTCGATCGCCGCGTGCCGCGAGGCCCTGGACCGCAACGTGGCGCCGCTGCTGGCGGTGGAGGCGATGACGATGGCACTGCGGGCGGGCTGACCACCGCAGGCCGCGGGTGGCCCGCCTCAGCGTCCCCCCGGTTCGCCCGCGCCAGGCGTGTATGTCCCCCGTACGAGCCATAATCCCCGCCCACCGCACTCGAACCGTCGCACAGCGTTACGCTCGGCTGATGCACCTCAGGCCATCCCCCCGCCGGCCCCGGGGCCCCCGCACCCGGACGACGGCCCGCCTCACGGCCACCGTTCTCGCGGCCGTCGCCCTGCTCGTGTCCGCCTGCTCCTCCGGGAGCTCGACCACATCGGCCGGCGGTACGACGGACGCGGCGCTGGCCGCGCTGCCGCGTGCGACACCGTCGGCGCTGTCGTCGTACTACCGCCAGACGCTGCACTGGCGCAGCTGTGGTGTCGCCGGTTTCCAGTGCGCGACGATGAAGGCCCCGCTGGACTACGCCAAGCCCGGCGCCGGAGACGTCCGGCTCGCCGTCGCCCGCAAGAAGGCCACCGGCAAGGGCAAGCCGCTCGGTTCGCTGCTGGTCAACCCGGGCGGTCCGGGCGGCTCCGCGGTGGGCTACCTGCAGAGTTACGCGGGCGTCGGCTACCCGGCCGACGTCCGCGCGCGCTACGACATGGTCGCGGTGGACCCACGCGGCGTCGCCCGCAGCGAGCCCGTCGAGTGCCTGGACGGCCGCCAGATGGACGCGTACACGCAGACGGATCTGACGCCCGACGACCAGAAGGAGCGGAACGCGCTGGTCACGGCGGACAAGAAGTTCGCGGAGAGCTGCGGGGCCCGCTCGGCGCGGCTGCTGCGGCACGTCTCCACCGTCGAGGCGGCGCGGGACATGGACATCCTTCGGGCGCTACTGGGTGATCCGAAACTGAACTATGTGGGTGCGTCGTACGGCACGTTCCTCGGGGCGACGTACGCCGGGCTGTTCCCCGACCGGGTCGGCCGGGTGGTCCTGGACGGCGCGATGGACCCCTCCCTGGACGCCCGGCGGCTGAACCTGGACCAGACGGCCGGCTTCGAGACGGCGTTCCAGGCGTTCGCGAAGGACTGCGTACGGCACACCGACTGCCCGCTCGGCGGCAAGGGCACGACGCCCGCGCAGGTCGGCGACCACCTCAGGGCCTTCTTCCGCAAGCTCGACGCGCATCCCATCCCGGCGGGTGATGCGGACGGCCGCAAGCTCGGCGAGGCACTGGCCACGACCGGGGTGATCGCGGCGATGTACGACCAGGGCACATGGGGCCAGCTGCGCGAGGTGCTGGCCTCAGCGATGCGGGAGAACAACGGCGCGGGCCTGCTCGCGCTCTCCGACAGTTACTTCGAACGCGACGCGGACGGGCACTACAGCAACCTGATGATGGCCAACGCCGCGGTGAACTGCCTGGACCTGCCGCCCGCCTTCACCGGCCCCGACGAGGTGGAGAAGGCCCTGCCCGCCTTCGAGAAGGCGTCCCCGGTCTTCGGCGCCGGCCTGGCCTGGGCGTCGCTCAACTGCGCCTACTGGCCGGTGAGGGCCATGGGCGGGCCGCACCGCATCAAGGCCCAGGGCGCGGCGCCGATCGTGGTCGTCGGCACCACCCGCGACCCGGCGACCCCCTACCGCTGGGCGCAGTCCCTGTCCCGCCAGCTCTCCTCGGCCCGCCTCCTGACCTACGTCGGCGACGGCCACACCGCCTACGGCCGCGGCAGCGCCTGCATCGACACGGCGATCAACACCTACCTGCTCCACGGCACCCCGCCGACCGCGGGAAAACGCTGCTCATAGCCCTCGTATCAGCCCCGGAGCCCCCTGCTCCGGGGCTGGTACGAAGCACCCTCGGAAACTGTGTAGACTTACCGACGTCGCTGATCGCACCATGGGTGCGAGTGACACGCCGCTTTAGCTCAGATGGCCAGAGCAACGCACTCGTAATGCGTAGGTCTCGGGTTCGAATCCCGAAAGCGGCTCCGCTGAAACCCCAGCCCGGATTTCTCTGAGCTGGGGTTTTTCGTTCAGCGGGTGCGACGGCGGCGCAGGGAGCTCCAGCCCTCGCACTCTCAGCCCCTTCGCACTCTCAGCGATCTTTGGTCATCGAGACCGTGAAGCTTTCCTTCTTGCCGGACGTCCAGTCGATGTGATCGAACACGGACAGGTTGTTCGCGCTCTTCAGGGTCAGCTGCAGCACCTCGTTCGCGTTGTTCCAGTTGTAGTAGAAGAACCGGAAGTTCCTGTCCGGGGTGTCTTGCAGCTTCTTCGAGCGCGAACTCCAGCTGCAGTCACGAGTCGCGTCGCTCCGGCAGGTGGACCAGGCTCTTGCGTAGAGGCCGCAGTCCTCTCCGGACCACACGTCGATACGGCTCAGCCTGTCATCGGACGAACGCCACGTTCCCGCAAACCTACTTGCGATGCACAAGGCGGACGCGTGTCTCGCCGAGGCGAGCGTCAGCGTGACCGAGAGGGAGAGCGTCAGGGCGCCCACCGCGAACAGGGCAATGATCCGGCGTAGTGGACTGCGGGCGGAAGAGACGTGTGTCATCGTGAACCTCCGGCAGGGGGGCGGTGCAGGGCATCCCGTGGTCACATGACGCGCTCAGCTGCTTCCTGCTCGGCGCCTGGATACCAGTTCGGGAAATCACTTCGGCCGGTACTGATGCCGGTTGCCCCTACCCATTCCAGACCAGCACTCCTGGGCCCTGATCGCAAGTCGGACGCCCTCCAGGAAAAGGCAGGTCGGGTGGCCAACTCCCTCTGGGGGCAGTTCACTTCGTCGACGGAACGCCGAAGTCGGACTGATCGACGCCCCCCAGTGTTCCGCGCCCAGGCCTGGGCGAACCGACGTACGGCTACGCCTTCTTGACGCGGAACGGTGGCACGCACGTGTGGTCGAAGTGGGCCGCCCGCCGCATCTGGTGCCGCGCCCGCGGACTCCTCACGCGGGGTCGACCGCGAGCGCGTCGTTCAGGGTGTCGTGCACCTGGAGGTTGTGGGTCGGCCTGGTGACGCGCAGGATTCTGCGCACCCGCCCCTGGGGGACGACCAGGCGCACCATGCCCCCGCGCCGGGCGGCCGTGTGGTGAACGCCGATGAGGGCGCTCAGACCGTGCGCGTCGCAGAAGGTGACGTCGCCGAGGTCGATGATCACTCGGGGGCGCCCGCCGTGGCCGGCCACGAGATCCCCCAGGTGCGCACGCAGCCCCGGTACGGTCAGGATGTCGATCTCGCCCGCCAGGCTGGCGACCGTCCAGCCGTCCTGGCGGCCCAGGGACACCCTCAGCTTCGTCTGTTCTCCCCGTCGGTCGTCGCTGCCCACGGCGCACCTCCGGTTCGAGCCGTCACGGGCAGCCTCCACCGCCCGGCAGGGCGTCGACAGGGGCGACAGGTCCCCGGTGGGGTGCCGACAGATCCCCGACGGGGGGCCGTCCGGCTCCTCGCGACGAGGCCGGTCGGCCCTGCCCGCCCCCGGTCGGCCCTGCCCCGCCCCCGTGCGGCCGGGGGCGCCCCGGGCTGCGGCTGTCGTCAGCCGCTCCGGGCGAGGGGCCGGGGTTCGCGGAACGTGCGGATGAATGGGGAGCAAAAGGGCCGCAAAGTGAATCAGGGTCCGGTGAACCCGCGGACCTGAGGCAACATCTTGGTGAACGGTGGGCACCGCGCGGTCAGGGCGCGGTGCCGCCGTCGGCCGGATGGGGTGAGGGACGTGGCGGAGCCGAGGATCGCCGTCGCCGTGGTGACCATGGGCAACCGGCCCGCCGAGGTCGACGCCCTGCTGGAGTCCGTGGCCAAGCAGGATCTGGCCCCTGCCCGCATCGTCGTCGTCGGCAACGGCTGCCGACTGCCCGAGTTCGCCCGCCGGCTCTCCCTGCCCGGCGAGGTCACCACCATCGACGTGGAGGAGAACCTCGGCTGCCCGGGCGGCCGGAACGTCGCCCTCGCCCGGCTGCGGGAGTACGGCGACGTCGACGTCGTCGTGGAACTGGACGACGACGGCCTGCTCGTCGACGCCGATGTGCTGCGGCGCGTACGGGACCTGTACGCCGCCGACCCGCGCCTCGGGATCGTCGGTTTCCGTATCGCCGACGAGCACGGCGAGACCCAGCAGCGGCATGTGCCCCGCGTGGGCAAGTCCGATCCGCTGCGCGGGGGTTACGTCACCGGTTTCCTCGGCGGCGGACACGCCTTCCGCATGGCGATGCTGGCCGAGACCGGGGACTGGCCCGCCCGGTTCTTCTTCGCGCACGAGGAGACCGACCTCGCCTGGCGCGCCGCCGACGCCGGCTGGAAGATCCTGTACGCCCCCGAACTGCTGCTCCAGCACCCCAAGACCTCCCCGGCCCGGCACGCCATCTACTACCGCGTCAACGCCCGCAACCGCGTCTGGCTGGTCCGGCGCCGGCTGCCGCTGCCGCTGATCCCCGTGCACCTCGGGGTGTGGACGCTGCTCACCCTCGCCCGCACCCGCTCCTTGGCGGGCCTGAAGGCATGGTTCGCGGGGTTCATGGAGGGGCTGCGGGAGCCGTCCGGTGAGCGTCGGCCCATGCGCTGGCGGACGGTGTGGCGGCTGACCCGGCTGGGGCGTCCGCCGGTGATCTGAGGGGCGGGGGCCTCGTCCGGTGGTCCGGGCGTCGGCGTCGTGCCGGGAGGCGTGGCGCTCCGCCGGCGGGCCGTGGGGAAAGGAACGGGACGGGGCCCCGGGCGTTCACCTCCGCCGACCGGGGCCCCTTGCGTCCCCGGATCCAGCCTGCGGCGACACTCCCCCGAGTTACGCGACATACGCGCGCGCCGTCGGGCCAGATCCGATGGAGATGATCACATCAGGATTCGCCAACGGATCGCTAACATGTGGCCAACGGTTCGTCGGCAGGTTGCGGCCCCGTTGGCTGGAACTTGCCGACGGTTTCCGGAACAGGCCCCCGAACTGGCCGATCCGGGGCCGGGCCGGCAGACGCAAGGTGGCGAGAATCCCCCTGGGACAGGGCGGATTTCCGCCAAGGGACGGCGGGCGCACGCTCGTCGCGGAGCATGGTCGGCCCCGACCGCGCGGGAAGGCAGTGGAGCGGCGTGATGCGGCGGTGCGGGCTGCGGTTCGGACTGCTGGGACCACCGGTCCTGTACGACCGACCGCCGTTCGGAATCTCGACCGAGTCCCCCGGTGTCCTTCCCGACGGGCCCACCACCGACCGCCCCGACGGCAAGGACGGCGCCGACAACCGCCTCCGTGCCATCGGCAGCCCCAAGGTGCGTGTGCTGCTCGCCGCACTGCTGCTGGAGCCGGGCCGGGTCGTGTCGGTGGAGTCGCTGAAGGACGCCCTGTGGGGCGGGGCGCCGCCCGTCTCCGCGCAGGCCTCCCTGCACAACCACGTCACCCGGCTGCGTCGGCTCCTGGACGACCCCGACCGGCTCAGGGCCGTACCGCCGGGCTACGTACTACGCATCGCTCACGGCGAGTTGGACGTGCATGTCTTCGACGCCCGGGTCGCCGAGGCGCGGGCCGCGCATGCCCGGCGGGACTGGCCGGGTGTCGTACGGGCCTGTACGGCCGGGCTCGCGCTCTGGCGCGGCACCCCGCTCAGCGGGCTCCCCGCCGACCTCGGCGGTTACGCCCTGGTACAGCGCCTGGAGGAGGCGCGGCTGCTCCTGCTGCAGTGGCGCTACGAGGCCGAACTCGACCTGGGCGGCGCACGCCTGGCCGAGATCGTTCCCGAGCTGGCGGCGCTGGTCGCCGAGTACCCGCTGCGCGAGGCCTACCACCGTCAGCTCATGCTCGCCCTGCACCGCACCGGCCGTCAGGCCGAGGCTCTCGCCGTGCACCGTGACCTGCGGGCCCGCCTGGTCGAGGAACTCGGCATCGAACCCGGCCCGGCGGTCCGCGAGGCGCATGTCGAGGTGCTGCGGGGGAGCGGCGAGGAGCGCCGGCGGGCGGAAAAGGTGCGCGACTCCCGCCGACCGGGCGTGGCGGGCGTCGCCCGTCAACAGCCGGCGACCGACCACCGCTCGGACGTCGCCGAGGAGCAGGATGCGGCTGCGGCCCCGCACGAGGGCGGTGCGCCGGACGCGCGGCAGACCCCACGGCCGGCGCAGCTTCCGCCCCCGCCCGCCCAGTTCACCGGCCGCGACGATGCCCGCCGCGCACTGCGGAACGCGCTCACCGAGCCGCCCGCCCCCGCTCCCGCCATCGCCGTCATCAGCGGTATGGCGGGCGTCGGCAAGAGCGCGCTCGCCCTGGACGTCGCGCATGGCCTGCGGGAACGATTCCCCGATGGCCAGCTGTACGTCAACCTGCACGGCGCCACCCCCGGCATGACCCCGCTCACCTCGGCCCAGGCACTCGCCGCGCTGCTGCGGGACCTGGGCGCGGAGCCCCGCAGCATCCCCGAACACCCGGACGCCGCAGCCGCCTTGCTCCGCTCGCTGCTCGCCCCGGCCCGCGTCCTGCTGGTGCTGGACGACGCCGCGAGCGCGGCCCAGGTACGGCCGCTGCTGCCGGCCGGGCCGGGCTGCGCGGTGATCGTCACCAGCCGCTCGCCGCTGACCGCGCTCGACGGCGCCCGGCGCTTCCCGCTCGCCCCGCTGACCGGTGAGGACAGCGCGGCGCTGCTCCGCGCGGTGAGCGGGCGCGAGGGGCTGGACGCCGGGCACGCCCTGGTCGAGCTGACCGGCCGGCTCCCGCTGGCGCTGCGCGTCGTCGCCGCCCGGCTCGCCGCCCGCCGCGCCCTCACCCCGGACGTGCTGGCCGGTCAACTCGCCGAGACCGGCGGACGGTTGCGGAATCTGGAGTACGACGACCTGAGCGTCCGGCGCTCCCTGGCCGTCGCCCACGACGCCCTCGCCGCCGCCGAGCGCGAGGCGGACCGGGACGCCGCCCTCGCGCTGCGCCGCATCGGCGCGCTCGATCTGCCGACCTACGGCGCCCCACTGATCGCCCGCCTCTCCGGCACCGACGAGCGTCGCGCCGAGGCCGCCCTCGACCGCCTGGTCGACGTCGCCCTGCTGGAGGAGACCGCCTTCGGCCGCTACGTCCCGCACGACCTGGTCCGTGACTTCGCCCGCGAACTGGCGGACACGGGCAGGGGAACGGGGAAAGCCACCGGCACGCGGGCACCCGGTGCCCCGCCCGGCACCGAGCCGGGCCGCGACGGCCACGACCCGCGCCGGGAGCACGCCGGCCGGGCCGATGCCGCCGCCGTATCCGGCTCCCGCCCGGCCCCCGCCCCCGACCTGACCGCCCTGCGCTGGTACGCCGCCGTCGCCGAGCGGCTGCTGGAGGCGATCGCGGAGCCGGGGCTCGACCAGGACGACCGGCGCCGGCCGACCTCCGCGCAGCCGCCGGAACACACGGCGGACGTGGCCGGGCTGATGTCCTTCGAATCCGCCGAGCAGGCCTTCGCCTGGGGCGAGGCGGAGCTGGAGAACGTCGTCACCCTGGTGGCGCGGAACGCGGACACGCCGGATGCGGCCCGGGCCGCCCATCTCTCGGCGCTGGCACGGCTGCTCTTCCCGTACGTCCAGCGCAGCGGGCGGGTCGCCGAGATGGAGGTGCTGGGGCGGGCCGCGCTCGGGGCGGCGCGGCGGCTCGGGGACGCGGCGGCCGAGGCGTATGCGCTGGGCGACCTGGCGGGCCTGCACTTCCTGACCGGCCGGCAGAAGGACGCCCTCGCCCTCACCGACCGCTCTCTGGAGATCTGGCGGCGGCTCGGTGTGGCCTCCCGGATCCGGCGCTGCCTGAACAACCGCGGGTTGCTGCTGGAAGGACTCGGGCGGTTCGCGGAGTCCGGGGAGGCGCTGAAGCAGAGCCTCGCGTACTCACGGCAGTTGAACGACCCCTACGGGGAGGCCATCACCCACAGCCACCTCGGCAACCTCTACGAGCACACCGACCCGCGCGCCGCCATCGAGCAGCACCGGCGCTCGCTGGCGATCGGGGACGCGATCGGCGCGGTCATCGTGCAGCACTCGGCGCACTGCAACATCGGCTACGCCCATCTCACCCTGGGCGAACCGGGGGCCGCGGCCGGGCACTTCGAGGAGAGCCTGCGCATCCTCGGCGACCACGGCGACTGGCACGGCGAGTCCCAGACCCGGCTCGGCCTGGTCCGCGCGCTGCGGCAACTGGGGGAGACCGAGCGGGCGGCCCACGAGTGCGCCGAGCTGCTCAGCCGGGCCGACGCCCGCACCGACCGCTACATGGGCGGCCTGGCCCGGCACCAGCAGGGACTGCTGCTGCGCGCGCAGGGGCGGCGGCCGGAGGCGCACGGCGCCTGGCACGCGGCACTCGCGGCGCTGGACGGCACGGACGAGCAGACGATCGTGACGGAGCTGCGGGAGCTTCTCGCCCAGTGACCGAAGAGCGCGGGAACAGCGCCTCCGGGGCGCGCCCGTTCCGCCCTCGCGCCGTAACCGATGTGCGCTGCCGCAGCGCTCACTTGGCGTCGGCGTAGCACTCCACCACCGCCGTCGTGAACGGGAACCGCACCGGTGTCTCGCCGAAGGTCAGCCGTCCGGCGAGGGCGGCGGAGGCCCGGATGGCCTGGACGACCGTGTCGGCTTCCTCGGCGGGGCAGTGCACGATCACCTCGTCGTGCTGGAAGAAGACCAGCTCGGCCTTGAGGTGCGCGCAGGCCTGACGGAGCGCGGCGAGCATCAGCAGGGCCCAGTCGGCGGCGCTGCCCTGGACGACGAAGTTCCGCGCGAAACGGCCCCGCGCGCGGGAGTTGGTGGAGGCGTAGCCCGGAACCCAGGCGGTGGGGCCGTCGGCCTGCGTGCCGTCGTCGTCCTCGCCGACGGGGATGCCCGCCTCCTCCGCGGTGTCCTCGCCGGACCCGGCGGCCGGCGGGCAGGTGCGGCCCAGCCAGGTGCGCACCAGCCGGCCTTCCTCGCCCGCGCGGGCCGCCTCGTCGACGTAGGCGACGGCCTTCGGGAAGCGGCGGCGGAGCGCGGCCAGGTTCTTCAGGCCGTCGCCCGAGGTCTGGCCGTAGACCGCGCTGAGCACGGCGAGCTTGGCCTGGTCGCGGTCGCCGGAGAAGGCGCGGTCGGAGACGGACTGGTAGAGGTCGCTGTCTCGGCCGGCCACCTCCATCAGGCCGGGGTCCCGGGAGATGGCGGCGAGCACACGCGGCTCCATCTGGTCGGCGTCGGCCACCACCAGCCGCCAGCCGGGGTCGGCGACCACGGCCCGGCGGATCACCTTGGGGATCTGCAGTCCGCCCCCGCCGTTGGTCACCCAGCGTCCGGTGACCGTGCCGCCGGCGAGGAACTCGGGGCGGAAACGGCCATCGCGGACCCAGTCCTGCAGCCAGGACCAGCCGTGCGCCACCCAGATGCGGTACAGCTTCTTGTACTCCAGCAGGGGTTCGACGGCCGGGTGGTCGACGGACCGGATCTCCCAGCGGCGGGTCGAGCGCACCTTGATCCCGGCCTGCGCGAACGCCTTGACGACGTCCGCGGGCAGGTCCGGGCGCACCCGCCGTCCGAAGGCGGCGGACACCTCGTCGGCCAGCTCGGCGAGGCGGCGCGGTTCGCCGCCGCCCGCGTACCGCTCGCCCAGCAGGTCGTGCAGCAGGCCGCGGTGGACCTCGGTGCTCCACGGCAGGCCCGCGTGGTTCATCTCGGCGGCCACCAGCATTCCGGCCGACTCGGCGGCCGTCAGCAGCCGCATCCGGTCGGGGTGGGCGGTCCGCTCATGGCGCCGGAGCTGCTCGGCGTAGACCGCGAGGAGGTCGGGCAGGGGCAGGTGGGTGCCGGTGGGCTCGAACAGCGGGGACTGGGCGCCCGGTGCGGCCGAGCGCTGGGGCGGGTCGGGCGGCACGGGGCCGCCCCGGAGGCGGGCCAGGGCGGCGGCGGCCGAGCGCGGCTCGCCGTACCGGCCCTCGTGGCCCAGCAGGAGTGTCTCGGCGTCCTCGATGTCGTAGCACCGCTCTGCTCGCACCCCCGTGGCGAGCAGACGCGGGTAGACCTCGGGGGTGGACCGCCACACCCAGCGCGTCACCTCCGGGCGGCTCCGCACCGCCCCGGCGAGATCGCTCTCCCGCCGCACCGGCCCGGCGGGCAGCCCGTCCGGACCGAGGGGGGCGACGTCCACGCCTCCGTCCTCGGCCGGTGCGAGCGCCCACCGGTCGGTCATGGATGCGAGTGTGGCAGGCGGCACTGACAATGGCCCTGACCTGTGATGTCAGTCCTGGGTGCGGTCCTGCGCGGGTTCCCGGTGCTTGGCCTGCAGCAGCGCCAGCACCTCGCGGACGTACTCCTCCGTCGCCGCCTTGGTGATGCCGAGGCCGCTGAGGACGCCCTGGCCGTTCTCGTGTTCCAGCAGGGCCAGCAGGATGTGCTCGGTGCCGATGTAGTCGTGGCCGAGCCGGAGGGCCTCGCGGAAGGTGAGCTCCAGGGCCTTCTTGGCGGCGGGGCCGTAGGGGATGAGGTCGGGTACCTCGTCCGCGGCGGGCGGGAGCGCGGCGGTCGCGGCCTGGCGTACGACGTCCAGGAGGACGCCCTGCTCGGTGATCGCCTTCGCGCCCAGGCCCTCCGGTTCGGCCAGCAGTCCGAGGACCAGGTGCTCGGGGCGGCCCTCGGGGTTGCGGGCGGCCAGCGCCTCGTTGTGCGAGGCCATGACCACGTTGCGGGCGCGTGGGGTGTAGCGGCTGAAGTCGGCTGCTTCGAGGCCGGCGGACTCCTTCGGCACGAACCGTTTCTGCGCCGCCTGCCGGGTCACGCCCATGCTCCTGCCGATCTCGGTCCAGGACGCGCCCGAGCGCCGGGCCTGGTCGACGAAGTGGCCGATCAGATGGTCGGCCACCTCGTCGAGGTGATCGGCGGCGATCACCGCGTCCTGGAGCTGTTCGAGCGGCTCGGAGTGGGCCTTCTTGATGGCCTCGATGAGGTCGTCGAGGCGTACGGATGCCGTGATGTTCGGGTTGGTCGCCATGTGTCAACCGTAGGTTGCGCCCCCAAGGGTGTCAACTGTCAGTTGACAGTCGGGTTTCCCTGGGCGGAGGTACGCGTTGTAGTGGCGCGCAGAGGAATCCCGTCGTCCACAGCCTGTGGACAACACTCGGCCCGCTGTCGGTGGGGCATGGCACGATCGACGGTGTGACCAGCACTGCCAGCACCGTCGAGCGCGCCTTCCGGGCCGCCCTCTACGACGACACCGACACCGGCCTCGACACCGGCGCCTCCCTCCTCGCCGCCGACCCAGCCGCGGACGCCGAACTGGCGCGGCGGGGCGAGGAGTTCGTCGCGACGGCCTGGCGGCGCGGCTGGCAGCCCGCCGACGTCGTACGACTGGTGCGCCGCGAGCTGGACGACGCACATGTGCGCCGAGCCGCCGCACTGATCCGTGCCCAGGCCGGACAGGACCGTCCGCGCGGGCGGCGCTGGGCCGCCCAGCTGAGGGAGCTGCCCGAGGACCCCGCCCGCGAGTCCGACCGCTTCGCACAGGCCACGACCGCCCTGGAGCTGTACCGCCTGCTGCTGCGCCTGCCCGCCCTGGAGCCCCTGCAGGAGGAGACCCGCCGCGCCCCCGGCCCGGCCGCCTCCCGCATGCTCACCCGCATCCGTGCCCTGCTCGCCAAGGCCGAGGCCACCGGGTATCCGGAGGAGGCGGAGGCGCTCAGCGCCAAGGCGCAGGAGCTGATGGCGAGACACAGCGTCGACGAGGCGCTGCTCGCCGCCGAGGCGCCCGCGCCGGACGCGCCCGGCGCCTGCCGGATCGGTGTCGAACCGCCGTACGAACAGGCCAAGGCGGTCCTGCTCGACGCCGTGGCCGGCGCGAACCACTGCCGCGCGGTGTGGAACGAACCGTTCGGCTTCTCCACGGTCGTCGGCTTCGAGGCGGACCTGGAGGTGGTCGAGTTGCTCTACACCTCGCTGCTGGTGCAGGCCACGCACGCGATGGCCAAGGCGGAGGCCGCGCAGAGAGCCGGCGGGCGCAAGCGGACCAAGACCTTCCGGCAGTCGTTCCTGGCCGCCTACGCCCATCGCGTCGGCGACCGGCTCGCGGCCGCCGCCGAGACCCAGGTCACGCAGGACCTGCTGCCGGTCCTCGCCACCAGGGAGGTGGCGGTCACCGACCGGCTGGAGCGCATGTTCCCCGAGACGACCACGACCCGGCTGCGCGGCGTGAGCGACGCGGCCGGGTGGACGGAGGGTGCGCGAGCGGCGGACCGGGCCCAGGTCAGGGCCCGCCCCCGGCTGGAGTGACGCCCCGCCCAAGCGACGTCGGTCGGTGTGAGGCTCAGTCGCCGACCTGCTGGAAGGCGCTCACAGAGGCGTCCGGGCCGCTTCCGCCGGCCTGGGCCGCGACGGGGCCGTAGGACCAGGGGAAGCTCCGGGCGGTGGGGGAGCCCGGCAGGCTGATCGTCACGGTCTTCGCGTCCATGCCGGACTTGCCGCCCGCCTCGCCGCGCACATAGCTGATGGTGAAGGACGCCGAGTCGCCCTTGGCGAGCTTGAGCTTCTGGGCCTTCGCGCCCTTGAGCGCGGGCACGTCGGCCTTGGCGCCGCCGGCGTTCAGCACCACGCCCGGGAAGTGGTCCAGGGTGCACGGCTTGCTCTGGTTGGTGATGCTGACGGGAATCTCGCCCGTGTCACCGGCCTTCGGTGCGACGCTCGCCGACCCGATCTGCACGGAGACCCCGCCGATCTCGCAGGCCGAGCTGTTCTTGCCCTCGCTCTTGGTTCCGCCGCCGCCGCAAGCGGTGAGCAGCAGGGCGGCGGCGAGGGCCGAGACGGTGAGCGAAATGGCGCGCATGAGCAGGTCCCATCGAGGTCGTGACGGTGCCCCTGCATCATGGCGCCTGTGCGCCGCCCTCGCGCGCGCACCCCTCCGGAATCATCACTTCAGGTGGCACGCCCCGCCGACATCACTGTTTCACCCGGGTAGGCAGTGCCGACGGCAGCTTGCCGCCGTCCGCCTTGGTGTACGTCTCCCGGCCGGTGCCGCCCGACCAGTTCACCGTCAGGCCCTTGCCGTCCACCGAGTCGACCATGCCGGTGGCCCGGCTCTTGTCGCCGTCGGGGCAGGTCAGATGGATCATCTGCATCCCCGCCTCCTCGCCCGCGGCCCCCTGGCACCACGCCTTGTGGCCGGTCACGAACAGCCCGGCCTTCTTCCCGGTGATCACGAGGGCGACGATCTTGCCGCCGCTCGTGGTGATCCAGCTTCCCTGGAGCTTGCCGGCGGCCCCGGTCACGGCGGCGGAGCCGGAGCCCGCGGTGGATGCGGTCGCGCTCGGGGACGCCGAGGAGACGCTCTTCCCGCCCCCGCCCCCGCTGCACGCGGTCAACACGGCGACCGCGCACGCCAGCCCCGCGGCCACGGTCGCGGTCCGCAGCCTCGCGGGAGAACGCCTCGCGGTCGAAGGCCCTGCGGCAGTCGCGCTCCTTGCAGTCGCAGAAGTCACCGGAAAGCTCCCAAGCTGTAGCGGTCGGCCGCCCTCGGCCGGGGCGGCCCGCAGCAAGCTACCAGCAGTTACCAAGAGGACCTCCGGACGCCGGGCAGGAATCCGTTGTGAGCCTGCTCGCGCCCACGTCCGGCACTCGCGCCCCGCGCCGCACACCCCTCGAACCGCTATAGGTAGGCAATCCCCTACGGTTGACGCGTAGGAGAATGCCTACTTATTCTCCGGGCATGACCATCACGCACGCCTCCTTCGTCACGCTCCCCGTCTCCGACCAGGACCGCGCCCTGCGCTTCTACCGGGACGTCCTCGGCTTCGCGGTCACCGCCGACCGGGACACGCCCCAGGGCCGCTGGCTCCAGGTGGCCCCCGAGGGAGCGCGGACGGTCTTCACGCTCTCCGGGCCCGGCATGGGCGGTTTCGCACCCGGCTCCGCGCGGGGGATCATGTTGGCCACGACCGACGTCGACGCGGACTGTGCCCGGCTCGCCGAGTCCGGGATCCCCGTACAGGGGCCGGACGACCTCCCCTGGGGGCGCATGGCCTCCTTCACGGACCCCGACGGCAACGGCCTGATGCTGCTGACGGAGAAGGAAGGCTTCTGACCGCTCCATGAACGGGACGGGTACCGCCGCCGAGGACCGCGTCTTCGCCGCGCTCGCCAACGCCACCCGCCGCGAGGTGCTGCGGCTGCTGCGCGAGCGCGGACCGCAGCCGGTCCAGGCCCTGGCCGACCACTTCGACATGCGCCGCCCGAGCCTCTCGGAACACCTCAGGGTGCTCCGGGAGGCCGGCCTCGTCTCCGAACAGCGCTCCGGACGCCAGCGCATCTACCGCCTTGAGGCGGCCCCGCTCGCCGAGGTGCAGGACTGGCTCCACCCGTACGAGCGGTTCTGGCGCGAGCGGTTGCGGGGCCTCGGTGATCTGCTCGACCGCATGCCCGACGATCACCCCTCATGAGCACCGCACCCGGCAGTGACGCGGACGACCTGACCACGATCCGCGTCGACCACTTCTTCCCGCACCCGCCCGCCAAGGTCTGGCGCGCCCTGACCGAGCCCGGACTGCTCGCCCGCTGGCAGATGCCCGGCGCCGAGGACTTCCGGCTGGAGGTCGGCCACCGGTACCGGATGACCTCCGTCCCGCGTCCCAACTCCCGTTTCTCCGGCGTCGTGGAGGTGCGGGTCGTGGCCTACGACATCGAGCGGATGCTGTCCGTCCGCTGGACCGACGCCGATCCGGCCAATCCCGCGGACTGGACCATCACCTGGACCCTGGAACAGGAAGGGCGCGGTACGCGTCTCTTCCTAGTGCACGAGGGATTCGATCCGGACGAGCCGGCTCAGCTCATGGCACGGAAGATCATGGACGGGGGATGGCGTGGGCATGTCCTGCCCGCTCTGGGGCAGGCGCTGGACCAGCTTCGGTAAAGCGGACGTCAAACCTGTAACCATGGGAGTACCGCGCGTGCACGTGCATTTGCTCATGCATCTGCACATGAACAAGGTTATGATCCGGGTCAGTTGACCAGAGCATCTATGGCCACACCAGCCAGTGCACCACCGGGGAGCGACCTGTGGACCGCGACGTTGACGGCGTGTACGGGGGGTACGACGTGTACAACGGCATGGATGCCGCGCAACTGGGCGGCGTGGCCTGGCAGAAGAGCAGGCACAGCAACTCGCAGGGCTCCTGCGTGGAGTTCGCGCGACTGCCGGGCGGCGAGGTCGCCGTACGCAACTCGCGCTTCCCCGACGGCCCGGCGCTCGTCTACACGCGCGCGGAGATCGAGGCCATGCTCCTCGGCATCAAGGACGGCGAGTTCGACCATCTGATCACGAGCTGACGCCCTGGCTCCCTGCCGGGGGGTGCGGGACTCCGGTGGCAACGATGTCGGCCGTGCGGGAAGATCCGGCGCGACGCGCGTAGACATACGGCGCCCGTCGGCCCTGCGCGGCGTCAGCCGGCCGGCCGGAGCCGGAACAGCGCCCAGACGACCTTGCCGTGCAGGGTGCCGGCGAGCGGGTGCCAGCCCCAGCTGTCGGAGAAGGAGTCGACCAGGAACAGTCCGCGTCCGGACTCCGCGGAGAAGTCGTCCGAGTCGCGCGGGACCGGCGTCTGGTGGCTCGGGTCGCGCACCGCGCACACCAGTCGCTCGCTCCAGCGCATCAGATGCAGCCGTACGGAGGCGCGGTCGGGACATCCCGCCGCGTCCGGCAGCGCATGGCGCAGCGCGTTGGTGACGAGTTCGGAGACGACGAGACATATGTCGTCGAAGCGGTCGCCGACGTCCCACTGGTCGAGGGTGCCCCGGGTGAAGCGCCGGGCTTCGCGCACCGCTTCGAGCCGGGCGGGGAGGGCGCAGGAGGCGGCATCGGACACGGCTGCGGGATCCAGCGGCGGAAGGCCCTGCCGTAACGGCTTGAGCATGGTCGATCCATTCGTCCCCATGCGAGGCACTCCCGAGAGTTCGCGGTCGTTGCGATGCAGCGGTGGCGCGGCACCATGGTTTCGGATGCGCACAGCAGATGCAAGGGCAGATGCACGTGCACGCGACCGAAATAGCACTTCCCGTACCGCTTCTTGGCCATTTTTTCCGCCATCTTGCCGACGGTTGTCGTCAGTGGTCCTGACCTCTTCCCGAAAACAGGCGGGCAGAAACGGGCCGCCTCTTTCCGTTTCCGTAACCGGACGAGTACTGCTCGAAGTGTTTTAGTGGCAGACTGCGGGCCCTGAAGACGGTTGGGGAGGCGGCGAACGTGAGCGCGGGAGAGCCCGGATCGGTGGTGCGGCGGATGCTGCTCGGCTCGCAACTCAGGCGACTGCGTGAAGCTCGGGGGATCACGCGCGAGGCGGCGGGGTACTCCATCCGAGCCTCCGAGTCGAAGATCAGCCGGATGGAGCTGGGCCGGGTGAGCTTCAAGACCAGGGACGTGGAGGACCTGCTGACGCTGTACGGCATCACGGACGAGACGGAGCGCGAGTCACTGCTCTCCCTCGCCCGCGAGGCCAACGTGGCCGGCTGGTGGCACAGTTACACCGACGTCCTGCCCAGCTGGTTCCCCACCTATGTGGGCCTGGAGGGCGCCGCGTCCCTCATCCGCGTCTACGAGGTGCAGTTCGTCCACGGCCTGCTGCAGACCCGGGAGTACGCCCGCGCGGTGGTCCGGCGCGGTATGAAGGGCGCGAGCTCCGCCGACGTGGAGCGGCGGGTCGCGCTGCGGCTGGAACGGCAGAAGTGCCTGCTCTCCGACAACGCCCCCGAGTTCCACATCGTCCTCGACGAGGCCGCCCTGCGCCGCCCCTACGGCGACCGCGAGGTCATGCGCGGCCAGCTGCAGCACCTCATCGACATCTCCGAGCGGCCCAACGTACGGCTGCAGGTCATGCCGTTCAGCTTCGGCGGGCACTCCGGCGAGAGCGGCGCCTTCACCATCCTCAGCTTCCCCGACGCCGACCTGTCCGACGTCGTCTACCTGGAGCAGCTGTCCAGCGCCCTCTACCTGGACAAGCGCGAGGACGTCGCCCAGTACGAGCAGGCGCTCAAGGAACTGCAGCAGGACAGCCCGGGCCCCGACGAGAGCCGGGACCTGCTGCGAGGTCTTCTGCAACTGTCCTGAGGGCTCCTTCAACTCGCTTGAAACGCAGGTACGATGACGTGCGATCAGACCGTGACCGGGATCTGGCTCCGCTAGTGATTGAGGGATCACATGTCGTCCTACTTCACCGACCTGGCCCAGCAGTACATCGACGGCGAGTGGCGTCCGGGCACCGGCTCCTGGGACGTGATCGACTTCAACCCGTACGACGACGAGAAGCTGGCCTCGATCACGGTGGCCACGGTCGACGAGGTGGACCAGGCCTACCGGGCCGCCGCCCGTGCCCAGAAGCAGTGGGCGGCGACCAACCCCTACGCCCGCCGGGCGGTCCTGGAGCGGGCGCTCAGACTCATAGAGGACCGTGAGCGGGAGATAGCCGACCTGATCGTCGCGGAACTGGGCGGCACGCGCGTGAAGGCCGGTTTCGAGCTGCACCTCGCCAAGGAGTTCCTGCGCGAGTCGATCCACCTGGCGCTGCGCCCCGAGGGCAGGATCCTGCCCTCCCCGGTCGACGGCAAGGAGAACCGCGTCTACCGGGTACCGGTGGGTGTCATCGGTGTGATCAGCCCCTTCAACTTCCCCTTCCTGCTGTCGCTGAAGTCGGTCGCCCCGGCGCTCGCGCTCGGCAACGGCGTGGTCCTCAAGCCGCACCAGAACACCCCGATCGCGGGCGGCACCCTGATCGCGAAGATCTTCGAGGAGGCCGGGCTGCCCGGCGGTCTGCTCAACGTGGTCGTCACCGACATCGCCGAGATCGGCGACGCGTTCATCGAGCACCCGGTCCCGAAGGTCATCTCCTTCACCGGCTCCGACAAGGTCGGCCGGCACGTGGCCACCGTCTGCGCCGCCAACTTCAAGCGCTCGGTGCTCGAACTGGGCGGCAACAGCGCGCTGGTGGTCCTGGACGACGCCGACCTCGACTACGCGGTGGACGCGGCGGTCTTCAGCCGTTTCGTCCACCAGGGGCAGGTCTGCATGGCCGCGAACCGCGTGCTCGTGGACCGCTCGATCGCCGAGGAGTTCACGGGGAAGTTCGTCGCCAAGGTGAAGTCGCTGAAGGTCGGTGACCCGCGCGACCCGCAGACCGTCATCGGTCCGGTGATCAACTCCCAGCAGGCGAACGCCATTTCCGGCACCGTCGAGCAGGCGGTCGCCGAGGGCGCCACCGCCCTGGTGCGGGGCGGCACCTCCGGCAACCTGGTCGAGCCCAGCGTGCTGACTGACATCCCCGCCGACTCCGTGCTGCTCCAGCAGGAGGTCTTCGGCCCGGTCGTCTTCCTCATCCCGTTCGACGGCGAGGAGGAGGCGCTCCGCATCGTCAACGACACCCCCTACGGCCTCAGCGGCGCCGTCCACACCGGTGACATCGAGCGCGGTGTCGCCTTCGCCAAGCAGATCGACACCGGCATGTTCCACGTGAACGACGGCACGGTCCACGATGAGCCGATCGTGCCGTTCGGCGGCGAGAAGCACTCCGGCATCGGCCGCCTCAACGGCGAGACGACGCTGGAGTCGTTCACGACCGTCAAGTGGATCTCGGTGCAGCACGGCCGCAGCGCGTTCCCGTTCTGACGAATTCCGGCCGAGGAGGGCCCTTGCGGACAACACCTGACCGCAAGGGTCCGTAACGTCATCGGTGTCAGGGCGAGAGCCCCGGTGAACCGATGAAAGGCGGCCGTCATGGTCAAGCACGTGCCTGCGGAGGCGAAGGGCGACGAGCGAGGAGCGCTGCTGGCGTTCATCGAGGAGCAGCGCGGCGGGATCCGCCGGGCCGTGCTCGGCCTGACCGACGAACAGGCCCGCACCCGCCCCAGCGCCAGCGAGCTCTCCCTGGGCGGCCTGCTCAAGCATGTCGCCGAGGTCGAGCAGGGCTGGGTCGCACGCGCCAAGCAGGAGCAGCCGGCGGTCCGGCGTGACGAGTCGAACTGGCAGGACTGCTTCCGGCTGAGCGACGACGAGACGGTCGCCGGGCAGCTGGCGTACTGGGAGGAGGTCGCCGCCGAGACGGAGAAGTTCATCCGCTCGGCGCCGAGCCTGGACGACACCTTCCCGCTGCCGCCCGACCCCTGGTTCCCGCCGCAGGCCCGGGTCTCGCTGCGCTGGCTGTGTCTGCACCTGATCCGCGAGACGGCCCGGCACGCCGGCCACGCCGACATCATCCGCGAGTCCCTGGACGGCCGGACGGCCTTCGAGCTGGTGGCCCAGGAGGCCCAGGACCAGGGCGCATCCTGGGGGTGATCGCCGGCCCGGCAAGGGCTGCTGCACGCCCACGAGATCGCGCCGTCCCCGGCCGACGGGCCGCCGCGCACCGCGTACGAGCTGACGGCTGCTCGCCGAGGGCGAGGAGAACCCGTACGCGACGGGGGAGCGGCATCCGGAGGGCGACCGCCGGCACCAGCGGGGTGACGGGGAGCGGGCGAGCGCGCTCCGCCGGCGGTGGACCGGGCGCGTCCGGCCCTTCCGCGGCCCCTCGCCGGGCCCTAGTGGTGGAAGCCGGTGGCCGCCTGCTTGTCCCGGGTCAGGGGGTGCGGCTGCCGGCGCAGCTCGGGCAGCAGGCGGGTCAGGTCCTCCAGGAACAGGTCGGCCAGGTCGTGCGAGAAACCGTTGCGGCACACGATCCGCAGCACGGAGAGGTCCTCGCGGTGCGCCGGGAAGGTGTACGCGGGCACCAGCCAGCCGCCCTCGCGCAGCCGCCGGGAGACGTCGAAGACGTCGTACGAGGTGATGTCGTCGGCCGTGGTCAGCGCGAACACCGGCAGCTGGTCGCCGCGTGTGAGCAGCCGGAAGTCGCCGAGTGCCGCGATCTTCCCGGCGAGCGTGGTGGCCACGTCCCGCGTCGACTGCTGCACCGCGCGGTAGCCCTCGCGGCCCAGGCGCAGGAACGTGTAGTACTGCGCCACGACCTGGGCGCCGGGCCGGGAGAAGTTGAGCGCGAAGGTCGGCATGTCCCCGCCCAGGTAGTTGACCCGGAAGACCAGTTCGTCGGGCAGCGCCTCCCGGTCCCGCCACAGCGCCCAGCCGACTCCGGGATACACCAGCCCGTACTTGTGCCCCGAGGCGTTGATCGAGGCCACGCGCGGCAGCCGGAAGTCCCAGACCAGGTCCGGGTCCACGAAGGGTGCCACCATGCCGCCGGACGCGCCGTCCACGTGCACCGGGACGTCGAGCCCCGTCCGCTCCTGCAGGGCGTCCAGGGCGGCGCACAGCTCCGCGATGGGCTCGTAGGAGCCGTCGAACGTCGAGCCGAGGATGCCGACCACCCCGATGGTGTTCTCGTCGCACAGCTCGACGGCGGCCTGCGGGTCCAGGTGGAACCGGTCGCCCTCCATGGGTACCAGCCGCGCTTCCACCTCCCAGAAGTTGCAGAACTTCTCCCAGCAGACCTGGACGTTGATGCCCATGACCAGGTTGGGCCGTGCGCCGCCGGGGTAGCGGTCGGCGTTGCGCCGCGTCCAGCGCCGCTTCAGCGCCATCCCGGCGAGCATGCACGCCTCGCTGGACCCGGTCGTCGAACAGCCCACCACTGCCGACGGGTCCGGCGCGTTCCACAGGTCGGCGAGCATCGCCACACAGCGCCGCTCCAGCTCGGCCGTGCGCGGGTACTCGTCCTTGTCGATCATGTTCTTGTCCCGGCACTCGGCCATCAGCACCCCGGCCTGCGGTTCCATCCAGGTGGTGACGAACGTGGCCAGGTTCAGCCGGGAGTTGCCGTCCAGCATCAGCTCGTCGTGCACCAGCTGGTACGCCGTCGACGGGGGCAGCGGCGCGTCCGGGAGCCGGTGCGTGGGCGGGGCCTCGGCCATGCCGCCGACCGGATCGGCCTCGCCGAAGAACGGATTGACCGACATCGTCCGCTCTTCGTGCTTCTCGGGACCTTTGTGCAGAGCCATGAACGTGCCTCCAGGGAAGGTTTTTTCAGCGGAGTGGGGTGCCGTCCTCACGCAGCTGCATCTGCGGACGCCCCGTCACCAGCAGCCAGGCCGGCAGTGACGCGATGCACAGCAGGGCGAGGATCGCGGGGGAGGCGACCAGGGCTGCGGCGGTGAACAGGCTCACCCAGCCCTGCCGGGTGACCGCCAGGAGCATGCCCAGGACGCCTGTGGCCACGCCCAGCGCCGGATGCACGGCCGGAACGAGCGCGTGGGCGCACAGACCCAGGGCGGCGCCGACGAAGACCGCCGGGAAGATACGGCCGCCCCGGAAGCCGCAGGACGCGGCGACGAGCAGCGCGGCCAGCTTCACCACCGCCATCACGGCGAACTGCCCCGCCGACCAGCCCGCCGGGTCGTGGGCCAGCTCCCCGACCTCGAAGAGCCCCTTGAACAGCGTCAGACGGCCGCCCAGGGCCCCCAGGGCGCCCAGTACGACCCCGCCGGCCGGAAGCATCAGCATCGGGTGCCGTAGCCGCCGGAAGGCCGCGTGGACGTAAGGGAAGGCGTACACGGCGCACATGCCGAGCAGCGCGGTCGCCGAGGCGATCACGAGGGCCGCCAGGACGTCCTTCCCGTCCGGGTGGCCCAGGGGCGGGAGCCCGAGGTCGAAGGTCGGATGGGACACCAGGGTGGTGGTGATCGCCCCGCACGCGCCGGCGGTCAGCGGCGCGAACAGGTTGTCCCACAGCCGGCCGCGCATCGGGCGTCCGGCCAGCGCCTCGGAGATGACCAGCGCCGCCGCCACCGGCGTGCCGAACAGCGCGCCGATCGTCGCCGACTCGGCCAGCACCGGCCACAGGCTGCCCGGTGTCCGGGGCATCAGGCGGGCGCCGAGCCAGGCTGCGAGGCTCACGTTCACGGCGATGATCGGGTTCTCCGGGCCGAGGCTCGGACCGCCGGCCAGCATCAGCCCGGTCGCCAGCACCAGGCCGGGCAGCACGACCGGCGCCATGGCCGGGGCGTTCAGGCCCACGGTGGCCGGGTCGGGACCGGCGTGGCCGGGCACCTTCCAGACCACCAGCCCGACCGCGATCCCGGTCGCCACGAGCATGACGAAGATCCACAGCACCGAGTAGGGGCCCACCCCGAGAGCGTCCGGCAGCGGCCCCCACAGCACGTGCTGGAGCTGCTCCGCCGCCGCGCTGACCCCGATGAAGGCCAGGCTCGCGCCCACGCCCACGACCGCGGCGGGCAGGATGAAGGGCAGCAGGGCCCGCGCCGGAGCCGTAGGGGCGGTCGGCGGCGCCTGTGACGCGTGGGGTTCCTGGGCCACGGGCTCACCATAAACGGACAAAATGCGCATAACCTCCCGAACATCCTGAGCGTCCCGCGCGGAAACCGGCTTGCACCTCACGTGGCGTGAGGCCTCAGCGTGGACGGCGTACCGACCACAAGGACGACAAGGAGCGGAAGAGTGAGCTACTCCGTGGGACAGGTCGCGGGGTTCGCCGGCGTCACGGTGCGCACCCTGCACCACTACGACGAGATCGGTCTGCTCGTACCCAGCGAGCGCACGTACGCCGGCCACCGGCGCTACAACGACGCCGACCTCGACCGGCTCCAGCAGATCCTGTTCTACCGGGAGCTCGGCTTCCCGCTCGAGGAGGTCGCGGCCCTGCTCGACGACCCGGACGTGGACCCGCGCGCACACCTGCGCCGCCAGCACGAACTGCTGACCGCCCGGATCGAGAAGCTGCAGAAGATGGCCGCGGCCGTGGAGCACGCCATGGAGGCACGCACGATGGGCATCAACCTGACGCCGCAGGAGCGGTTCGAGGTCTTCGGGGACAAGGACCCCGAGCAGTACCGCGAGGAGGCGGAGGCGCGCTGGGGTGACACCGAGGCGTACGCCGAGTCGCAGCGCCGCGCCGCCGCCTACGGCAAGGAGGACTGGAAGCGCATCAAGGCCGAGGTCGACGACTGGGGCGTGCGGTACGCGGCCCTGGTCGCCGCCGGCGAGCGGCCGGCCGGTCAGGCGGCCATGGAGCTGGCCGAGGAACACCGGCAGCACATCAGCAGGTGGTACTTCGAGGTCCCCTACGAGATGCACCGGTGCTTCGGGGAGATGTACGTCTCCGACGAGCGCTTCAAGGCGTTCTACGACTCCATGCACCCCGGGCTCGCCGAGCACCTGCGTGCGGCGATCCTCGCCAACGCCGACCGGCACACCTCCTGACCGGTCCCGGCCCGGGCGTGCAGGGGGGTCACTCCCGGGCCAGGACCACCGCCGTGCCGTAGGCGCACACCTCGGTGCCGACGTCCGCGGCCTCGGTCACGTCGAACCGGAACGCCAGCACCGCGTCGGCACCACGCGCGCGTGCCTGTTCCACGAGGCGTTCCATGGCCTGGTTGCGGGTCTGCACGAGCGTCTTGGTGAGCCCCTTCAGCTCGCCGCCGATCATCGACTTCAGCCCGGCGCCGATCTGACTGCCGAGATGCCGGGAGCGGACCGTGAGTCCGAACACCTCGCCCAGCACCGTCTGCACCCGGTACCCGGGCACGTCGTTCGTCGTCACGACCAGCACGTCCGGCTGGGGCCCCTGGCCGCCGCCGTAGTCATCGAGTCCCATGCGTCACAGCTTTCTCTCAGTCATCCCACAGCGCATCCCGGAGACACCGGTGGAACCTGGGGCGGTCCCCTCACGTTGATAGCTTTGTGCGGCACCCCACCGAAGACCAGCCGCCGTAGCCGCCTTGACCCCCCTGGAGCCCGGACCCGTGATGACACTCGCCCTCGGCCCGAGCTGGCTCGATCCCAACTACCTGCTCGGCACCTACAGCATCTGGGGCCTGCTGCTCATCGTCTTCGCCGAGTCCGGACTGCTCATCGGCTTCTTCCTGCCGGGTGACTCGCTCCTGTTCACCTGCGGCCTGCTGATCACGTCGGACCAGCTGCACTTCCCGCTGTGGGGTGCGATCGCCCTGATCTGCCTCGCCGCGATACTCGGCGACCAGGCGGGCTACATGTTCGGCAAGAAGGTCGGCCCGTCCCTGTTCAACCGCCCCGACTCGCGCCTGTTCAAGCAGGAGAACGTCACCAAGGCGCACGAGTTCTTCGAGAAGTACGGCCCGAAGTCCCTGGTCCTGGCCCGCTTCGTGCCCATCGTGCGCACGTTCACGCCGATCATCGCCGGCGTCAGCGGCATGAAGTACCGCTCGTTCCTGGTCTTCAACGTCATCGGCGGCGTGCTGTGGGGCGCCGGCGTCACCCTGCTCGGCTCCTGGCTCGGCAACAACGACGTCGTCAAGAACAACATCGAGGCGATCCTGATCCTGATCGTCCTCGTCTCCGTGATCCCGGTCGCGATCGAGCTGCTGCGCGCCCGTGGCAAGCAGAAGAAGGCCCCGCGGCCGGCACCGGAGGCGTCCCGCCCGGCTCCCCCGGTCATGGACACCGAGACCACCCAGCTGCGCCGCATCGAGCCGGACCAGCCGTACGGCGGCCCCTACGAGCAGCCGTACCAGCAGCCCCAGCAGCAGGAACAGCAGTACTGGAACCAGGGCGGCTACGACGACCCGTACCACGGCCGGCAGCAGTACCCCCAGCAGCAGCCCTACGCCCAGCCCCAGCAGTACGACCCGAACGCGTACCCGTACGACTACGGCCAGGGCGACCACCGCGCCCGGTGACCCTCAGAAACCCCTGGTCCTCTTGGCGGCCCGCCGCTTCCCGGCGGAGCCGATCCTGAGGAACAGCCGGAAGATCTCCGACCCCAGATTGACCCCGATGGCGATGGCGATCGCCAGCGACGCCGCGTTCGCCAGCGACACCAGCCCCTTGTTCACCTCGTTCTGCGCCATGTTCAGCAGACCGAAGTAGGTGGCCGAACCCGGCAGCAGCGGCCCGATCGCCGCCGTCGTGTACGGCAGGGCGGAGGCGAACCGGTACCGCGACAGCAGCTGCCCGAACAGCCCGACCAGTCCCGCCGCGACGGCCGTGGACGCCACCGGCGAGATGTCGGCGACGTAGTGCATCGCGCCGTACACCGACCATGCCACGCCCCCGTTGAGCGTCACCCACAGCACGGTCGAACGTTCCTGCTGGAGCAGCACCGCGAACGTCAGCGACAGCAGCATGGACGCCGCGATCTGCACCAGCGGCCGTTCGTTGATGACGAGCGCCGCGTCCGGGTTCAGCTTGCCGCCGACCTTCACGCCGAAGTACAGGACGATCAGCACGCCGGTGACGATGCCGACGAAGAAGTACATGACCTCCAGCAGGCGCGCCGAAGCGGTGATGTAGAAGCCCGTCAGGCCGTCCTGCACGCCCGCCACCAGCGCCCGTCCGGGCAGCAGCGCGAACAGTCCACCGGTGACGACGGCGGACGCCTTCACGTCGACGTGCGCCAGCGCGAACGCCACCCCGATCGACGCGGGCGGCATCGCGGCCACCGTGAACTGGTAGAACTCCGGCAGCCCGCGGCCCGCGCACAGCCAGGCCAGGCGGTCGCCGAGCATCGCGCCGACGGCCGCGGCGACGAACACGATCAGGTCACCGCCGACCAGGACGGAGGCCGCACCGGCGAGCAGACCGCTGGCCAGGGTCAGCGCCCAGCCCGGGTAGGGGTGCCGGTTGCGGCGGATCTCCGCCAGCCGCCGGTAGGCCTCCTCCAGCGAGACATGCGTCTCGGGGTCCGTCAGGTCGTCGACCAGCCGGAACACGGCCGCGAGCCGCGTGTAGTCGGTGCCCCGCCGCCGCACCGTCCGCGAGGCCGTCACCGGATCCTCCACCAGCGACGGCTGGTGCGAGATCGACAGCAGGGTGAAGGTGACGTTCGGCTCGCAGCGGTCCAGCCCGTAGGAGCGGCACACCGCGAACATCGCGGCCTCCACGTCCTCCGCGCCCTCGCCGCCGGCCAGCAGCAGCTCCCCGATACGCAGGGTCAGGTCGAGCACGCGCGGGACGGCCGGGCCGACCTCGTCCTCCCGCTGCACCTGCTCCGGCGCGGGCCGCTCGGCCACCGGCATGCGCAGCATCGTGCGCATCCGGTCCTGCCAGGGGGCGTCCTTGACCAGGCTGACCAGCGGCACCCCGGTGGCCGGCGTGAACGCCGTCGGGGCTTCCTTGGCGCTGTAGGTGCGCGGCGTGCTGAACGCCGACCCCTCCGGCTCGGCACTCGGCGACTGCGGCGTCTGCAGCCCCTGCGGCACCGCGAACTCGGAAGTCGTCTCCGGCTCACCGACCGTCCTCGGGACGTCCAGACCCACGGGAATGGCGAACTCGGACGTGATCTCCGGGTCGTACCGCGCCTCGTCCGACCGGGGCTTGCGGTCCTCCGCCTCCGTCACCTCGCACCGCTCCCTGCACAACACATTCCGTACGGCTCAGTATGCGCACAGGTACCCGGACGGGCCCTGCGCGCACATGAACGCGGAACGGGCCGCACGCACGCGTACGGCCCGTTCCGACGAGCGGGGCTCAGTGGCCGCCCTGCTCCTTGAAGCGCTTGTACGACCGCTCGATCTCCACCTCGGCGTCCGTACGGCCCACCCAGTTGGCGCCCTCGACCGACTTGCCGGGCTCCAGGTCCTTGTACACCTCGAAGAAGTGCTGGATCTCCAGGCGGTCGAACTCCGACACGTGGTGGATGTCGCGCAGGTGCTCCACTCGCGGGTCGGTGGCCGGGACGCACAGCAGCTTGTCGTCGCCGCCCGCCTCGTCCGTCATGCGGAACATGCCGATCGCGCGGCAGCGGATGAGGCAGCCCGGGAAGGTCGGCTCGTCCAGGATGACCAGCGCGTCCAGCGGGTCGCCGTCCTCGCCGAGGGTGTTCTCGACGAAGCCGTAGTCGGTCGGGTAGGCGGTCGAGGTGAAGAGGCGACGGTCCAGGCGGATCCGACCGGTCTCGTGGTCCACCTCGTACTTGTTGCGCGAACCCTTCGGGATCTCGATCGTGACGTCGAACTCCACCGGTGGCTCCTCCATGATCAGCACATAGTTCTGGTGGTTAAGTGTCCCTCACGCAGGTGTGTGATCGCGAAAGGGGCTGGTGGTCGTGCCAGAGCTGAGGCCTTGGCGGGCTGCGAGACCGCAGGTCGAGCGGATCGCGGACGCCGTACGACCGCGTCTGGCACGGGCCGCGACGGCCGCGAAGCCGCGGATCGCACGGTTGACGCGGGCCCTGCGGCCCCGGTCCCCGCGCCCGCCCCGTCGGCAGGCGGCCAGGACCTGGCAGTACACCGCGGGCGCCGCCACCGCCGGCCTCGCGCTCGCCGCCGGTGTGGTCACCGCGGCGGGCCCCTGGGACGCCAACGGTCAGCGTACGGCGGAGCGGGACCGGGCGACCGCCCTGGAGCGGCCAGGTGGCACAGATCACGATGGCTCCGCCGCGGCGGGATCCGGTACGGCGGCGGGGGCCCGGCCCGCGCCGAGCGCCGCGCCCGTCCTGGCGGGCCTGGACGCGCGTACGGCCGCCGTGGACACCAGGACGGCCCCGCCGGCCGGAAAGGCCCTCTCGGACGCCCTGGGGCGCCTCCTGGGCGCCTCCGCGCTGGGCGGCGACCACGCGGCCGCCGTCGTCGATGTGGCCACCGGCAAGCGCCTGTACGGCACCGAGGCCGGCAAGGGCTTCACCCCCGCGTCGACCACGAAGATCGCCACCGCCGTCGCCGCCCTGTCCGCCCTGGGCCCCGACCACCGCCTCACCACCCGTGCCGCGCTCGAACCCGACACCGGCGAACTCGTCCTGGTCGGCGGCGGCGACCCCACCCTCACCGCCCACGGGAAGGCCGGGGGCGGCGACTGGGCCGACCTGCGCACGCTGGCGGCGGACACCGTGCAGGCGCTCCACAAGCGCGGCGTCCACAAGGTCACGCTCTCCTACGACACGACCCTCTACTCCGGCCCCGCCCTGCACGCCATCGGCGTGAACGACAACCTCGCGCCCGTCAGCGCCCTGACCGTCGACGAGGGCCGCGTCAACGACTCCGTCAGCGGTCCGGCGCACCGCGTGGCCGACCCGGCGAAGGACGCGGCCGGCAAGTTCGCGGCCTTCCTCAAGGACGCCGGCATCGCCACCACGGCCCCCGGCCCCTCCAAGGCGAGCACGCGCGCGGAGACCCTCGCCGCGGTCTCCTCCCCGCCGCTGTCCGCCCTGGTCGAGCGCATGCTGACCAACAGCGACAACGACATCGCCGAGGCCCTGGCCCGCCAGACGGCCCTGGCCAGCGGCGAACCCGGCAGCTTCGACGGCGGTGCCAGGGCGATCTCCGCGCGGCTGACCAAGCTGGGCCTGCCGATGTCCGGCGCCGCCTTCCACGACGGCAGCGGCCTCAGCCGCGACGACCGGCTCACCGCCGACCTCCTCACCGCCCTGCTGGTCACGGCCGGCGACCCCGGCCGCCCCGGCCTGCGCCCCGTCCTCACCGGCCTGCCCGTGGCCGGCTTCACCGGCACCCTCACCCACCGCTACACCGACGGCGCCGCCGGCGTCATCCGTGCCAAGACCGGCACCCTGACCGGCGTCAACACCCTGGCGGGCACGGTCGTGGACGCCGACGGCCGCCTCCTGGCCTTCGCCTTCCTGGCTTCCGGCACCACCGACCCGCTGCAGGCCCAGGCGGCGCTGGACACGACGGCGACGGCACTGGCGGGATGCGGTTGCCGGTAGGCGGACCCGCCGCCGAAGCCCACGGCCGCACCGCACCGCACCGCACCGCGCGGTGCGGCGCCGCACCGCCGTACCGCCGTGGGCTGTCGTTCCGCCCGTCACCGCCTGCCCCGACGGGGAACGGTCCCGTACGGTTGTCGACATGACTGGCTTCGGTGGCACCGCATCTCCCGGGATGGTCGACTGGAACCTCGCGGTGGCAACCGCGACACGGCTCGTACGACCGGGTCCGGACGTCAGTCGCGACGAGGCCCGTGCCGTCGTCGCGGAGCTGCGCAGGCACGCCAAAGCCTCGGAGGGACACGTCCGGGGCTTCACCCGTATGGGCACCGAGGAGACCCACGACACCCCCGTCCTCGTGGTCGACCGCCCCGGCTGGGTCCGCGCCAACGTCGCCGGCTTCCGCGAGATCCTCAAGCCGCTCCTGGAGAAGATGCAGGAACGCCGCTCCGGCAACCCCGGCAGCGCGGTCCTCGGCGCCGTCGGCGGCAAGGTCACCGGCGTCGAACTCGGCATGCTGCTGTCGTTCCTGTCCTCCCGCGTCCTCGGCCAGTACGAGACCTTCGCCCCCGCCACCCGCGAGCTGCCCGCGGGCGAGAACGGCGGGGGCCGCCTCCTCCTCGTCGCCCCCAACATCGTCCACGTCGAGCGCGAACTGGACGTCGACCCGCACGACTTCCGCCTGTGGGTCTGCCTGCACGAGGAGACCCACCGCACCCAGTTCACGGCCGTGCCCTGGCTGCGCGACCACCTGGAGGGCGAAATCCAGTCGTTCTTGGCGGAGACCGACGTCGACCCCATGACCTTCCTGGAACGGATCAGGGAAGCCGCGCAGTCCCTCGCCGGTGGCCGCCCCGAGGGCGAGGAGGAGGACGGCGGACGGTCCTTCGTGGAGCTGGTGCAGACCCCCGCCCAGCGCGAGATCCTCGGCCGCCTCACCGCCGTGATGTCCCTGTTGGAAGGGCACGCCGACTACGTCATGGACGGCGTCGGGCCCAGCGTCGTAGCGACCGTCTCGGAGATTCGCGAGAAGTTCCAGCAGCGCCGCGCCAAGGGCGCCTCCCGCCTGGACCTCGCCCTGCGCAAGCTGCTGGGTCTGGATGCCAAACTCAGGCAGTACCGGGACGGCGAACGGTTCGTGCGGGCCGTCGTCGAACAGGTCGGCGTGGACGGCTTCAACCGCGTGTGGACCTCGCCGAACACCCTCCCCACCAAGGCGGAGATCGCCAAACCGGCGGACTGGGTCGCGCGGGTGCACCGCAAGGCCGAGTCGTGAGCGGCATGGACACGTCGTGAGTGGAATCCGGCCGACGGCAGGCGAACGCCCCTCCAATCACCCGTCCGAGGGACCGTGAGCCATGCGTAGGCGTGCAATGCTCGGGGAACGTCCCGCTTCTGTCACCATTTACACACTCTGAGTGACCGGCTCGGGCTCACCCCCCGAAAACTTCATGAAGGGAACCGGACATGGGTCCCCATCCTGCGGTCGCGGCGATACGCCTGGCGGTCCGCCGCGTCCTCCACGACATCCTCAACCACCACCACAGCTTCGCCGGGCACGGCGCCCGGCAGGCCGTCGGCGCGCGCCCGGACCGCACAGCCGAGCGGCTCCCCTCCCCGCTCGTGCTCGTCGCATGCTCCGGCGGTGCCGACTCCATGGCGCTCGCCTCGGCCCTCGCTTTCGAAGCGCCCAAGCTCGGCATCCGCGCCGGCGGCGTCACCGTCGACCACGGCCTCCAGCCCGGCTCCGACCTCCGCGCCGACGAGGTCGTCCTGCGCCTGCGCGAACTCGGCCTCGCCCCGGTCGAGTCCGTCGCCGTGACCGTGGGCCGCGACGGCGGACCGGAAGCCGCCGCCCGGGACGCCCGCTACGCCGCCCTCGACGCCGTCGCCGAACGCCACGGCGCCGCCGCGGTCCTGCTCGGCCACACCCGCGACGACCAGGCCGAAACCGTCCTGCTGGGCCTCGCCCGCGGTTCCGGCATCCGCTCCCTGTCCGGCATGGCGGCGGTCTCGGGGGCCGCCGGCCGTTACCGGCGCCCCTTCCTGGAGCTCGACCGGCAGACCGCCCGCAAGGCCTGCATGGTCCAGTCCCTCCCCGTCTGGGACGATCCTCACAACGCCGACCCCGCCTACACCCGCTCCCGGCTCCGGCACGAGGGCCTGCCCGCCCTGGAGAAGGCCCTCGGCAAAGGGGTCGTGGAGGCGCTCGCCCGCACCGCCCAGCTCTCCCGCGACGACGCCGACGCCCTCGACACCTGGGCCAGCCAGGCGGAGGCCTCCGTACGGGACGCAGCGGGCCTGCTGGAGTGCGCCAAGCTCTACGCCCTCCCGCCCGCCGTGCGCCGCCGCATCCTGCGCCGCGCCGCCATCGAGGCCGGCGCACCGGCCGGTTCGCTGTTCGCCCGCCACATCGAGGAAGTCGACCGCCTGATCACCGGCTGGCGCGGCCAGGGAGCCATCAATCTCCCGGGCAAAGTCGTCGCCCAGCGGCAGGGTGGCAGACTGGTGATTCGGCAAGGCTGAATCCCGGTCCCGCGGAGCGACCCTCCGGCGACCGGTCCGGGCAGCCGGTGGCCGTGCACACGGCCCGAGCCGGAGGCCGTGGCCTACGGCCGTAACTGCGGGACGACCGAAAGTGATGCGGGTGGACGCGAAAGACATGGGTGCCGACCTCCAGCAGGTGCTCATCACCAAGGAAGAGATCGACGCGAAGCTGGCCGAGCTGGCCGCGAAGATCGACGCGGAGTACGCGGGCAAGGACCTGCTCATCGTCGGCGTCCTCAAGGGCGCCGTGATGGTCATGGCCGACCTCGCCCGGGCGCTGTCCACCCCCGTCACCATGGACTGGATGGCCGTGTCCTCTTACGGCGCGGGCACCCAGTCCTCCGGTGTCGTGCGGATCCTCAAGGACCTCGACACCGACATCAAGGGCAAGCACGTCCTGATCGTCGAGGACATCATCGACTCCGGCCTGACCCTGTCCTGGCTGATCAACAACCTCGGCTCCCGCGAGCCCGCGTCCCTGAAGGTGTGCACCCTGCTGCGCAAGCCGGACGCCGCGAAGGTCGCCATCGACGTCGAGTGGGTCGGCTTCGACATCCCGAACGAGTTCGTCGTCGGCTACGGCCTCGACTACGCCGAGAAGTACCGCAACCTGCCGTTCGTCGGTACGCTCGCGCCCCACGTCTACGGCGGCTGAGCCGGACCGGGTCGTGGGCTGAGCCACTCGGCTCAAGCTTGTAGGACGATCGGGAACCCCGGCGGGTTCCGCGCCGTTGAAGCATGCAGAGACGGGTTTCCCAGCCGTCGGAAGCGACTTCGTGCGGCTTCGGACCACCACGCTGGGGTACCGTCAGAAGAACTGTCTTATCAAACTCACTATGGCAGGAGGGACGGGGCGGCACCGCTCCGTATGGATGGACGTGAAGCGATACTTCCGTGGGCCGGTCATGTGGATCGTGCTGGCCGTCCTTGCCGTGGTCGTGTTGATGCAGGTCGTCGGCTCGTCCGGCGGCTACAAGACGGTGGACACCGGCCAGGTCGTTGCGGCGATCAATGACAACAGGGTCCAGTCGGCCAAACTGACCACAGGCGACGAGCAGACCATCAAGGTCACCCTCAAAGACGGCCAGAAGGTCGACGGCAGCTCGAAGATCCAGGCGAGCTACATCGGCGACCAGGGCGTGACCATCGCCAGCCAGCTCCAGACCAAGTACGAGCAGAAGCGGATCCCGGACGGCTACACGGTCTCGCCGTCCAAGCAGAACCCGTTCGTCGGCGTCCTGCTCTCCCTGCTGCCCTTCGTCCTGATCGTGGTCGTCTTCCTGTTTCTGATGAACCAGATGCAGGGCGGCGGCTCCCGGGTGATGAACTTCGGCAAGTCGAAGGCCAAGCTCATCACCAAGGACACCCCGAAGACGACCTTCGCCGACGTCGCCGGTTGTGACGAGGCCGTCGAGGAGCTCCACGAGATCAAGGAGTTCCTGCAGGAGCCGGCCAAGTTCCAGGCCGTCGGCGCCAAGATCCCCAAGGGTGTGCTGCTCTACGGCCGCCCGGGTACCGGTAAGACGCTGCTCGCCCGTGCCGTGGCCGGCGAAGCGGGCGTCCCCTTCTACTCGATCTCCGGTTCCGACTTCGTCGAGATGTTCGTCGGTGTCGGTGCCTCCCGGGTCCGTGACCTGTTCGAGCAGGCCAAGGCCAACGCCCCGGCGATCGTCTTCGTCGACGAGATCGACGCGGTCGGCCGTCACCGCGGCGCCGGCCTCGGCGGTGGTCACGACGAGCGCGAGCAGACCCTGAACCAGCTGCTGGTCGAGATGGACGGCTTCGACGTCAAGGGCGGCGTGATCCTCATCGCCGCCACGAACCGCCCCGACATCCTCGACCCGGCGCTGCTGCGTCCCGGCCGCTTCGACCGCCAGATCGCGGTCGACCCGCCGGACCTGCAGGGCCGCCTGGAGATCCTCAAGGTCCACCAGAAGGGCAAGCCGGTCGCCCCCGACGTCGACCTGGCCGCCGTCGCCCGCCGCACCCCCGGTATGACGGGTGCCGACCTGGCGAACGTCCTCAACGAGGCGGCGCTGCTGACCGCCCGCGGCGACCAGAAGCTGATCGACAACAGGGCGCTGGACGAGGCGATCGACCGTGTGGTCGCGGGCCCGCAGAAGCGGACCCGGATCATGTCGGACAAGGAGAAGAAGATCACCGCGTACCACGAGGGCGGTCACGCCCTGGTCGCGGCGGCCTCCCCGAACTCCGACCCGGTCCACAAGATCACGATCCTGTCCCGCGGCCGCGCCCTCGGCTACACGATGGTGCTGCCCGACGAGGACAAGTACTCGACCACCCGCAACGAGATGCTCGACCAGCTCGGCTACATGCTGGGCGGCCGCGCCGCCGAGGAACTGGTCTTCCACGACCCGACCACCGGTGCCGCGAACGACATCGAGAAGGCCACCAACCTGGCCCGTGCGATGGTCACGCAGTACGGCATGACCGAGCGGCTCGGCGCCATCAAGTTCGGCGGCGACAACAGCGAGCCCTTCCTCGGCCGTGAGATGGCTCACCAGCGTGACTACTCGGAAGAGGTCGCCGCGCTGGTGGACGAAGAGGTCAAGAAGCTCATCGAGAACGCGCACAACGAGGCCTGGGAGATCCTGGTCGAGAACCGCGACGTGCTCGACCAGCTCGTCCTTCACCTGCTGGAGAAGGAGACCCTGGGCAAGGAGGAGATCGCCGAGATCTTCGCCCCCATCGTCAAGCGCCCGCCGCGGCCCGCCTGGACCGGCTCCTCCCGCCGCACCCCGTCCACCCGCCCGCCGGTGCTCTCCCCCAAGGAGCTGGCACTGACCAACGGCGCGAACGGCGCGACGGCCGCGATCAGCACGGTCAAGTCCACCGCCACGGAGTCGGCTCCGGTCACGGACCAGGCTCCGGAGGACCGCCCGGAGAGCTGACCGCGTTTCGGCCAACCGGCCTGGAATGAACGCCGCGCCTGCCAGGTTTAGCCTGGTGGGCGCGGCGTTCGTATGTCCGCAGACAGACGCGTGGCCGCCGCCATGCGTGAAGCACAGGAACGAGGAACCAGATGACCGACCCGGTGACGCTGGACGGCGAGGGCCAGATCGGCGAGTTCGACGAGAAGCGCGCCCAGAACGCCGTACGGGAACTGCTGATCGCGGTCGGCGAGGACCCGGACCGGGAGGGCCTGCGGGAGACGCCGGCGCGGGTGGCGCGTGCGTACAGGGAGATCTTCGCGGGTCTGTGGCAGAAGCCCGACGACGTGCTGACGACGACGTTCGACCTGGGGCACGACGAGATGGTGCTCGTGAAGGACATCGAGGTGTACAGCACCTGCGAGCACCATCTGGTCCCGTTCCGGGGTGTCGCCCACGTCGGCTACATCCCGTCCGTCACCGGGAAGATCACCGGCCTGTCCAAGCTGGCCCGGCTGGTGGACGTCTACGCCCGGCGGCCGCAGGTGCAGGAACGACTCACCACCCAGATCGCGGACTCCCTGATGGAGATCCTGGAGCCGCGGGGCGTCATCGTGGTCGTGGAGTGCGAGCACATGTGCATGTCCATGCGCGGCATCCGCAAGCCGGGGGCGAAGACCATAACGTCCGCCGTGCGCGGTCAGCTGCGGGATGCGGCGACGCGGAACGAGGCCATGAGCCTGATCATGGCGCACTGAACCTGCTCTGAACCGGCGCTCTGAACCGGTGCTTCGGGAAACCGGCGGTCAGGCCGCCGGTTCCGCTCCCGGGTGGTTCTGGTCCTCGTCCTCCGGGAGTTTGCACACCCGCTCCAGGAACAGGGCCGCCGCTATGACCGCGATGCCCGCGAGGACCGAGAAGCCGGCGTAGAAGGCCTGGTCGCGGCGGGCCGGGATGTCCAGCAGCTCCAGCAGGAAGACGCCCGTGCCGCCGTACATACCGGCGACGAGGGCGGCGACCAGCGCGCTGGCCTGGCCGAAGACGACCGCGCGGGCGGCCATCAGCGGGTCGACGCCCTTCGCGCCGGGGCGGCGCTCGCGCTGGGCCTTGAACCGGGCGCGCAGCGAGAGCGCCGTGGCGAGCAGCACCACCGCGATCAGGGCCAGGACGATGGGGGCGGCCAGGGGGACGCTGGGGAGGGTCCCGATCGAGTTCCAGAGGCGGGCGCCCGCCCAGGACAGGACGCCGGCCACGACGAACACGCCCGCCAGCACCCTGATGCGCAGCTCTCTCACGGTGTCCCTTCAGCTCCCCCGGACCGGCCCGGACGGCGGCCGCTCATGACCTTGTCGTCTTGACCTTAACGACTACTCGGGCAGTCGGAGTTCCAGGTCCTCGCGGGGTTCGACTCCTGTGCGGGTGATGGCCGAGAGCAGATCGGCCACGGTGCCGTGGCCGGGGAGCTGGGCCTGCGGGTCCACGTCGTGCCAGGGCGCGAGCACGAACGCGCGCTCATGGGCGCGCGGGTGGGGCAGGGTGAGGTGCGGGTCGTCGGAGGTGACGCCGGCGTAGGCGACGATGTCGACGTCCAGGGTGCGGGGGCCCCAGTGCTCGTCACGGACGCGTTTGTACGCCTCCTCGATGGCGTGCGCCCGCTCCAGGAGGGAGGCCGGGGGCAGGGTGGTCTTGAGGAGCACGACCGCGTTGAAGTACGACGGCTGGCTGCCGGGCTCGACGCCCCAGGGCTCGGTCTCGTACACCGGGGAGACGCCCTTCACCCGGACGCCAGGGGTGTCCTCGAGCGCGTCGACGGCGCCCTGCAGGGTCTCCAGGCGGTTGCCGAGGTTGGCGCCGATGGAGATGACGGCCCACTTCGGGTTCTGCAGGGTGGTGTCGGCGGCGTCGACCTGCTCGACGACCGAGGCGGGTACCGGCTGGACGGTCGGGTCGCTGTGACCCTGGAGGAAAGGTCGGGTCATACTCGGCTCCGGGTGATGGTGACGGTCACGTCGTCGAAGGGAACGGTGATCGGCGCGTCCGGCTTGTGGAGGCAGACCTCGACCTCCTGGACCCCTTCGTGCTTCAGGCAGGTCTGGGCGATCCGCTCGGCGAGGGTCTCGATGAGGTTCACCGGCTCGCCCTCGACCACGGCCACGACTTCCTCGGCCACGATGCCGTAGTGCACGGTCTTCGCCAGGTCGTCGTCGGCCGCCGCCGGCCGGGTGTCCAGCCCCAGGACGAGGTCGACGATGAAGGTCTGGCCCTCCTCGCGTTCCTTGGGGAACACCCCGTGGTGCCCGCGGGCCTTGAGGCCGCGCAGCGCGACACGATCCACGCGAATCACTCCTGCAATCGTCGGGAAGGACCGGTCCGTACCGCGTGCGGGCGGCACACCGGCCTCAGACGAATCTACCTGCGGGCACTGACAAACCCGGGTTGCGGGGCGCGGGCGCGGGCCCGGGACCACGAGGGTTCACCTCGTGTTTCCCCGGGGAAACACGGCCCCGTCATGGGCTGGTAGCGGCTCCTACCCCGGGGTAGGTGATTCCAACCACTTCTTGCTCCTGCGGAGACGGGTACCCGCTCAGGCGAGCGGTCCGTCGTCCGGATTCACGCCATTGATGCCGGTCTCGCCGTCCTCGCCGTCGCTCTCCGCCAGCACCGGGGAGGCGTGGTGGGACCAGAGCTTCCAGCCGGAGGGCGTGCGCCGGAACACGTTCGTGGCGACGACGAGCTGGCCGACCAGCGGTCCCAGTTCCGCGCCGTCCGCCGGGGCCGGGCCGCCGCTGAGGATGTTCTCCGTGCAGGTCACGAGGGCGGTGTCGCCGGTGACGGAGACATGCACGTCGGTGAGGAAGAACTGGATGTAGTCGGTGTTGGCCATGATCAGGGCGTACGACCGGAGGACCTCGCCGCGGCCGGTGAGCACCGGCCAGCCGGGGTGCACACAGGAGATCACGCCGGTGTCCGCCGGGTCGTGGTACTCCTCGTCGACGCCCAGGTCGGCGGGGGTGAGCCAGAGCGCGGACAGTTCCTCGAAGTCACCGCGCTCCATCGCCTCATAG
Source organism: Streptomyces durhamensis (assembly GCF_000725475.1). Classification (NCBI taxonomy): domain Bacteria; kingdom Bacillati; phylum Actinomycetota; class Actinomycetes; order Kitasatosporales; family Streptomycetaceae; genus Streptomyces; species Streptomyces durhamensis. Next base: position 168,419 of record NZ_JNXR01000009.1, read on the forward strand.
AAGGCGGTGTTGGCGGCCTCCACCTGCTCGACGTCCGTATGGGGGGCGCTCACCGGGCTTCGTCCGCCCCACGTTCACCCTTATCGCCCAGCGTGTGCCCCGTTTCGCGCGCCCCTTCCTCGCGTCGTGCGCCCGGCGCTGATCCCGCTGCGCAGCCCGCTGCACGCGCCTGCTCCATGGCGCGCGCGACCCGTACCGCGTCCGCGGTGGCGCGGACCTCGTGGACGCGCACCGCCCACGCGCCGGAATGCGCCGCCAGGGCGGAGACCGCGGCCGTGGCGGCGTCGCGCTCCCGGGCCGGCGGGGGCGCGCCCTGCGGGCCGGCGAGGACACGGCCGAGGAACCGCTTGCGGGAGGCGGCCACGAGCATCGGGTGACCGAGGGCGCGCAGGCGGTCGAGGTGGGCGAGGAGGGTGAGGTCGTGCTCGGCCTCCTTGGAGAAGCCGAGGCCGGGGTCGACGACGATCCGGTCGGGGGCGATGCCGCCGGCGAGGACGGCCTCCACGCGCGCGTGCAGCTCGTCCACGACTTCGGTGACGACGTCGTCGTAGACGCCCTTGACGTTGCCGCCCTTGAGGAAGCCGCGCCAGTGCATGACGACGAACGGGGCGCCCGCGTCGGCGACCACGGGGATCATCGCCGGGTCGGCGAGGCCGCCGCTGACGTCGTTGACGAGGGCGGCGCCGGCCGCGAGGGACTGCTCGGCGACGGAGGCGCGCATGGTGTCGACAGAGACGACGACACCCTCGGAGGCGAGGCCGCGCACGACCGGGATGACCCGCCTGAGCTCCTCGGCCTCGTCCACACGGGTGGCGCCGGGACGGGTGGACTCGCCGCCGACGTCGACCAGGTCCGCGCCTTCGGAGACGAGGTCCAGACCGTGCTTGACGGCGACGGACGTGTCGAACCAGCGGCCTCCGTCGGAGAAGGAGTCGGGGGTCACGTTGACGACACCCATGACCGCGCACCGGTCCCACGCCGGAAGGCCCGCCACCTGGCCGCGCCCGCTGAGGTTGTTCATACGTTCAGCGTAGGCCCAGGAGGGTGCCGCGAACGCGCCGCGGCCCGGGCGGGAGCCCCGGTGCCTCAGGGGGCGGGGCGCCCGCCCGGGCGCGTCTTGGTCACACCGTCGGGTCATCAGGCGTCTGGTTGCGTCGTGCGGCGGGTCAGGCCGCGTGGACCTCGCGGTCCGCCACGGCGTGCGCGCAGGTGCGCTCGGCGGCCGCCGCCCTGCGCCGGCGCAGGAAGCGTGGGAGCGGCACGGCGAGGTCCACGAAGCCCTCCGCCTGCATGGCGGCGAAGCCGATGCGGGGCAGGTCGGCGGAGTGCCGGTAGACCACGAAGCGGGGCTCCCAGCGCGGCTGGAACTTGGCGTTGAACTTGTACAGCGACTCGATCTGGAACCAGCGCGAGAGGAACACCAGCAGTCCGCGCCAGGCGCGCAGCACCGGGCCGGCGCCGATCTTCTCCCCGCGCGCGAGGGCGGAGCGGAACATCGCGAAGTTCAGCGAGACGCGGCTGATCCCGAACTTCGGGGCCGACTGGAGGGCGGCGACGATCAGCAGCTCGTTCATGCCGGGGTCCGCGCTGCGGTCACGGCGCATCAGGTCCAGCGAGACGCCGTCCCTGCCCCAGGGCACGAAGTGCAGGATCGCCTTCAGGTCGCCGTACTCGCCGGGCTGCTCGTCGGACTTGTGGGCGGTGGCGATCAGGCAGTCGCCGTCGACGGGGTCGCCGATCCGGCCGAGCGCCATGGAGAAGCCGCGCTCGGTGTCGGTGCCCCGCCAGTCCTCCGCCGCCCGGCGGATGCGCTCCAGCTCGGTGTCGCCGAGGTCACGGATGCGCCGTACCCGCGTTTCGTAGCCGGCTCGCTCGATGCGCTTGACCATTTGTCGGACGTTGCGCATCGCGCGTCCGGCGAGGGAGAAATCCGCGACGTCCACCACCGCCTCGTCGCCCAGTTCCAGGGCATCGAGGCCGGTCTCGCGGGTCCACACCTCGCCGCCCGTCTCCGAACAGCCCATGACGGCCGGGGTCCAGGAGTGCGCCTTGGCCTCGTCCATGAAGCGTTCGATGGCGCCGGGCCAGGCCTCCACGTCGCCGATGGGGTCGCCGCTGGCGAGCATCACGCCGGAGACGACGCGGTAGGTGACCGCGGCCTTGCCGCTGGGGGAGAACACGACCGCCTTGTCGCGGCGCAGCGCGAAGTGGCCGAGGGAGTCACGGCGCCCGTGCTTCTCCAGCAGGGCCCGCAGGCGGGACTCGTCCTCCTCGGTGAGGCGCGCGGCCGGGTGTTCGGGGCGGAACGCCAGGTAGATGGTGGTGGCGGCGGTGATCCAGCCGAGGGCGCCGAGGGAGAAGGCGACGGTCCAGGACGTGTTGCCCTGGTAGTCGACCGGGCCCTCGAAGCCGAACAGGCCGTAGATGACGTGCGTCAGCCGGTCGGCCAGGCTCGGATCGCCGATCGTCCGGTGCGGGTGGACGCTGACGATGACGAGCCCGAGGAGGAGCGAACCGGCGCTCATGAGCACGAAGTTGGCGAGCGCCCGCCACCTGCTGCGCGGGTCGGGCAGCGCCGAGAACTCGCTTCGGTGCAGCAGGAGGGGAACGAGCAGCGCGACCGCGATCAGCACGCCGAGGATCGAGTGGCGGTAGGCGACCTGGGCCACCGCGCCCGCCGGCAGCAGCACGACCGCGGCGCGCCACGCCCGGCGTTTGCGCCGCTTGAGCCCGTGCGCGAGCAGCAGCAACAGCACGCCGGAGCTCAGCGAGAGCGCCGCGGCGAAGGGGCCGAACGAGCCCGGCAGCACCTCGGCGATAGCGTGCATACGGCTGTGCCGGAAGCGCGGGAACACACCCGCGGCGATGTCCAGGACGCCCACGAGCGCGGCCGCCCTGCCGACCAGGGCGGGGGCGGCCTCGGGGCGCGGACCGCGCAGTATGCGCCGCGCCCGGCTTGATCGGCCCGGAACCCCGCCCGACATTTCCCCATCTATCCTGACAGACATCGCATCCCGTAGTTCTGCGAGAGACCTTGAACCCGGGCCCGATCGGGCATCCGGCGACATTGCGCCCTCTAGGACGGTGTCTTGGGGAGAGAGGTTCACTCCCCACCGGAAAGTCGGGTCAAAGGCCAAGGAAAGCCCCGGGCAAGCCCTCGCGACGAAGCGTGGGCGGGTGCCGGGCGGAAAGCGCAGGCAGGAAACAGCCCATGGGTCTCACGAGCAACAAGGTGCTGGTACTGGCGATCTTCTTCGCCGCCGTCCTGTTCGTCGGCACGGTGTGGCTGTGGCCGCGGCTCGCCCGGCAGAGCTGGCGGACCGTCAGCGGGAGAGTCGGACTACTGCTCGCCACCCAGCTGGCGCTGTTCTCCTCCGTGGGCCTGGCCGCCAATCAGGCCTTCGGTTTCTACGCCAGCTGGGCGGACCTGCTGGGCCAGGAGACCGATCAGGGCGTCGTCGTCGACCACGCCGCGGGCGGCGGCACCGGCGGCCCGGTCCAGGTGCTCTCGTCGTCCGACGTGCAGGGCGTGCGCGGCCACGGCCCGCAGATGACCGGGCAGATACAGAAGGTCGACATCGTCGGCCGCAGGAGCCACATCGCCACGCCGGCGTTCGTCTACCTGCCGCCCGAGTACTTCCAGCCGCAGTACCGCACGCGTACGTTCCCGGCGGCGGTCGTCCTGACCGGCTACCCGGGTACGGCGCAGGCACTGGTGGACAAGCTGCACTACCCGCACACGGCACAGCAGCTGGCCAAGGACGGGCGGGCCCAGCCGATGATCCTGGTGATGATGCGGCCCACCGTGGCGCCGCCCCGGGACACCGAGTGCGTGGACGTCCCGGGCGGACCGCAGACAGAAACGTTTTTTGCGCAGGACCTGCCGGAGGCCGTCCTCACGCACTACCGGGTCGGCAAGCGGCCCGGCAGCTGGGGTGTCATCGGTGACTCCACGGGCGGCTACTGCGCGCTCAAGCTCGCCATGCACCACCCCGACGTGTACGCGGCCGCCGCGGGCCTGTCGCCCTACTACAAGGCGCCGATCGACCCCACCACCGGCGACCTCTTCCACGGCGACAAGAACCTGCAGAACCGCGCCGACCTGCACTGGATGCTCCAGCACCAGCAGGCGCCGGACACCTCGCTGCTCGTCACCAGCAGCAAGGTCGGCGAGCACAACTACAAAGACACACTGCAGTTCATCGCGCGCGTGCAGGCCACGAAGCTGACCCGGATCTCGTCGATCATCCTGGACAGCGGCGGGCACAACTTCAACACCTGGCGGCGCGAGATCCCGGCGGCGCTGCAGTGGATGAGCGGACGTCTCACCGACCGCTGAGCCGGCGAACGCCTGACGCCCCGTGAAGCCGGTGTTGTGGCCGTGTTTTTACGGGGCGGGGGTCCGCGATTCGCCTACGCGCGGTAAGTTTCTGGCCATGCCACGTGGACGCCACCGCCATTCACCACCCCTGCACCGGCTGTTGCCTCCGTCGGCGATCGCCGGTGTCTCCGTCGTCTGCGCGCTGGGTCCCTGGGCGTTCTCCGAGACCACGGTGTTGCGCGTACTGGCCGCAGCGGCCGCCGCGACGGCGGTCGTCGGCGCGGTCGTGATGCGCCGCTGGGACGCACAGGCGGGCAAACGGGTCGCCGAGCTGACACGCGCGCGTGTCGGCGACGAATGGCGGTACGAGGAGCGGGTCGCCGAACTGGAGACCGACCTGGAGGAGTCGCGCGAGCTGCGCGCCAAGCTGGAGCAGCGGCTGCGCGCCAAGCGCGCGGAGCTCGCCGGCCTGCGCAACGAGCACGCGGCCCTGCTGCGCCGGTACGCCACGGCGGAGACCGAGCGCGCGACCGCCCTGGAGGGGCGCCGGCTGCTGGAGATCGAGGCCGCCGAGCCGTCGTCCCCGCCCGCGCTGCCGCCCGCGCGCCGCGCCGAGCCCGAGCCGGCCGGGGTGGCGGAGGCGGACGAGGCCCCGGACCCTGCCGCCGTCGAGGGAGCGGGCGAGGCCGCAGAGCCGGCCGCGATCGCCGGGGAGGACCGGGAGGAATCCGGGGACGAGCCGGCGGCCTGCGCGGTGTTCTCGCCCGAGGGCGGCCGGCTGTACCGGCAGGCCCTCACGGCCCTGGCCCGGTTCGGCGGCGAAGCGCCGGCCGACGCCGGGACGGAAGCCGCCGAAGCGTCGACGCCCGCGGTGTCCGAGGCCGCGGCAGCCGAGGGCACGGCAGCTGAGGACATAACCGCCGGGGACACGGCAGCGGGGGACACGGCTGCGGAGGCCGTGACTGCCGAGGCCGTGACTGCTGAGGACACGGCTGCCGAGGGCATCGCTGCCGAAGAGATAGCTGCCGAGGAGATAGCCGCCGGGGACACCGCTGTGCGGCCGGCTGTTCCCGAGACCTCCGAGACCCCCGAGGTCCGCGAGAGCCCCGAGGCCTTTGCCCCCTCCGAGCCCCGCGAGCCCGGCACCGGCGAGCACGAAGCCGCCGAAGCCGGCGCCGTCACGGAGGCCGTCCCGGCGGGCAGGGCCGACGGTCGCAGGTCCGCTGCGGGCGCGGCCGGCTCCGTCGCCGCCTCGGAAGCCGCCGCGCAGGATGCCCCGGACGGCGTGGCGGAAGGCGGCGCGACGGACGGCGCCGAGGCCGCTCGCAGTGAGGCCGGTGCGCCGGCCGCCCAGGAGGACGAGGCACAGGGGCAGCCCGTGGCGGCCGGCGGGCACGCGCGCGCGGCCGCCGAACCCACGGCACCGGCCGAGCCCGCCAAGCCCGTGGGGCAGCCTGCCGGGCACTTCACGGTGCCGACCGCGGTGGCCGTCGTACCGGCCGCGCCCGCGCGGCGCCAGACGGTCGAGGGCGGTTTCGACTTCTTCGGCACCCAGAAGGGCGGACCGAAGGCCGCGCTGGACTCCGTGCAGAACGAGGATCTCGCCGACGTCGTCGGCGAGGAGGCGCTCGCCGTGCACAAGGCCGAGTCCGAGGCCGGGTTCAAGCAGGCCGACGCGCAGTCGCTCGGTGTCGGCCAGGTCATCGACCTCACCGCGCACGACGAGACCGAGCAGATCGACGTGCAGGGGCTGCGCAGCGCGGCTTCCTGAGCGATCACGGCTCACGAGGACGACAGGGCCCGGCTTCCCGCGAGGGAGCCGGGCCTCATGTCATCCAGCGGTCCGGGCGGGCGACCCGGCGGCCCGTACGGGACCTCTCCGCCTGGGCGTGCAGGAGCCGCGCGGCGTCCTCGGCGTCCCGCAGACGGGCTGTCACGGTCTTGTCGGCTCCGGTGTCCACGTGGACCTCGGCGAGCCGCCAGAGGCGCTGCCAGGGGCCCTGGCTCAGCCGTACGCTCTGCACCTTGGCGTGCGGGACCAGCGAGAGCCGGCGGCGCAGCAGGCCGTGCCGGGTGGCGAACACGGTGTCGGTGACCGCGAGGCGGTGGCCGCGCCACCACACAGGCACGCACCAGCGGGCCCGGCGCGGGGGCCCGCCCAGCGTCTGGGGCACCGTCACACCGGGCAGCACGCGCGCGACGACCGACTCGGCGACCGGGCGCGGGGCGACCGGCACCAGCACCGAGTTGGCGGACCCGGCCACGTCCAGCTCCACCCGCACCCAGCCGAGCCGCCGCCACAGCAGCGGCTCCACGATCCGCACGGTCTGCACCCGCCCGGGCGGGACCGTCTCGTGCGTACGGTCGAGCAGCCCGTGGTCGATGCGCAGCCCGTCCGGAGACTCGCCCACCTTCCAGTCGAACTCGCCGGCGAACCGTCCCGCGCTGCTCGCGCCGGCCGCGCCGAGCAGCGGCAGGGCGGTCGCGAGGACCGTCCACAGGTTGTGGGTGGTGAGCCACAGCGCGGTCGGTACGACGACCGCGGCGCACCATGCGCCCCAGGTGGCGCCCGTCAGCGCCAGGGAGAGCGCCAGAGCACGCGGAGGGACGCGCAGCAGCTCGTGCGCCGGCGCCTCGCCGACCTCACGCGCCGTCTCGGGAGCGAAACCCGCCGCGCGCGCCAGCAGTTCCGCGCGCAGGGCGCGTGCCTCCCGCTCTCCCAGGAAGGCCAGTTCGTCCTTGTCGTCGGCGCCCACGACGTCGATCCGCAGCTTGGCGACACCCGCCACGCGCGCGAGGAGGGGACGGGAGACGTCCACGGCCTGGATGCGTTCCAGGCGGATGTGCGCGGTGCGCCGGAACAACAGGCCGGTGCGGATGCGCAGTTCGGTGTCGGTGACCGCGAAGTGCGTGAACCACCAGGACAGGAAGCCGTAGAGGCCGGCCACCGGCACCAGCACGGCGAGTCCCAGCAGCAGCACGGTGGTGGTCAGCCGTTCCAGCTGCTGCTGCGTCGCGTTCGGGTCGTGCACCGCCCATCCGGCGAGCACGGTGATCGGTGCCCACGCCCGCCGGAAGGGCGTGACGGGGTGCAACCGGCGCTCGGTCACCGCCGCGCGCTCCGCTGCATGCCCGGCATGCCCCGCATGCCCGGCCTGTGTCGTCTGCGCCGGTTCCGCGGCGGGTACGGCGTCGCCGTGGTCGGGGGCGGTCACAGGCCCGCCGATCGGGCCTCGCCCAGCTCGGTGAGCCGGTCGCGCAGCCGCTCCGCCTCGGCCGGGTCCAGGCCGGGGATGGTCGCGTCGGTCGCGGCGGCCGCCGTGTGCAGCTGCACGTGGGCCAGCCCGAAGCGCCGCTCGACGGGTCCGGAGGTGACCTCGACCAGCTGCATCCGCCCGTACGGCACCACCGTCTCCTCGCGCCACAGGACACCGCGGCTGATCAGCAGGTCGTCCGCGCGCTCGGCGTAGCGCCACGAGCGCCAGTTGCGCTCCACCAGCCGCCAGCCCCACGCGCCCAGGGCCGGCGGAGCCAGCGCGAAGGCGGCCCACACGGGCCCCACGAGCAGGCCCAGCAGCAGCCCGACGGCGACCGTGAGCACCGCCGTCCACACCACCACGAGCAGCCGGCGCACCCGTATCAGAGCGGGCTGCAGCCCCCGCCACACCAGCTCGGCCCCCGGTATCCCGGTCTCATCCGGGCTCCCCGTCTCCATGGGCCCAGCGTACGTAGGGGAAACTGGGGCCATGACTCCTACGACGGAGACCACGGTCGGGATCGGCGGCGCCGCGGAAAGCACCGACATGGTGCTCAACATCGGACCCCAGCATCCGTCCACACACGGCGTGCTGCGGCTCAGGCTCGTGCTGGACGGGGAGCGCATCGTGCGCGCGGAGCCGGTGATCGGCTATATGCACCGCGGCGCCGAGAAGCTCTTCGAGGCGCGCGACTACCGCCAGATCATCGTGCTCGCCAACCGCCACGACTGGCTGTCGGCCTTCTCGAACGAGCTGGGCGTGGTCCTCGCCGTGGAGCGGATGCTCGGCATGGAGGTGCCCGAGCGGGCGGTGTGGACGCGCACGCTGCTCGCCGAGCTGAACCGGGTGCTGAACCACCTGATGTTCCTCGGCTCCTACCCGCTGGAGCTCGGCGGCATCACCCCGGTGTTCTACGCGTTCCGGGAGCGCGAGGTGCTGCAGAACGTCATGGAGGAAATCTCCGGCGGGCGCATGCACTACATGTTCAACCGCGTCGGCGGCCTCAAGGAGGACCTGCCGGCCGGCTGGACCGCACGCGCGCGTGCCGCGGTCGCCGACGTGCGCTCGCGCATGGACGTCTTCGACGACCTGGTGCTCGGCAACGAGATCTTCCGGGGCCGCACCCGCGGGGTGGGCGCGATGACGCCGGAGACCGTGCACGCCTACGGCGTGAGCGGGCCCATCGCGCGCGCCTCGGGCGTCGACTTCGACCTGCGCCGCGACGAGCCGTACCTGGCGTACGGCGACCTGCAGGACACCCTGAAGGTCGTCACCCGGAGCGAGGGCGACTGCCTCGCCCGCTTCGAGGTCCTGCTGGAGCAGACGCACAACGCGCTGGACCTCGCCGACGCCTGCCTGGACCGGCTCGCCGAGCTGCCGCCGGGGCCGATCAACCAGCGGCTGCCGAAGGTGCTGAAGGCGCCCGAGGGGCACACGTACGCGTGGACCGAGAACCCGCTCGGCATCAACGGCTACTACCTGGTCAGCAAGGGCGAGAAGACGCCGTACCGGCTGAAGCTGCGCTCGGCGTCGTACAACAACATCCAGGCGCTGACCGAACTGCTGCCGGGGACGCTGGTGGCGGACATGGTGGCGATCCTGGGCTCGATGTTCTTCGTGGTCGGCGACATCGACAAGTAGGCCGGCCGGTGTGCACGGCCGCCGGCCGCGGGCACACGGCCGGCCGTGTGCACGGTGGCGGCCGGCTCAGGCGAGCGGGTGCGGGATTCCGACCGGCTGGAGCAGCCAGCCGAAGTCGCCGAGGCCGCCCGGGGCGGTGAGCTCGGCGGCCTCCCCGGCGCTCGCGAGGGCGCGCACGTAGGCGGTGGGGTCCGTGGAGGCCAACGCGAGCGGGGGGCGCGCGCCGGTGATATCGAGGGCGTGCAGGGCGGCGCGTTGCGTGAGCAGGCGCGCGGCCGGCAGGGCGCGCGCTGCGGAGGAGGGCGCCTGCGCCGTGTCTGAGGGCCTGTGCGCCGGGCTCGGAGGCGCGTCCGAAGGCACGGGCGCGGTGTTCCGGGATGTGCGAGCCGTACCCGGCGGCACGGCGGGCATGTCCGAGGGAGCGCGAGCCGTGTCGTAGGGCGTGCGCGCCTCCTCCGTGGGTGCGCAGACCGTGTCGTGAGCCGTGCGCGCCGCTTCTCCGGGCGTGCCCGAGGGCGTGTGCGCCGTGGGAGCCGCCGCGCACGCGTCCAGCGCGACGTGCGCCGTGATGTCGCACGACCCGTCCGGCACGGGCGCCGTCTCGCGTCCCGCGCGAAAGCCGGTGAGCGTCCCGAACGGAGGGCGGGTGTCCAGGGTGTGCGCGTAGTCCACGGCCACCGCGAGCCCGCGCACCACCCGGTCCACCACCGAGGCCCATGCCAGGTCCCGGGGCAGCCCGATCTCCGCGCGCAGCCCTTCCTCGGCCGGCAGCGGCCACCAGCGCGCGAGCCAGTCCGCCTCGGCGCCGGTCACCGGCTCTCCGAGCCGCTCTTCGCCGTCGCCGGTGACGAGCACCAGCCGGGGCAGCCCCGCGGGGTCCACCTCGGCGACGTCCACGGGCACGTTGTCCAGCCACTCGTTGGCGAACAGCAGGCCCGTTACGGCGGCCGGCGGCGTGTCCAGCCAGGTGATCCGTTCGTCCAGGCCGGCCGGGCGGTCGGCGAGTTCCACGGCGTACGCACGCGCGCGTGCGGCCACGTCGGCGGGCAGAGCGGCGAGCACGCCGGTGACCAGTTCGCCGCGTCCGGCTCCCATGTCGACGAAGTCCAGCGCCGGGGGCCGTCCCAGTGCCTCGTCCACCCGGCACAGCAGCCCGGCCACGGCCCGCGCGAACAGCGCGGAGGCGTGCACGGACGTGCGGAAGTGGCCGGCCGGGCCCTCCGGGCGGAGGTAGAAGCCGCCGGGGCCGTACAGTGCCGCCCCGGTCGCCGCGCGCCAGCCACGCGGGCCGTCCCACCGGTCGTGGTCGCCGTGCCCCGCGCCGGAAGACCGTTCCGCTTCCCGTCCCGTCTCATCCGTCACCGCAACAGACTAGGCGCACAGATGATCACTTCCTCCACCTTGCGGAGTACACGCGCCCAGCGTGGATCGGCCCTCCGGTTGACCCCTGCACGCATCTGTTTTCCCTACTCTGGGTTACGTGCAGCGCCTCTACGACTTCCTCCGCCGCCACCCGACCTGGGTCGACACCTTCTGGGCCGTCGTCCTGCTCGGGCTGTCCGGCGTGAGCGTGGTCAACCTCAGCGGGACGACCGGTCACCACGGGACACGCGTCGCGGGGATGGCCGTGTCCGTGGTCCTGTGTGCCGTCGTCGCGCTGCGCCGGCGTTACCCGGAGCCGATGCTGCTGGTCGCCCTCGCGACGGGCCTGGCCCAGCTGGTGCTGGACGTCGAGCCGACCGTCGCCGACTTCGCGATGCTGGTGATCACGTACACGGTGGCGGCGGTCGGTGCGCGCTGGGCCTCCCGGCTGGCGCTCGCCGTCAGCCTCGTCGCGGCGACCCTCGCGCAGATCCGCTGGCCGGCCGAGCACTCCAGCTTCTTCGGGCAGGTCGCCATCGCGGTCTTCCAGACGGTGCCCTTCGCGCTCGCCTGGGTGCTCGGTGACTCCATGCGCACCCGGCGTGCCTACTTCGCCCAGCTGGAGGAGCGCGCGGCCCGGCTGGAGAAGGAGCGCGAGGCGCAGTCGAAGGTCGCGGTGGCCGCCGAACGCGCCCGTATCGCGCGTGAGCTGCACGATGTCGTCGCGCACAACGTGTCGGTGATGGTGGTGCAGGCGGACGGCGCCGCCTATGTCCTCGACGCCGCGCCCGACCAGGCCAAAAAGGCCCTGGAGACGATCTCGTCCACCGGCCGTCAGGCCCTCGCCGAGATGCGCCGCCTGCTGGGCGTGCTGCGCACCGGGGAGCACCAGGAGGGCGGGGAGTACGTCCCCCAGCCGGACGTCGAGCAGATCGACGACCTGATCGAGCAGTGCCGCAGCTCCGGTCTCCCGATCGACTTCAAGGTGGAGGGCACCCCGCGCCCGCTGCCCAGCGGCGTGGAGCTGACCGCGTACCGGATCGTGCAGGAGGCGCTCACCAACACCCGCAAGCACGGCGGCCCCCACGCGGGCGCGAGCGTCCGGCTGGTCTACTTCGACGACGGGCTCGGCCTGCTCGTCGAGGACGACGGCAAGGGCGCCCCGCACGAGCTGTACGAGGAGGGCGGCGCCGACGGCCAGGGACACGGCCTGATCGGTATGCGCGAGCGGGTCGGCATGGTCGGTGGCACCCTGGACGCCGGCCCGCGTCCGGGCGGAGGATTCCGCATCAGCGCCCTGCTGCCGCTCAAACCGGCGCACTGACGTGGCCGCACGCCCCCTGTTGACACCTGTAACACCCCCGCCACCTGTAACACCCTCGCTCTGAAGCACGATCCACCGCCCCGAACGAAAGAGGCCCGATGACGATCCGCGTGATGCTCGTCGACGACCAGGTGCTGCTGCGCACCGGATTCCGGATGGTGCTCGCCGCCCAGCCGGACATGGAGGTCGTCGCGGAGGCGGGCGACGGCGTCGAGGCCCTGCAGGTGCTGCGGTCCACGGACGTCGACGTCGTCCTGATGGACGTGCGCATGCCGAAGCTGGACGGGGTGGAGACCACCCGGCGGATCTGCATGGAGTCGGACCCGCCCAAGGTGCTGATCCTGACCACCTTCGACCTGGACGAGTACGCCTTCTCCGGGCTGAAGGCGGGCGCCTCCGGATTCATGCTCAAGGACGTGCCGCCCGGTGATCTGCTGGGCGCGATCCGTGCCGTGCACAGCGGCGACGCGGTCGTGGCGCCGTCCACCACCCGGCGCCTGCTGGACCGCTTCGCGCCGATGCTGCCCTCCGCCGGAAAGGAGCCGCAGCACAAGGAACTGGAGCGGCTCACCGACCGGGAGCGCGAGGTGATGGTGCTGGTCGCGCAGGGCCTGTCCAACGGTGAGATCGCGGCCCGGCTGGTGCTGAGCGAGGCGACCGTGAAGACCCATGTGGGCCGCATCCTGACCAAGCTCGGTCTGCGTGACCGGGTCCAGGTGGTGGTGCTGGCCTACGAGACGGGGCTGGTGCGCGCGGGCGGGCACGGCTGACGCGTGCCGTACGGCCCCCCGGGTTCGGCGCGGGCCACCGGGGGCCGTACGGCGCCGGCTTCGGTGCGGGACACCAGGGGCGGCGCACGGGCCCGGCTTCAGCGCAGGACGCCCTCGATGAAGTCGCTGCCCAGCCGGGCCACCGCCGCGAGGTCGAGCTGGTGCTGGACGTACCGCCCCCGGCGGCAGTCGGTGACCAGGCCCGCCTTCTTCAGCACCGTGAGGTGCCGGGATATCTCGGGAGCGGACATGCCGTGGGCGTCGGCCAGTTCGCCGGTGGTGTGCGCGGCCCGGGCGAGATGCCGGCACAGCCGCATCCGCACCGGGTGGGCCAGCGCCTCCAGCCGGCGCGTGAGCTGTTCGACGGACGGGGCCTGCGGGCGCGTGCCGCTCGCGGGGTAGGTGATCGAGGGCTGCCAGCCGTACCGGTGCAGCACCATCAGGTGCGGCCAGCCCATGCTCGTCGGGACGAGGACCAGGCCGCCGTCGCCGGTGGCGGTGCGGCCCACCAGGAGCTTGTCGACCGTGATGAGCGCGGCCTCCTGGTCCAGCGAGATGGCTCCCGAGAGGGATGACAGGGCCTCGGCGAGGCCCTTGCGGCGCAGCAGTTCGCTCTTGTGCCGGGCGTCGGCGGCGAGCTGGGGCTGCAGCCGGGACCAGGTGTCGGCGAAGAAGGCCTGGTCGCAGTCGAGCATCAGCTGCCGGAACCACGCCCGGACGGCTGGCGGGTCGTCCAGCAGCCGGTGCGTGAAGCGCTCCTGCGCGCCACCGCGTGCGGCGGCCAGCTCCAGGGAGCGGCGGCGCAGCTCCGGGTCGGCCAGGGGGCCGGGATCCTGGACGTCGTAGCGCAGCTGGCAGGTGAACTCCAGGACGGCGTGGACGAACTGTTCGTCCGTCAGCTTGTCCAGGAGGTCCAGTTCCTCGGCGAGCGTGGCCCCGGGGAGCGTGCGGCCGCCGGGGATGCCCGCGAACGGGGCGAAGACGTCCGAGAACGTCGTACGCCACAGGAAGTCCGCCTCGCACAGCCGGTCGGCCAGGCAGGGATCCAGGCGGGACGAGACGGCGGTCGCCCAGCCCTGGAGGTCGGGGTGGTGGCCGGGCTCGCTCAGGGCGTGCAGGGCCATCCCCAGTTCCGCCAGCGGGGAGGGCACGACGGAGACCCGCTCCGGGGGCAGGCCGGTGATGTCGATGGTCACGCTCATGTCCTCCATCGTGCACCGGGCCACTGACAGCGCCGCCGTGGATTGACGGCAGCCGTCAATCCACGGGACAACCACCCCCGGCCGGCGGCAGGGTGGAGGCACCGGGGCGGCCGCGGAGCCCGAACGGTCATCGAGCGGTCGGTGACCAGTCCATGTCCCGAGATCTTACGAGAAGGCGATCCGCCATGAGCATCACCCAGCAGTACCTCCTCGACAGCCATCGCGCCCGCGTGCTCGGCGAGCCGGAGCCGCCCGCGCCCGGCCGGCACGACGTCGGCGTACTTCGTGAACTGCGGGACCGCCGGCGCTTCGACGCGGTCATCGCCGGGCGCCCGGCGCGAGGACGTGTGCGGTACGCCCTGCGCCGGTGGCTGCGCCCACGCGCGCTCTGATCAGCCCGCCCAGCGCCCGCGCCCCGCGCGTGCCGTGGACGTGGGCGCTGGCACGCCGCGTCGCCGCGGTCAGCCTGCGGGCAGGCGGGTGACGAAGTCGGCCACGGCCGCCCGTACGTCGTCCGCGGTCCACTCCAGGCCGGGGGCGCCGACGGTGACCTCGGCGTAGGCCAGCCCCGGCCCGCCCCGTTCCCAGTAACCGGGGAAGAGGTACGTGCCCGTCTCCTCGGCCTGGCGCACCGCCGCCTCCAGCAGGACCCCGGAGTCGTACGGCAGCCAGATCTGGAACTCGTGGGTGTGCGGCTCCTCGGGGTGCACGCGAGCCCACGGCAACCCGGCCGCGGCGAACCCCTCACGCAGCGCGGCGGCGACCACGCGCGCGTGCCGCACGTAGTCCGGCAGCCGGGGCAGCTCGCGCTCCAGGCCGATGAGCGCCGACAGCGCGGTGGGGAACTGCTGGAAGATCTGGCCGCCGTACCGGTGCCGCCACGTCCTCGCCTCGTCCACCAAGGTCTTCGGGCCGGCCAGCGCGGCGCCGCCGAAGCCGTCGAGGGACTTGTAGAACGACACGTAGACGCTGTCCGCCAACCCGGCGATCTCCGCCAGGGGCCGGCCGAAGTGGACCGTGGTCTCCCACAGGCGCGCCCCGTCGAAGTGCACCACCGCGTCGCGTTCCCGTGCGGCCTCGACGACCTCGGTCAGCTCCTCCCAGGTGGGCAGCACATAGCCGGCGTCCCGGAGCGGCAGTTCCAGCATCAGCGTCCCGAAGGGCTCTTCGAGATCGCGTATCTCGGCAGCCGTGGGCAGCCGGGGCTCGCTGGTCACGCGCACCGGCCGCAACCCGCTGACCTCGCTGAACGCGTGCCGCTCGTGCACCTCGGGGTGGGCCAGGGCGTGCAGGGCGACCGCGCGGTCGCCGGTGCGGCCCGCCCAGCAGCGCAGCGCCACCTGCTGGGCCATCGTGCCGCTCGGGAAGAACGCGGCGGCCTCCGTGCCGAGCAGGGCCGCTACCCGCTCCTCCAGGTCCGCCACGATCCGGTTGCCGTAGATGTCCACCGTCCGGTCCAGGTCGTACACCTCGGGTGCCGCCTCCTGGAGGGCTGCCAGCCGCTCCCTCACGGTGCGCCGGGCTCCCTCGCGCGCGAGCACGCGTTCCGCCTTCGCGAAGGCGGCCAGCCGCCGCTCCCGCATCCGCTCCTGTCCGGACTGCTCCGTCTGCTGCTGTTCACCGTGCTCGGCCATGTTGGTCATGCACGGATCATGCCGCGCGGCCCCGCGCGCGGTCAGTCGGATTACGGCCGGGGGCGGCATGCGTCGGGGCTCCGGGGACAGGCGCGGCACGGCCCGGCGCGCAGACGCGGGCGGGCGTGGTGACGGCGTGGTGTAACCCACAGCCTGTGGACAACCGGTCGGCGCCGGACCGAGATAGCGTTAACATGACGAGAAATCGTCCGGTACCCAGAGCGGACTGGAACGGGAAGGCCTCCGTCGCGTGAGTACAGTCCACCAGCCAGACCTCAAGGACCGCCCCGCGCGGCTCACCGTCGGTGTCGTCGGCGCCGGCCGCGTGGGCCCCGCGCTCGCCGCGTCCCTCCAGCTCGCCGGGCACCGCCCGGTGGCCGTCTCCGGTGTCTCCGACGCCTCCCGGCGGCGCGCCGAGACCATGCTCCCGGACGTGCCGCTGGTGCCGCCCGCCGAAGTCCTGGAGCGCGCCGACCTGGTGCTGCTCACCGTTCCCGACGACGTCCTGCCCGGCCTGGTCACCGGCCTCGCCGAGACCGGCGCGGTACGGCCCGGACAGCTGCTCGTGCACACCTCCGGCCGGTACGGCGCGGGGGTCCTCGACCCGGCCCTGCGCGCGGGCGCCCTGCCGCTGGCCCTGCACCCGGCGATGACCTTCACCGGCACCCCCGTCGACGTCCAGCGCCTCGCCGGCTGCTCGTTCGGCGTCACCGCGCCCGAGGAACTGCGGCTGGCGGCCGAGGCCCTCGTCATCGAGATGGGCGGCGAGCCCGAGTGGATCAGCGAGCAGAACCGCCCGCTGTACCACGCGGCCCTCGCGCTCGGCGCCAACCATCTGGTGACCCTGGTCGCCCAGTCGATGGAGCTGCTGCGCACGGCGGGCGTCGCGGCGCCCGACCGGATGCTCGGCCCGCTGCTCGGCGCCGCCCTGGACAACGCTCTGCGCTCCGGCGACCTGGCGCTCACCGGGCCCGTCGCGCGCGGGGACGCCGGCACGGTCGCCGCGCACATCACCGAGCTGCGCAGGCACGCCCCGCAGACCGTCGCGGGCTACGTCGCGATGGCCCGCGCGACCGCCGACCGGGCGCTCGCGCACGGCCTGCTGAAGCCCGAACTCGCCGAGGACCTGCTCGGCGTGCTGGCCGACGGCACCCGTGGCACGAACGGCACTCACGGCACCGAGGGGAACGACCGATGACCACCGCCCTGCTGAGCACCGCCGGCGAGCTGCACGCGCGCGTGCGCCACGGCCGCCGTGCCGTCGTGATGACCATGGGCGCGCTGCACGAGGGCCACGCCACCCTGATCCGCACGGCGCGTGAGATCGCCGGCCCGGACGGCGAGGTCGTCGTCACCGTCTTCGTCAACCCGCTGCAGTTCGGCGCGGGCGAGGACCTGGACCGCTATCCGCGCACCCTGGACGCCGACCTGAAGATCGCCGCTCAGGCCGGCGCGGACGCGGTGTTCGCGCCCTCCGTGGACGAGGTCTACCCAGGCGGTGACCCCCAGGTCCGGATCACCGCCGGTCCCATGGGGGAACGCCTGGAGGGCGGCTCGCGGCCCGGCCACTTCGACGGCATGCTCACCGTCGTCGCCAAGCTGCTGCACCTCACCCGCCCCGACGTGGCCCTGTACGGCCAGAAGGACGCCCAGCAGCTGGCCCTGATCCGGCGCATGGTGCGGGACCTGAACTTCGGCGTGGAGATCGTCGGCGTACCGACCGTGCGCGAGGAGGACGGGCTCGCCCTGTCCAGCCGCAACCGCTACCTCTCGCCCGACGAGCGCCGTACCGCGCTCGCGCTGTCCCGGGCGCTGTTCGCCGGCCGCGACCGGCACGCCGCGCAGGAGGCGCTGCGCGCGCGTGCCCGCGAAGTGCCCTCCACGCACGCGCGTGCCGAGGCGCTGAGCGCCCTGGGGGAGTCCCGCGCCGCCGCCGACGCGCACGCGGTCGCCACGGCGTCCCCGGGCGGTCCCGCGGCCGTCCGCGCGGCCGCACGGCAGGTGCTGGACGAGGCCGCGCGTTTCGCCCCGCCGCTCGAACTGGACTACCTGAGCCTCGTCGACCCGTCCGACTTCACCGAGATCGGCGACGACTTCACCGGCGAGGCCGTTCTCGCCGTCGCCGCCCGGGTCGGCACGACCCGGCTGATCGACAACCTCCCTCTCACCTTCGGAGCCGCCTCGTGACCAGCACAGGCACCAGCACAGGCACCAGCACTGGCATACGACTGCACGCACCCGCTCCCGGGTGGTCCATCTCCGCGGACGTGGTCGTCGTCGGCTCCGGGGTGGCCGGCCTGACCGCTGCCCTGCGCTGCGAGGCCGCTGGCCTGACGACCGTCGTCGTCACCAAGGCCCGCCTGGACGACGGCTCCACCCGCTGGGCACAGGGCGGCATCGCCGCCGCGCTCGGGGAGGGCGACACGCCCGAACAGCACCTCGGGGACACCCTGGTGGCCGGCGCGGGGCTGTGTGACGAGGAGGCCGTACGGATCCTCGTCACCGAGGGCCCCGACGCGGTACGGCGGCTGATCTCCACCGGCGCCCACTTCGACACCGACGACGAGGGCGACATCCACCTCACCCGCGAGGGCGGCCACCACCGGCGCCGGATCGCGCACGCGGGCGGCGACGCGACGGGCGCGGAGGTCTCCCGGGCGCTCGTGGAGGCCGTACGGGCGCGTGGGCTGCGCACCATCGAGAACGCGCTCGTGCTGGACCTGCTCACCGACGCCGAGGGCCGCACGGCCGGGGTCACGCTGCACGTGATGGGCGAGGGCCAGCACGACGGCGTGGGCGCCGTGCACGCCCCCGCGGTGGTGCTGGCGACCGGCGGCATGGGCCAGGTGTTCTCCGCGACCACCAACCCGTCCGTGTCGACCGGTGACGGCGTCGCCCTGGCGCTGCGCGCGGGCGCCGAGGTCAGCGACCTGGAGTTCGTGCAGTTCCACCCGACCGTGCTGTTCCTCGGCCCGGAGGCCGAGGGCCAGCAGCCGCTGGTCTCCGAGGCGGTACGCGGCGAGGGCGCCCACCTGGTCGACGCGGACGGCGTGCGCTTCATGGTCGGCCAGCACGAGCTGGCCGAGCTGGCGCCCCGGGACATCGTCGCCAAGGGCATCCTGCGGCGGATGCTGGAGCAGGGCGCCGAGCACATGTACCTCGACGCCCGGCACTTCGGCGCCGAGATGTGGGAGCACCGCTTCCCGACCATCACGGCCGCCTGCCGCGCCAACGGCATCGACCCGGTCACGGACTTCATCCCGATCGCCCCGGCCGCCCACTACGCCTCCGGAGGCGTGCGCACGGACGCCCAGGGGCGCACCACCGTGCCCGGCCTGTACGCGTGCGGCGAGGTCGCCTGCACCGGCGTGCACGGCGCGAACCGGCTCGCCTCCAACTCCCTCCTCGAAGGCCTGGTCTACGCCGAGCGGATCGCCGCCGACATCGCCGCCGCCCGAGCGGAGAACGGCCTGCACGCGGGCGTGCCCCAGCCCGTCCCGGACCCCGAGAAGCCGGCGCACCCGCTGCTCGCCCCGGAGACCCGGTTCGCCATCCAGCGGATCATGACGGAGGGCGCGGGCGTGCTGCGCTCGGAGGAGTCCCTGGCGAAGGCCGCCGGGCAGCTCCAGCGGCTGCACAGCGAGGCCCGTGACGCGCTGGACGAGAACGGCAAGACGGCCGAGCCCGGTGTGGACACCTGGGAGGCCACCAACCTGCTGTGCGTCGCCCGCGTCCTGGTCGCCGCCGCGCGGCTGCGCGAGGAGACCCGCGGCTGCCACTGGCGCGAGGACGACCCGGAGCGCGACGACACCCGCTGGCGGCGCCACATCGTCGTACGGCTGAACCCCGACCGGTCCCTGGCCGTGCACACCACCGACACCGCAGACTTCCCCCCTACCCGGTAATCCCAGCGCCCCAGGAGCAGTGACAGACGTGAGCACCGACGACCTTCCCCTCGCCCCCACCGGTGGCTGCGGCGACGGCTGTGCCTGTGGCGCGGACGGCGACGAGGAGTACCTGGAGAGCGGGCTCGACCCCGCGCTCGCCGAGCTGCTGGCCGCCGCCGGGCTCGATCCCGTAGAGGTCGAGGACATCGCCAACGTGGCCATCCAGGAGGACCTGGACGGCGGCGTGGACGTGACGACCGTGTCGACCATTTCCGAGGAGGCGGTGGCCACCGGCGACTTCACCGCGCGTGAGGCGGGCGTCGTGGCGGGCCTGAGGGTCGCCGAGGCCGTGCTGTCCGTGGTCTGCGCGGACGAGTTCGAGGTCGAGCGGCATGTCGAGGACGGCGACCGGGTCGAGGCCGGGCAGAAGCTGCTGTCGGTCACCACGCGCACGCGTGACCTGCTGACCGCCGAGCGCAGCGCGCTGAACATCCTGTGCCGCCTGTCCGGCATCGCGACCGCCACGCGCGCGTGGGCGGACGCGCTGGAGGGCACCAAGACGCGGGTGCGCGACACCCGCAAGACGACCCCCGGGCTGCGCTCGCTGGAGAAGTTCGCCGTGCGCTGCGGCGGCGGCGTCAACCACCGCATGTCGCTGTCCGACGCGGCCCTGGTGAAGGACAACCACGTGGTCGCCGCCGGTGGCGTCGCGCAGGCCTTCAAGGCCGTACGGGAGCAGTTCCCGGAGGTGCCGATCGAGGTCGAGGTCGACACCCTGCACCAGCTGCGCGAGGTGGTCGACGCGGGCGCCGACCTGATCCTGCTGGACAACTTCACACCCGACGAGTGCGCGGAGGCCGTCGGGATCGTCCACGGCCGGGCCCTCCTGGAGGCCTCCGGCCGGCTCACGCTCGACGTCGCGCGCGTGTACGCCGACACCGGCGTGGACTTCCTGGCCGTCGGCGCGCTCACCCACTCCTCGCCGATCCTGGACATCGGCCTGGATCTGCGCGAGGCGGAGTAACGGCCATGCTGCTCACGATCGACGTCGGCAACACGCACACCGTCCTCGGCCTGTTCGACGGTGAGGACATCGTCGAGCACTGGCGCATCTCCACCGACGCGCGCCGGACGGCGGACGAGCTGGCGGTGCTGCTGCAGGGCCTGATGGGCATGCACCCGCTGCTCGGCGAGGAGCTGGGCGACGGCATCGACGGCATCGCGATCTGCGCGACCGTCCCGTCGGTGCTGCACGAACTGCGCGAGGTCACCCGGCGGTACTACGGCGACGTACCCGCCGTCCTCGTCGAGCCCGGCGTCAAGACGGGGGTGCCGATCCTCACCGACAACCCCAAGGAGGTCGGCGCGGACCGGATCATCAACGCGGTCGCGGCCGTCGACCTGTACGGCGGCCCGGCGATCGTCGTCGACTTCGGTACGGCGACCACGTTCGACGCGGTCTCCGCGCGCGGGGAGTACGTCGGCGGCGTCATCGCGCCCGGCATCGAGATCTCCGTGGAGGCGCTCGGCGTCAAGGGCGCGCAGCTGCGGAAGATCGAGGTGGCCCGGCCGCGCAGCGTGATCGGCAAGAACACGGTCGAGGCCATGCAGGCCGGCATCGTGTACGGCTTCGCCGGGCAGGTCGACGGGGTCGTGAGCCGCATGGCGCGGGAGCTGGCCGACGATCCCGACGACGTGACGGTGATCGCCACGGGCGGGCTCGCGCCGATGGTGCTGGGGGAGTCCTCGGTGATCGACGAGCACCAGCCGTGGCTGACGCTGATCGGGCTGCGCCTGGTGTACGAGCGGAACGTGTCGCGTCTGTGAGGTGACCGGCGCCCTCTGGGCGCGTCGTGTGAGGTGACCGGCGCCCTCCCGGAGCGCCGGTTTTCCCGTTTCTCCGTGCGCGTGGCCCCGGTCGGGGGAAACCGGGAACGACACGCGTCGAAAAAACATCCAGATCCGTCACTTTTGTCCGATTAGCGGTAGCGTCGCCGCATGCCCACGCCATACGGATCCCGCGGCGGCATGGCGTTCGGCGTGGAGGAGCTGCGTGTGCTCCGCCGCGCCCTCGCCCTCGCCCTTCACCCCGGCCAAGCGTCCGCCGAGGACGTCAAGGACTGTTGCCGGCTCGCAGAGTCGCTCGACGAGGCGATGCGCGAGGGGGCGAGACTGCGCGCCTTCCTGGTGGCCGACCTGGGCCGGTACCGGGCCGCGCTCCCGGGCACCGCCGCCGGCTATCTCACCCTCCTGGAGGAGGCGCTGGGGGCCGGGCACCGGCCGACGCCGGACGATCTCGCCGCACTGCGGGCGCTGCCCAGGAGCCCGGCGGCGGCCGCGCTGCTGGACCGTTGCCGGGCACTGGCGGAGCAGGACGTGCGGGCCCGGTTCGCGCAGGGCGCGCGCAAGGTGCCCGCACCCGCCGTACCGCCCTCCCGCACCCGCCTGATGGCCCTGCAGGGCGGCGGGGCGGGCCCAGGGGTCCGGCAGGCCGAGGAGCCGCAGGAGCCCGCCCAGAAGCCCGCCCAGGACCCCGTGTCGAAGCCGACGCCGAAGCCCGCGCCGACGCCCGCGGAGCGGCCCGCTCCGGAACCCGCCACGCCGAAGCGGCCCATCCCCACGCCGGGCGAGGTCTTCCCGCGCCGCAAGCCGGCACCCCCGGCCGAGTCCCGCGAACTGGCCGCCGGCTGACCGTACCGGCCCCCGGCCGGTACGGGTTCGCGCGCGTACCCCGTGCCTTTCGGGCGTTTGGGGCGTGGATACTCTGGTGCCATGGACTACGTCTCCGCGCTCGTGCCTCCGGTCGTGATGGCCGTGTTCTTCATCGGTGTGGTCAGGGTGATCGTGAAGACCCAGGGCGGGGCCGCCAAGGCCAAGGAGGACGCCGCCGTCGACGCCGCCCTCGCGCGCGCGGAGGGTGCGCGCCAGGCCCCCGCCCGCGGCGACGCCTGAGCGCTCCCGCGGGCCGTCGCTATCCCGGTGCGACTCCGAGCCGTACGCCCTTTTTGTTCCTATTCGCGGCTTAGTGCACGTCCGGCAGGCCATTGCCGGGATCTCCCACTATTGTTCTGAGCTGTGCCTCGCCCATTGGGAGAACTCGAAGACGCGGTCATGACGCGGGTGTGGAAGTGGAACCGCCCGGTGACCGTTCGAGAAGTCCTGGAAGACCTCCAGCAGGAACGCTCCATCGCGTACACCACCGTGATGACCGTTTTGGACAATCTCCATCAGAAGGGCTGGGTCCGCCGCGAGGCGGAAGGGCGGGCCTATCGATATGAGGCCGTCTCGACGCGCGCCGCGTACGCCGCCGCCCTCATGAACGACGCCTGGTCGCAGAGCGACAACCCGGCCGCCGCTCTCGTCGCCTTCTTCGGGATGATGAGCGAGGAACAGCGCCAGGCCCTCAGGGACGCCGTACGCATCGTCCAGGGCCCGGAAACCCCCCGAACCCCCGAACCGCGGCAACGGGAAGCCGCGCAAGGGGAAGCCGCGCAACAGGAAGCGCCCGAAGCCCGGCAAGAGGAGAACCCCGGCTCGGCCGGGGGCGCGGACGGGCGATAGCGTCCGCTCATGTCAGCAGAGCGTCCCGAAGTCTCCGCAAAAGCCATCACCGTCCGGCGTGCCCGGACCAGCGATGTGCCGACCGTACGCCACCTCCTCGACGCCTACGTCCGTGACAGCATCCTGCTCGACAAAGCCACGGTCACCCTTTACGAGGACATCCAGGAGTTCTGGGTCGCGGAACGCGACGACAACGCCGAGGTGGTCGGCTGCGGCGCGCTGCACGTCATGTGGGAGGACCTCGCGGAAGTCCGCACTCTCGCGGTGAAGCCCGGCCTCAAGGGCGCGGGCGTCGGTCATCAGTTGCTGGAGAAGTTGCTGCAGACCGCGCGCTGGCTCGGCGTTCGCCGGGTTTTCTGCCTCACCTTCGAAGTGGACTTCTTCGGGAAGCACGGCTTCGTCGAGATCGGCGAGACGCCGGTCGACACCGATGTCTACGCGGAGCTGTTGCGTTCCTATGACGAGGGCGTCGCGGAGTTCCTGGGTCTCGAACGAGTGAAACCGAACACCTTGGGCAACAGCCGGATGCTTCTGCATCTGTGATCGTCATTGCCCAGGTTCCCTATGTCCGAAACGCGCATGTTTCCGGGCAGGGGCGGTCCGTCGGTCCTCTGCCAGGGGTTTGTGTTTTTCCGGCAAAAGCGGTTTGCTTTCCGACGTACTGCAGTACTGCATATAACAGGGGCGGCGAAACGGCGGGACGCCACACACCCCTGGTCCTCAACGTTATCGATGAAAGGAAATCCGGTGGCACAGAAGGTTCAGGTCCTTCTTGTCGACGACCTCGACGGCGGCGAGGCGGACGAGACCGTGACGTTCGCGCTGGACGGCAAGACGTACGAGATCGATCTCACGACGGCCAATGCGGACAAGCTGCGCGGCCTTCTCGAGCCCTATGTGAAGGGTGGTCGTCGTACCGGAGGCCGTGCTTCGGGCGGGCGTGGAAAGGTGCGCGCCGCCGCGGGTGGCAACCAGGACACCGCGGCGATCCGCGCCTGGGCGAAGGAGAACGGTTACGAGGTCAACGACCGCGGCCGTGTTCCCGCGTCCATTCGCGAGGCCTACGAGAAGGCCAACGGCTGATCCCGCAGGCAGTCGGTCGGCAGCCCGGCGCGCAGGCGCCGCAGCCGGACCCGGTGACAGTGCGCTGCCACCGTGTCCACCAGTCGTACGAGATCGGGGGCGCTCCCCTCGCGCCCCACGGCCGGCATCGTCGGCAGCGAGGCCTCGGCCTCGCCTCCAGGCCCAGGGGGCCGCAGCCACACGGCGGCCCCCTGCGCAGAGCGGACGGCCATCGGTGCCGCACGCCCCGCGGGGACGGCCCCCGGTGGGGCCGGTGCCCGGATCGCACCGCCCACGCCCAGGACCCGCAGATCGAGCGTCACGGCGCTCCATTCCAGCCAGTCCAGCAGCCCCGGCAGCTCCTCAGCGCTGCCCGCGGCCACCAGCAGCTGCATCCGGTCGCCCCGAAGCGCCACGGCGGAGCCCGCCGCGAGATGCCGGAGCGCACCCGCGCCCGCCTCGGCCGGCACGTCCAGGACGTCGAACCGCAGCCCCGTCAGCAGCCGCAGCGGCCGTCCGGGCACGGTCGCCCACCCCAGATCGTTCTCGTACCAGTGACGGGCCCGGGCATCCGGGCCGGCCGGGAGATCGCACGCATCCGGTACGCCCGGATCCAAGGGGCGCCGGGGAAGGGGGACCGTTGAGGCCGTGGGGAACGAGCCAACCATGCCCAGCGCAACCGCAGAAGCGACCAGCGAGTTACGCTGGGTTCCCCGGTGATCGCGCAGAGTCGCGAAATGGGGGCGCGTGGGGGTGCGGGGGAGGCGCGAGGTTGTTCGCCCATAGCGGAGGGAATGGGTGCGCGCGGCATGGAGTGTCAGTCCCAGCGGGTAAGACATCCCTAGTGGGAGGGGGCGACACGCAGGATGGGCCGTCTCACGTTCGCCATCGGCGTACTGGCGAGTGGGGTAACTGCCTGGCCTGCGGGAACATCGTCTCGCACCATCGGGTTGGAGCAGATGTCGGCGTTCGGGGTCAGGAGGCCAAGGACGGTGTCGGCAGTTGGAATGAGCGGTCCCCGCTTGCGGGACTAAGCTGCGGAAGGACAGGGAGGGGAAGTTCCCCCCACTGCCTGACCGCTCTGAGGAGCGATTAACGATGTTCGAGAGGTTCACCGACCGCGCGCGGCGGGTTGTCGTCCTGGCTCAGGAAGAAGCCCGGATGCTCAACCACAACTACATCGGCACCGAGCACATCCTCCTGGGTCTCATCCACGAGGGCGAAGGTGTCGCCGCTAAGGCCCTGGAGAGCCTCGGCATTTCGCTTGAGGCGGTCCGCCAGCAGGTGGAGGAG
Source organism: Streptomyces durhamensis (assembly GCF_000725475.1). Lineage (NCBI taxonomy): Bacteria > Bacillati > Actinomycetota > Actinomycetes > Kitasatosporales > Streptomycetaceae > Streptomyces > Streptomyces durhamensis. The sequence goes on from NZ_JNXR01000009.1 coordinate 193,733, forward strand.
ATCATCGGTCAGGGCCAGCAGGCCCCGTCCGGGCACATCCCCTTCACCCCCCGTGCCAAGAAGGTCCTGGAGCTGTCGCTCCGCGAGGCCCTTCAGCTGGGCCACAACTACATCGGCACGGAGCACATCCTGCTCGGCCTGATCCGCGAGGGCGAGGGCGTCGCCGCCCAGGTCCTGGTCAAGCTGGGTGCAGACCTCAACCGGGTGCGGCAGCAGGTCATCCAGCTGCTCTCCGGTTACCAGGGCAAGGAGACCGCCACCGCCGGCGGCCCCGCCGAGGGCACCCCCTCGACCTCCCTCGTCCTGGACCAGTTCGGCCGGAACCTCACCCAGGCCGCTCGTGAGTCCAAGCTCGACCCGGTCATCGGGCGCGAGAAGGAGATCGAGCGGGTCATGCAGGTGCTGTCCCGCCGTACCAAGAACAACCCGGTGCTGATCGGTGAGCCCGGCGTCGGCAAGACCGCCGTCGTCGAGGGCCTCGCCCAGGCCATCGTCAAGGGCGAGGTGCCCGAGACGCTCAAGGACAAGCACCTCTACACGCTGGACCTCGGCGCCCTGGTGGCCGGCTCCCGCTACCGCGGTGACTTCGAGGAGCGCCTGAAGAAGGTCCTCAAGGAGATCCGCACCCGCGGCGACATCATCCTGTTCATCGACGAGCTGCACACGCTGGTCGGTGCGGGTGCCGCCGAGGGCGCCATCGACGCGGCGAGCATCCTCAAGCCGATGCTGGCCCGCGGCGAGCTGCAGACCATCGGTGCGACCACCCTGGACGAGTACCGCAAGCACCTGGAGAAGGACGCGGCCCTGGAGCGCCGCTTCCAGCCCATCCAGGTCGCCGAGCCGTCCCTGCCGCACACGATCGAGATCCTCAAGGGTCTGCGTGACCGCTACGAGGCGCACCACCGCGTCTCCATCACGGACGAGGCGCTGGTCCAGGCCGCCACCCTGGCCGACCGGTACATCTCCGACCGCTTCCTGCCGGACAAGGCGATCGACCTGATCGACGAGGCCGGCTCGCGGATGCGCATCCGCCGGATGACCGCTCCGCCGGACCTGCGCGAGTTCGACGAGAAGATCGCCGCCGTCCGCCGGGACAAGGAGTCCGCGATCGACTCGCAGGACTTCGAGAAGGCCGCCTCCCTCCGCGACAAGGAGAAGCAGCTCCTGGCCGCCAAGGCCAAGCGGGAGAAGGAGTGGAAGGCCGGCGACATGGACGTCGTCGCCGAGGTCGACGGCGAGCTGATCGCCGAGGTCCTCGCCACGGCCACCGGCATCCCGGTCTTCAAGCTGACCGAGGAGGAGTCCAGCCGCCTGCTCCGCATGGAGGAGGAGCTGCACAAGCGGGTCATCGGCCAGAACGACGCCGTCAAGGCGCTGTCGAAGGCGATCCGTCGTACGCGTGCGGGCCTGAAGGACCCGAAGCGTCCGGGTGGTTCGTTCATCTTCGCCGGCCCGTCCGGTGTCGGTAAGACCGAACTGTCCAAGGCGCTCGCCGAGTTCCTCTTCGGCGACGAGGACGCGCTGATCTCCCTCGACATGTCGGAGTTCAGCGAGAAGCACACGGTCTCGCGTCTCTTCGGTTCCCCGCCCGGATACGTGGGTTACGAAGAGGGCGGCCAGCTGACCGAGAAGGTCCGCCGCAAGCCGTTCTCCGTCGTCCTCTTCGACGAGGTCGAGAAGGCCCACCCGGACATCTTCAACTCGCTGCTGCAGATCCTGGAGGACGGTCGCCTGACCGACTCCCAGGGCCGGGTCGTGGACTTCAAGAACACGGTCATCATCATGACGACCAACCTCGGCACCCGGGACATCTCCAAGGGCTTCAACCTGGGCTTCGCCGCCGCGGGTGACACGAAGACCAACTACGAGCGCATGAAGAACAAGGTGTCGGACGAGCTCAAGCAGCACTTCCGCCCCGAGTTCCTCAACCGTGTCGACGACGTGGTCGTCTTCCCGCAGCTGACGCAGGAGGACATCCTGCGGATCGTCGACCTGATGATCAGCAAGGTGGACGAGCGCCTGAAGGACCGGGACATGGGCATCGAACTGTCCCAGACCGCCAAGGAACTGCTGTCCAAGAAGGGCTACGACCCGGTGCTGGGCGCGCGTCCGCTGCGTCGCACGATCCAGCGCGAGGTCGAGGACACGCTGTCGGAGAAGATCCTCTTCGGCGAGCTGCGCCCCGGTCACATCGTGGTCGTGGACACCGAGGGCGAGGGCGAGACCCAGACCTTCACCTTCCGGGGTGAGGAGAAGTCGGCGCTGCCCGACGTCCCGCCGATCGAGCAGGCGGCCGGCGGTGCCGGACCGAACCTGAGCAAGGACGCGTAAGCCTCCGGCGGATCGTCCGAACGGAAGGGGCCGGTGCCTTTGGGCACCGGCCCCTTCCGCATGCCCGGGAAGCCCCGGTGACGACCGCGGTTACGACAACTGGCCGTTGTAGTCCGGCAGCTTGAAGGTCTTCTCGGCGTGGCCGCCGGACAGGTCGGTGGCGCTGTTGCCGATGTTCGCGATGATCGAGTAGCCCTTGTTCTCGATGTCGACGCGCTGGGCGGTCTTGTAGGCGGCGACGTCCTTGAAGAGGTCGAACAGGCCGCGGACGTAGAGGCCGGAGACGTCGTAGCCGTCGTACGCGAGGTTGTACTCGGTGGGCAGGTAGATGATGCCCGGGCGGGCCGTCACGAAGAACAGCGAGACGCCGTGTTCCTGGGCGTACTTGGCGACGCTCAGCACGGGCCTGTTGGCCGGCTGCGGGTAGCTGAAGCCGAAGTCGGTCTCCAGCGTGGTGTTGTCGATGTCGAAGACGATCGCCTGCTTCTCGCCCGGCCGGGCGGCGGCGATGCGCTCCTTCAGGTACGGCAGGGCCTGGTCCATCACCGCCTGGCAGTCCTTCTGCCAGGTGGCGTAGTCGACCTTGGCGGCAGAGGCCGTGGTCGCGGAAGCCGTGGTCGCGGAGGCGGTGCCGCCGGCGGTGCTGCTCGCGGTCGCGGCCTCGGCCGGGGCGGCCAGCGCGGCCAGGGCGGCCACGGAGACGGCGGTCGCGGATATGCGGCGCGCCCAGGGGCGTCTGGTCATCGGTGGGGGTCCTCTCACGTCCGTACACGTGCCTGAATGTCAGGGGCATGATCTGAGGTGAGGATGGCGCGAGAGGAACCGTAGGGTTACTGGACGGTAGGCGCCTAGGGGCGTGCGTCACATTTCTGTGATCGTCGGTTTGGCCGGCCGGTGATAAGCGGCACAGGCGAAATTTCCCTTACTAGCCGTGATAGTGGGATCGGTCATCCGCGCGACAAGGACTTTCGTCCCGGAAGTGCGCGGAAGAGAACGGTGTCGCGTCGTAGATGGGGCGTTTTGGGCTGGATGAGGTGATCGGTTACCAAAGGACGGCCACCTCGCCGGACCTCTGTTCGCGGGGTGGCGGTTTTGTCCCCGAGTTCACGAGGTCTCGATGTTCCAGCGCGTCACGTCCCGTTCTTCCCGTACGTCCCCGCTCCGCACCCGCGTGGCCGCCCTGGCCGCCGGTGCCGGCGCCGCGGCCGTGCTGGGGACCGGGGTCGCGAGCGCCGCCGCACCGTCGGCCGCCACCTGGGTCGACCCGGTGAGGTCGTACACGCTGTCCGCCAGCTTCATGCAGGCCGGCAGTCACTGGGTCGCCAAGCACAGCGGGCAGGACTTCGCCGTGCCCACCGGCACCGAGGTCATCGCCGCGCACGGCGGCACCGTCGTCAAGGCCGGTCCGAACGGCGCCGGTGACGGCCCCGCGTACGGCAACGCCGTCGTCATCAAGCACGCCAACGGCACCTTCTCGCAGTACGCGCACCTGTCCCGGATCGACGTCAGGGCCGGTCAGATCGTCAGGACCGGCCAGCACATCGCCCTCTCGGGCTCCACCGGCAACTCCACCGGCCCGCACCTGCACTTCGAGATCCGTACGACCCCGAACTACGGCTCCGCCGTCGACCCGGTCGCGTTCCTGCGCGCCAAGGGCGTCAGTCTCTGACCTGGCCCTTCTCGCAGGCGTGCTCGTGCGCCTGCGTGACCAGGTCCAGGGCGACCTCGAGAACGGCCTCGCGCTTCTTCTCGGGGTCGCCTTCCAGGTCCTGCATCACGAACATCCCCGCGTGCAGCGTGAACATCGCGCTGACGGAGCGCACCTGGTCCACGAGTTCGGCCTCGGGGTCGATCAGGATGTCCCTGAGACCCCGCATCCGGTCCTTGAAGGCCTCGCCGATGCGCAGTTCCCGTACCGTCGCCTGGTTCTCCTGCATGAAGCGGAACAGCGGCTCCGCGCCGGCCAGCGCCTCGCTGTAGCGCCGTACGATGTCCTGCTTGGTCTGAAGCGTGTGCGGCTGGCTGCGGCCCCACTCGATCAGGTCCTCGATCGGTTTCGTCAGGTCCTCGAAGAGGCTGACGATGATCTCTTCCTTCGTCTTGAAGTGGTAGTACAGGGCCGCCTTCGTGACGTCGAGACGCTCGGCGATCTCGCGCAGGGAGGTCTTCTCGTAGCCCTGCTCCACGAAGAGTTCGAGCGCCACGTCCTGGATGCGCTGGCGGGTGTTGCCGCGGCGCTGCTGCTTGGTGCCGTCCATGGTGACGCCCATCCTCGTACTCCTCGCGCTTCCGCGGAAACTTACTTGACGACCGGCTAGTAGCGGGTCTACTTTCCCAGTGTAGTGAACTAGCCGGGCGGCAAGTAAGTGGCCGCGGTAGGGGGAAGTGGAAGAGATGGCGGACACGGTGGGAAGCGGCACGGAGGGCAAACGGCCCAGGAGCGTGCGGGTGGTCCTGCTCGCGCTCATGATCGCGATGATGCTCGCGATGCTCGACAACATGATCGTGGGCACCGCGATGCCGACGATCGTGGGCGAGCTGGGCGGCCTGGAGCACCTGTCCTGGGTGGTCACCGGGTACACCCTGGCCACCGCGGCCTCGACCCCGATCTGGGGCAAGGTCGGCGACATGTACGGGCGCAAGGGCGCCTTCCTCAGCTCGATCGTGATCTTCCTGATCGGCTCAGCGCTCAGCGGCATGGCCCAGAACATGGGCGAGCTGATCGGCTTCCGGGCCGTGCAGGGCCTCGGCGCCGGCGGCCTGATGGTCGGCGTCATGGCGATCATCGGCGACCTGATCCCGCCGCGGGAGCGCGGCAAGTACACCGGCATGATGGCCGGCGTCATGGCGCTGGCGATGATCGGCGGACCGCTGGTCGGCGGCACCATCACCGACAACTGGGGCTGGCGCTGGTCCTTCTACATCAACCTGCCGCTCGGTGCCGTCGCCCTCGCGCTGGTCAGCGCCGTGCTGCACCTGCCCAAGAAGCGGGCGCAGGCGCGCATCGACTACCTGGGCGTCGCCCTGCTCACCGTCGGCATCACCGCGATCGTGCTGGTCACCACCTGGGGCGGCAGCGAGTACGCCTGGACCTCCGCGCGGATCATGGAGCTGATCAGCATCGGTGTCGCCGCGCTGATCGGGTTCGGGTTCTGGCAGACCAAGGCGGCCGAGCCGGTCGTGCCGCTGCACATGTTCGGGAGCCGCAACTTCACGCTGATGTCCCTCATCGGCTTCATCACCGGCTTCGTGATGTTCGGCGCCACGCTCTACCTGCCGCTGTACCAGCAGTCGGTGCAGGGCGCCTCCGCGACCAACTCCGGTCTGCTGCTCCTGCCGATGCTCGGCGCGATGCTGGTGACCTCGATGGTCGCGGGCCGGGTGACCACCAACAGCGGCCGCTACAAGATCTTCCCGGTCGCCGGCGGCGCGCTGATGATCGTCGGGCTGTACCTGCTGTCGCTGATGGACACCGGTACGACCCGGCTGACCTCCGGCGTCTACATGGCCGTCCTGGGTCTGGGCATGGGCTGCCTGATGCAGGTCACCATGCTGGTGGCGCAGAACAGCGTGGAGATGAAGGACATGGGCGTGGCCTCGTCGTCCTCGACGCTGTTCCGTACGCTCGGCTCCTCCTTCGGTGTGGCCATCATGGGCGCGCTGTTCAACAACCGGGTCCAGCACGTCATGGCCGAGCGGGCCGGTGCGGTGGGCAAGCACATGACCGAGAAGAGCGCCGCGCTGGACGCGAAGCACCTCAAGATGCTGCCGGGCCCGATCCGGGACGCGTACCAGCACGCGGTGTCCGCCGGTACGCACTCGGCGTTCCTGCTGGGCGCGGCGGTCGCGGTGGTCGTGCTGATCGCGGCGCTGTTCGTGAAGGAGGTCCCGCTGAGGGGCGGGAAGCCGTCGGCGGAGAGCGGCGACGACGTGGCTCCCGTGCAGGTCGTCGAAGCGGTCTGAGCCGCATCTGAACCGAAGGCCCCGGGTCGGTGTCCGCCCCCGGGGCCTTCTTCATGCCCGCCCTCCTGCCGGCCGGCGCGGTTGTCAGTGCCCCGTGCCACCATCGGCCGCATGGACAAGCTGCGCCGTATGCGTCTGGCCAAGGACGCCATGGACCGGGACTGGGCCGACCCCGGTCTCGATCTGGACGCGGTCGCCGCCCGCGCCGGGTACTCGCGGTTCCACTTCCTGCGCGCCTTCAAGGACGCCTACGGCGAGACGCCCGGGCAGTATCTGACCCACCGGCGCATCGAGCGGGCCGAGGAGATGCTGCGCTGCGCCAACCTGACCGTGACCGAGATCTGCACGCTCGTCGGCTTCAGCAGCCTCGGCACGTTCTCCGCCCGCTTCAAGGCCCGCACCGGACTCACCCCGAGCGAGTACCGCACGAAGCACGTCGGCCGTGGCGCCGCTCTCATCCCCGGGTGCTACGCCATGCTCTGGGCCGGCGGCTTCAGAAGCGCAACATCCGAGAAGCGCGCCGCGTCCGGGCCTGCCTACGGTGACGAACGGGAATCCCTCCCCCCGCCAAACGCCGCCGACAGGAGCGCAGAACCATGATCAAGGGGCTTGCCATCACCACCGTCTGGGTCCTCGACCAGGACCGGGCCAAGGAGTTCTACACCCAGAAGCTGGGCCTTGAGGTCCGTACGGACATGACCATGGGGGACGGCGGGATGCGCTGGCTCACCGTCGGCGCCCCCGACCAGCCCGACGTGGAGCTGACGCTGATGGTGCCGGGTCCGCCCGCGATGGACCCCGAGTCCGCGCAGATGATGCGCAAGCTCATCGCGAAGGGGGCGCTCGGCGCGGGCGTGCTGGCGACCGATGACATCCACGGCGACTACAAGAAGCTCAAGGAGCGGGGAGTGGAGTTCCTCCAGGAGCCCCAGGAGCGGCCGTACGGTACGGAGGCGCTCTTCCGGGACGACTCCGGCAACTGGTTCTCGTTCACGCAGCGGCGAGCGGGCGGTCTGGATCTGGAGCGCGACTGGGCCTGATGAGCGCCTCGCGGCCGGGCGCTGTCAGCGGCCCGTCGCCAGTGTCGCGCCGCCCGTCGCCTCCAGCACCACGCCGGTCATGAAGTCGTTGGCGGCGAGCATGTGGATCGCACGGGCGATGTCCTCCGGGCGGCCGACGCGCCCGACGGGCGTGATCGCGGCGAAGCCGTCGAAGACGGCCCGGCGCTGCTCGGCCGGCATACCGTCCCACCAGGGCGTGTCGACGACGCCGGGGGAGACCGCGTTGACGCGGAGCGGCGCCAGTTCCACGGCGAGGGGCGGGACCATCGCCTCCAGGGCGCCGTTGATCGCGGCGAGGCCGGCGGTGCCGGGCAGGGCGGCGCGGGCGGAGGCGGCGGTCACCAGCGTCACCGAGCCGTCGCGGCGCAGGGCCGGCAGGGCGGCCTGAAGCACCTGGACGTGCGGCCAGAACTTGCCGGCGAAGCCGTCCCGCAGCTCGGCCAGGTCCAGTTCGGCGAAGGGGCCGCCGCCCTTGCTGCCGCTGAGCGCGACGACCAGGTGGTCGACGGGCCCCGAGTCCGCGAAGAAGGCGTCGACCGCGGCGCGGTCCGTCCCGTCCAGCCGGTAGGTCGTGACCTTGCCGCCGATCCGGTCCGCCGCGGCGTCGAGGCGGGCCTGGTCGCGGCCGGTGACGACCACCTCCGCGCCGTCCGCCGCGAAGACCGCGGCCGCCGCCTCGCCGATGCCGGAGCTGCCGCCCATGACGACGACGCGCCGGCCGGCCAAGGGGTGCGCAGGGCTGTGCGGAGTGCTCATGAGGGGCTCTCTCTCCCAGGGATCACCGGGTTCCGGCCCATTGCCGAGAACGCCGGTCTCGTTAAAGAATTGCCGAGACTGCTGGTCTCGTCAAGCGGTTTCGGAGAGGATGGGCCCGTGCACGACAGCAAGGAACCCCGCCCGCACACCGGACGGCGCCGTAACGAGGCCGCACGCCTCGCGATCCTCGACGCCGCGCTGGAACTGCTCGCCGACGCCGACGGCGCCCCCGTCAGCGTGGAGACGATCGCGCGCGCGGCCGGGGTCGGAAAACAGACCCTCTATCGCTGGTGGCCCTCCAAGGGTGCCGTCCTGCTGGACGCGCTCACCGACCGCGCCGCCCAGGACGTGCCCGCGCCGGACACCGGCAGCCTCCGCGAGGACCTGCGCCGACTGGCCGTCGCCACCTTCGAGGCCGCCCAGCGCCGGCCGTCCGCGCCGGCCCTGCGCACCCTCGTCCGCGAGGCGGCCCGGGACGCGCATCTGGCCGAGCTGCTGCGGGTGTTCACGGAGTCCCGCAGGGCCGCGGTGCGCGCGGTGCTCGAACGGGGGCGGGAGCGCGGGGAACTGGCCGCCGACCGGGACGTCGACGTCCTGGTCGACCAGTTCTACGGGTTCTTCTGGTACCGGTTCCTGCTGGGGCACGCGCCGTTGGACCGGGCCGCGGCCGACCGGCTGACCGAGTCGTTGCTGCGGTAGCGCGCCGCCCCCGGCCGCTGCCGGTTACGAGGGCGCCGCCCCCGGCCGATGCCGGGAGCTGCCCGCTCCGCCCGACGTCGGCAGCATCGGATAGCTGCCGGTGTTCGTCGGCGCGTGCTCCGGGAGCCACAGCACGGCCACCGCGCCCTCGGCCGGGAGGCCGGCGGGCGCTCCGGCGGGGCGTACGTTGCGGAACGTCAGCCGGGCACCGAGCACCCGGGCCTGGCCCGCCGCGATGGTCAGGCCCAGCCCGTGGCCCGTACCGGCGCGGTCCTTGCTGCCGGTACGGAAGCGGCTCGGGCCCTCGGCGAGCAGTTCCTCGGGGAAGCCGGGACCGTGGTCGCGGACCCGGATGACCCGGCCCTCGACGGTCACCTCGATGGGCGGCCTGCCGTGCCGTGCGGCGTTGGCGAGCAGGTTGAACAGCACCCGCTCCAGCCGCCGCGGATCCGTGGTGACCTCCGACTCGTGCACCACCCGCACCTCGATGTCCGGGTCCTTGGCGGCCACGCGCCGGGTGACGAACTCGCCGAGCATGAGGTCCTGCAGCTCGGCCCGCTCCGAGGCGCCGTCCAGGCGGGCCACCTCCAGGACGTCCTCGACGAGGGTGCGCATCGCCTTCGCCCGGTCCAGGACCAGTTCCGTGGGACGGCCGGGGGGCAGCAGTTCGGCGGCCGTCAGCAGACCCGTCACCGGGGTGCGCAGCTCGTGCGCGATGTCGGCGGTGACCCGCCGCTCGGCCTCGATCCGCTGCTGCAGCGCGTCCGCCATGGCGTCCACCGCCCGCGCGAGATCGTCGGTCTCGTCCCGGACGACCCCGCCGATGGCCTCCCGCACCCGGACGTCGGTCTCGCCCTTGGCGACCTGGTTCGCGGCGGCCGCCGCCTTGCGCAGCCGCCCGGACAGCTGCCCGCCGATCAGCACGCCGAGCGCGCTGCCGCCGAAGACGACCGAGACGGAGCCGATGACCAGCGCCTGGTCGAGGTCCTTCATCACGTCGGTGGAACGGTCGGGCATATGGCTGTGCAGGGACAGCACATGCCCGTCCTTGGTGGGCACGGCCGCCCAGATGTCCGGCGCTCCGCCCTGGTCGATGACGTCGCTGGCCTTGCGGCCCGTCGTGACCTTCTTGAGCAGCGCGGCCGGCAGGTCGCGGTCGTCGAGCTTGACGTTCGGGTAGTTCGGCCGCCGGTTGTGGTCGTAGTTGAGCTGCGCCCACTGGAGGCGCTGGTTGGCCAGGTCGCGTGCGTTGTCGAGCATCGAGACCCGGGCGGCGTTGTGCACCACCAGGCTCAGCACGATCGCCACCAGTCCGGCCACCAGTGCGATCGCCGCGCTGAGCTTCCATCTCAGCCCGGTGTGCAGGCCCGCGCGCTCCATGCGCCGGACCGGGTTCCGGAGTATCCGCCGCATCGCCGCCCCGCTCAGGCCTTCAGCTTGTAGCCGAAGCCGCGGACGGTCTCGATGCGGTCCTGGCCGATCTTCTGGCGCAGCCGCTGCACATGCACGTCGACGACCCGGGTGTCCCCGCCCCAGCCGTAGTCCCAGACCCGCTCCAGCAGCTTGTCCCGGGAGAGCACGGTGCCCGGCGCGGAGGAGAACTCCAGCAGCAGCCGCATCTCCGTCGGGGTGAGCGCGACCGGCTGCCCGGCCCGGCGTACCTCCATGCCCTCGGTGTCGATCTCAAGGTCCCCGAAGGTGAGCACCCCGCCGGTCAACGCGTCGGCGCCGGACTCGGCCTGGCTGCCGCCGCCCGCGTGCCCGAAGCGGCGCAGCACGGCCCGGATCCGCGCGACCAGCACGGCGCCGTCGAACGGCTTGGTCACATAGTCGTCGGCGCCCGCCTCCAGGCCGAGGACGACGTCGATGGAGTCGGCGCGCGCCGACAGCATGATCACCGGCACGGTCGACTCGTCCCGGATACGACGGCACAGGCTGACGCCGTCCAGACCGGGGACCATGACGTCCAGCAGGGCGATGTCGGGGCGGTTCGTCCGGAACGCCTCCAGACCCGAAAGCCCGTCGGGCATGGCGGTGACCGCGAAGCCGTCCCGCTCCAGGGCCAGCTGGGTGGCCTCGCGGATGACGTCGTCGTCCTCGACGAACAGGACGTGGGTCTGGTCTGCCATCCCGGTGCTCTCAGTCCTCGTAATGTGCGTGTGGGGGGTTCAGTTGTCCTGCGCCGGCGCCGCGTCGCCGCCGGTCCTGCTGTAGACGGTCTCGTGCCTGGTCCGCTCGGTGAACCGGCCCGCCTTCCAGTGGTACGTGATCACGATCTCCCGGGACGGGTTGGACGTCGTGTCGTCCGTGTCGTACACCTGCTGGGTCACGGTCAGGTCGGTGTGGTCGATCTCCGAGAAGACCGGCGACACCTCCGCCTTGAACACATTCTTGTACGTCCCCCCGACGTCCCGGTACACGTACGTGCCGATTCCCACCTCGTCACCGCAGGCCCACACGTTGACCATGATGTCGTTGACGGCTCCGCCGGTCAGATCGCCGTAGGTGGCCTCGACCGGATAGTCGTCGCCGCTGCACGGCTTCAGCTCCCGCTTCACCTCCGTGGAGACCGCCGGGTCCTCCTTGAGCAGGGAGACCGCGTCCACCTCCCGGTAGCGGCTGGTCGGGGTCGGGCTGGGGCTGGGGGAGGCGACGACTCCCGTGGCCGCCGACGCGTGTGCCGGGCCCTCGTCCCGGGTGCCGGTGCCCCCCGTGCCGCACGCGGCGGCGAAAAGGGCGAGGGCGGCGAGCGCGACCCCCGTCGCGATCACCGCCTGCGTGCTTCCTCGGGTCCCGACGGACCCGGCCCCGGTCAGGCCGCGCAACGCTCCCGCTCCTCACGCTCCAGCGCGCGTGCGTCCAGATCGCGGGCCTCCAGCTCCTCGCGGAGCCGGGCGAGCGCCCGGTGCAGCGTGCTCTTGACCGTACCGGCCGACATGCCGAGGGCCGCGGCCGTCTCCTCTGTGGACATCTGCTCCCAGTGTCGCAGCACCACGACACTGCGCTGCTTCGGAGCGAGCACCTTCATGACGTCCATCAGCAGGGCCCGGTCGGCGTGCTGCTCGGTGGCGTCGTCCACGGACGCGTCGGGCAGCTGCTCGGTCGGGACCTCCTCCAGCTTGCGTGCCCGCCACCACTCCGTACGCGTGTTGATCATGACGCGGCGCAGGTAGGCGTCGGCGAGCCGCTTGTCCGCGATGCCCTCCCAGCGGCCGTACGTGCGCACCAGCGCGGTCTGCAGCAGGTCCTGGGCGTCGACGGGGTCCGGAACCAGCCGACGCGCGCTGCGCAGCAGCGCGTCCTGCCTGGTACGGACGTACTCCTCGAACTCGAGCACCTCGCCCTGCGCCATGATCAACCGCCTCCGTTCCCCGTTCACTCCGGCCCGTGCCTGAAGTCCCGCGTCCTCTTGCCCGGTGGTCTGCCGGGCACGGAAAGAAAGCTACGGAGCGGTTGTCACGGCGTTGTCCGAACCAGCCTGCGGCTAGCAATCGGCTATCCGTCGGTTGTGTAACGGAGGGGGGAACGGGGTGAGCAGGCCGACTGTTATGACCCTTTATGGGCGCTTTCATCGAGTAAACGGCTCCGTAACAGAGCCCCCGGAACTGTGACTTGGCTGTCCGTCAGCTCAGCGGCAGCCGGTACAGACCGCCCGGCAGCGGCTCCACCAGACCGTCCGCGACGAGCCCGTCGAGCGCGCGGGCGCGCTGCACCGGCTCGTGCCACACCCGGTCCAGCACCGCCTGCGGCACCGGCGCGTACGCCTCCCGCAGCACCGCCAGCAGCTTGCCGCGCACCTGCCGGTCCGTGCCGGCGTACGTCTGCCCCCGCCGGGGCGGACCCGTGTGCTCCGGCTTGCCGGCCAGCCGCCAGGCGCACTGGGTGGCGATCGGACACCGCCCGCACCCCTCGTTCTTCGCCGTGCACACCAGCGCGCCCAGCTCCATGGAGGCGGCGGCCCAGCGCGCGGCCGTGTCCTCGCTCTCGGGCAGCAGCTCACGGGCGAGCCGGCGCTCGGCGGCCGTCGTCGCGTTCGGCGGGTACTGCACCCCCGTCACCGCGCGCGCGAAGACCCGGCGCACATTCGTGTCCAGCACCGCATGCCGCTGCCCGTACGCGAACGAGGCCACCGCGGCGGCCGTGTACTCACCGATGCCGGGCAGTGCCAGCAGCTGCGCGTGGCCCGTCGGTACGTCCCCGCCGTGCCGTTCCGTTATGGCGACGGCGGCGCCGTGCAGCCGCAGGGCCCGGCGCGGATAGCCGAGCCGGCCCCAGGCGCGCACCGCCTCGCCCGGGGCCTCCTTGGCCAGGTCGGCGGGGCGGGGCCAGCGGGCCAGCCACTCCTCGTAGACGGGCAGCACCCGGTTGACCGGGGTCTGCTGGAGCATGAACTCGCTGACCATCACACCCCACGGACCCGCCTCCGGGCGGCGCCAGGGGAGGTCGCGGGCGTGGGCGTCGAACCAGGCGATCACGGGGGCGTGAAGCTTCTCAGTCATGGCCTTCCGATCCTGCCACGGCTCGCCCCGCATGACAGGTGACGGCGCGATCACTCAGCGTCATGACCGCTGAAGGGTCCCCGGGCCGACGGAAGTTACCGGGATGATGATCGGGAAAAGTTGGCGCTCGTGCGGCGGGTGGCGCAAGCAAGCTCGGGGATCTCTCGTACAGTTTGCGCCGTGGGATCATTGCGCAATCCGATCGGGCCGCTTCCCTCCTCCATCTACTGGCGAAGGAGGGTCGTACTGCTGTCGGTGATCGCGGTGTTGGCGTTGCTGATCGCGTGGATCGTCACCGCCGGCGGCGGCAGCGGCAAGAAGAGCGCCGGCGGGTCCAACGGCAAGAATCCCGCACCCACCATCACTCCGGGGCCCTCCTCGTCCGGGCCCGCGATCAGCCAACGGCCGGGCGGCCGCGACGAGTCGGGCGGCGGATCCGGCGGGAGTGATTCCGGTTCCGGCGGTGGCAGCGGTGCGGACGGCGGCTCCGCCGGTTCCTCCGGTTCCGGCGGCGGCTCCGGCGCGGCCTCCGGCGGCAACGTCGGTACGGGCGATGCGCTCACGGCATCCTCGCCCCTGCCCAACTGCACGTCCGCCGCTGTGGCGTTGAGCCTGCGGAGCCTGCACAACTCCTACTCGCCCGACCAGACGCCGGCCTTCGAACTCACCGCGAAGAACAGCTCGTCCGCCGACTGCAAGGTCGATCTCGGCCCGAAGGGCGCGGTGTTGACGATCACGCCGGCGGACGGGAACGACGCGTTCTGGTCGTCGGCCGACTGCCCCAAGGGCCCGGGGAGCCTGGTGTTCCGGGTGCCGGCGGGGCAGAGCATCACCTACACCGTGAAGTGGGACCGCAAGCCGAGCGCTCCGCACTGCGCCAAGGCCTCCGGCGGTTCGGCCGGCGCGGGGACGTATCTGCTGGAGGCGAAGGCACCGGGGTTCGGGAAGGTGCAGGCGTCCTTCGTCCTGTCGGCCGACTGAGCCGGGCCTCTGCGGGCTCTCCAAGACGGTCGGTGAAGGGGACACCCCCGGTCTCGACGAGGCCGGGGGTGTCCCTTCTGGAGTGCGTTGTGAACTGTGGGTCAGCTCCAGCGCTCGATCGGGTAGCCGTCGTCGCCGACGGTCCGAATTCGTTTCGGCAAGGTGGCCACCGACGAGAGGACGCGCCCGGTGGCCTTGTCCTTCAGCCGCCAGCCGGAGGAGTCGTGGGTCTCGTACCACTTCTGGTAGTCGCCACCGTTGCAGTCGAGAAGGTACGCGTCACCGTTTCTGTTGCTGTCGAGGCACTTCCCGTTCATGTGCCACTTGAGGACGTAGCTGCCGTCGGACTGCTTGTACTCGTCCCACCACACGGTCGGGCTCTGGGAGGGGTCTACGCCGTCCCCCGTCGTACGGAGCCGGTAGTTGACGTACGTCAGATACCCGCCGTCGTAGTTGTTCCTCCAGGTCACGCGGTTGCCGGCGGCGAACGCCTGCCCCGTGTCCACAAGGGTCAGTGCCGGGGCGAGGACTGCCACCGCGGCGAACGTGCCGATAAGGCGCTTCTTCATGGATTTCCCCCTGCAGTTCGAATTTGAAATCGAACAATGGTCGGTGTCACGTTACCTACATGTGATCACCGCAGGCAACGTCATTTGGTCAACTGGGGGAAGTTGCCCGGTGGTTGGGGCGCACGGCCCGAACTCAGACGTACCGCTCCAGAATGGAGGACTCGGCCAGGCGCGACAGGCCCTCCCGGACGCTCCTCGCCCGGGCCTCACCCACGCCGTCCACGGTCTGCAGATCGTCCACGCTCGCGGCGAGCAGCTTCTGCAGGCCGCCGAAGTGCTCCACCAGGCGGTCGATGATCGCGCCCGGAAGGCGCGGAACCTTCGCCAGCAGCCGGAAGCCCCGCGGGGACACCGCCGAGTCGAGCGTCTCGGGGGACCCGGTGTAACCCAGCGCACGCGCCACCGTGCCCAGTTCGAGCAGCTCCGCGTGGGTCAGCGCGTCCAGCTCGGCCAGCGCCTCCTCGACCGTGCGGGAACGCTTCGCCGTGGGCTCGGGGACATAGTCCCGGACGACCAGTTCGCGGTCGGGCTCGACCCCGGCGATCAACTCCTCCAGCTGGAGTGCGAGAAGGCGGCCGTCCGTGCCCAGTTCGACCACGTATTCGGCGATTTCGGTGGCGATGCGCCGGACCATCTCCAGTCGCTGTGCGACGGCGGACACGTCCCGCACCGTCACCAGGTCCTCGATCTCCAGCGCCGACAGCGTGCCCGCCACCTCGTCCAGGCGCAGCTTGTAGCGCTCCAGCGTGGCCAGCGCCTGGTTCGCACGGGACAGGATCGCCGCGGAGTCCTCCAGGACGCGCCGCTGACCGTCGACGTAGAGGGCGATCAGGCGCATCGACTGGGAGACGGAGACCACGGGGAAGCCGACCTGCTTGCTCACCCGGTCCGCCGTACGGTGCCGGGTGCCCGTCTCCTCCGTGGGGATGGTGGGATCCGGGACCAGCTGCACGCCGGCCCGAAGGATCTTCGACAGGTCCGACGACAGCACGATGCCGCCGTCCAGCTTGCACAGCTCCCGCAGCCGGGTGGCGGTGAACTCCACGTCCAGCACGAACCCGCCCGTGCACATCGCCTCGACCGTCTTGTCGGAGCCGAGGACGATCAGCCCGCCGGTGTTGCCGCGCAGCACCCGCTCAAGGCCGTCACGCAGGGCCGTACCGGGAGCCACGGCGCTCAGCGAGGCGCGCATCAGGCCATCGGAACCGGCACTCCCACCGGACTTTCCGGGAGCTGCTGCCCGGTCGTTGGCTGCCACTGCACTCCTCCGGTCGCAGGTTCTGACGCGCTCCCACAGCCGCACTCTGTTCGTACGGACGGGCGAGACCAGGGCAAAGTCTACCGGCGGTCCTCCGCCTCCTGTGGGGCGTCTCGGCGACGGGAGCGCGGCAGCACCCGCAGCGCGTCCCCCATGTCGGCGACTTCCAGGACCTTCATGCCGGGCGGGACCTTGCCCGGATCGGTCGGCACGAGCGCGTGCGTGAAGCCCAGCCGGTGCGCCTCGGCGAGCCTGCGCTGCACGCCCGTGACCCGTCTCACCTCGCCCGCGAGGCCGACCTCGCCGATGGCCACCAGGTTCTTCGGCAGCGGGGTGTCGCTGGCGGCCGAGGCGAGCGCGAGCGCGATCGCCAGGTCGGCGGCCGGCTCCGACAGCTTCACACCGCCCACCGTCGCGGAGTAGATGTCCCGCTTGCCGAGCGCGCTGATCCGGCCGCGCTGCTCCAGCACGGCCAGCATCATCGAGACGCGCGAGGTCTCCAGGCCCGAGGTGGTCCGGCGCGGGGAGGGGATCTGCGAGTCCACGGTCAGCGCCTGCACCTCGGCCACCAGCGGGCGGCGGCCCTCCAGCGTGACGGTCAGGCAGGTGCCCGGGACCGGTTCGTCGCGCCGGGTGAGGAAGAGGCCGCTGGGATCGGCGAGGCCGGTGATGCCCTCGTCGTGCAGCTCGAAGCAGCCGACCTCGTCGGTGGCGCCGTAGCGGTTCTTCACACCGCGGACCAGGCGCAGGCGCGCGTGCCGGTCGCCCTCGAAGTGCAGGACCACGTCCACCAGGTGCTCCAGGAGGCGGGGGCCGGCGATCGCGCCGTCCTTGGTGACGTGGCCCACCAGGAGCGTGGACATGCCTCGCTGCTTCGACGCGCGGATCAGCGCACCCGCCACCTCCCTCACCTGGGCCATGCCGCCGGGCGCACCCTCGATCTCAGGGGAGGCGACCGTCTGCACCGAGTCGAGGATCAGCAGGGACGGCTTGACCTCGTCCAAGTGGCCGAGGACGGCGGACAGGTCCGTCTCGGCGGCCAGATACAGCTCGTCGTGGAGGGCGCGGATGCGGTCGGCGCGCAGCCGCACCTGGCTCGCCGACTCCTCACCGGTGACATAGAGGGTGCGGTGCTCGGCGCTCGCGGACTTGGCGGCCACGTCCAGCAGCAGCGTGGACTTGCCGACGCCGGGCTCGCCCGCGAGCAGCACCACCGCGCCGGGCACCAGGCCGCCGCCGAGCACCCGGTCCAGCTCGGGCACGCCGGTCGAGCGGGCGGTGGCCTGCCGGCCGTCGACCTGGCCGATGGGCAGCGCGGAGGTGGTGACCCGGCCCGGTGCCGTCGTACGGACCGCGGGCGTGCCGTGCTCCTCGACCGTGCCCCACGCCTGGCACTCGGGGCAGCGGCCGAGCCACTTGGCCGTCTGCCAGCCGCACTCGGTGCAGCGGTAGGACGGGCGGTCCTTGGTGGTCTTGGTACGGGCAGCCATGCGGAAACCGTAGCCCGCGGCACTGACAACGCGTCCCCGGACCACCTGGGGGTGAACCGGTATCGGCCACCACCCGTCGGGATCGCGCCATGGAACAAAGGGTTCCCGTCCCCTTATGAGGGATCGTTTCACCCGTGCGGGTTAAAACTGCTCAAGGTTCGAGAACGGGCACTCCACGGCCGCCTACGGTCGCACGGGTGACGAGCAGCAGCCCACAGACCACCACCCGCAGCACCGGAGCGCACCGCGTGCACCGCGAGGCGCGTGATCGTGCCGCCGCGCGCACCCTCGCCCAGCGGCCGCCGGGGCGCTACGAGCCGTACCTGGACGGACTGTTCACCTACTGTCTGTCGGTGCTGTGCGACCACGACGCGGCCACCGCCGCCCTGGGCGACGTCTTGGCCCTGGCCGAGCGGCGCGGCCAGCGGGCCCCGCAGGCCGCCGACCGCAGGGCCTGGCTGTACGCCCTGGCCCGCTGGGCGTGCCTGCGCAAGCTGGCCGAGGCCAAGCAGAAACGTCAGGCCACCCACGCGGCCGGCCGACCCGGAGCCGCACACCCGGCCCCCGAGCCGCCCGTCGCCCCGGAGGTCCGGGAACAGCGGCGCCGCGAACTGGCCCTGCTGGCCTGGCCGGAGGCGGCCGGCACCACCCCGGAGCAGCGCGAGGCCCTCGAACTCGCCGTCCGTCACCACCTGGCCGCGCACGAGGTCGCCGCCGTCCTCGGCCGGGAACCCGCCGTCGCGCGCGAACTGCTCGCCACGGCCGCCTGCGAGGTCGAGCGCACCCGCGCGGCCCTCGCCGTCGTCGAGACCGGCGGCTGTCCGAGCGTGGCCCACCTCACCGGGGACAGCGGCCTGGTCCTGAGCACGGCCCTGCGCCGGGAACTGGTCCGGCACGTCGACGACTGTCCGCGCTGCCGCCGCACCGCCGAGCGTGCCGTCCCCGGCCGCTGGCCCGGCGACACGGTCACCCCGGCCGAGCTGCCCGTCCTGGAGGCCCCGCGCGCGGCCCTCCACATGGCTCTCGCCCACCCCTCACGCGCGCGTGGCGTGGCCGTGCCCCGCTTCGACCGGCAGGGCTTCCCGATGGACCCCAAGGACCGCGCGGCCCGCCGCGACCGGCTACGCGCGCGTGCGGTGACCACGACGGTCGTCGCCACGGTGGTCGCCGCCCCGGTCCTGGCGCTGTGGGCCGCCTACCGGGGCGCCCCGACGGCGGAGGCGGAAGGCGGCCCTTCGGCCACCGCGCGCGAGGCGCAGGGCCCCGACGCCCTCGGCAGCGACACGGCCGGCGGCTACGAGAACGCCGGGAACGCTAGTGTGAAGTCCGGCACCGGCATCGGCGAGGACGGCGAGGCGGACGTCTCCGTGGAGGTCGTCAGCGTCCACGGGGCGGGCGGCAGGGACTCCGGACAGCTCGACGTCAGCGCCGACGGCGACGGCGACACCACGCTGATCACCCTCAGCGCCTCGGGCTCCGGGCCGGTCCGCTGGTCCGCGTCCACCTCGGTGGGCTGGCTCTACCTCAGCCGGTCCTCGGGAACCCTGCGGCCCGGCGAGACGCTGACGGTCAAGGTGTACGTCGACCATCTGCGCGAGCCCGCCGGGCACTGGCACGCACAGGTGGCGGTCTCCCCGGCCGGCGCGGTGGTCTCCATCGACGGCTACGGCACGGCGCCCACCCATCGCGCCACACCCCCGCCGTCCTCCGCCGAGCCCACCCCGCCCCCGCCCAGCACACCAGCCGACCCTCCGCCGACCCAGCCCCCACCGTCACCACCGGCTTCCCCGCCCCCCACCGGCCCGCCGTCACCGCCGGCGTCCCCCACCCCGACGCCGACACAGCCCGACACCGAGACGCCGAGCCCGTCCGGGAGCTAGGGGTGGGCAGGTGCGGGGCGGGCTGGATCGCGGGCCTGGGACGGGCGGGCGGCTGCGCGGGCAAGGAGCTACGGGGCCGGGTCGGCCGGGTGCGGGGCGACCAGCGGGAGCTGCGACGCCAGTCGCTGTTCGCAGAGCTCGGCCAGGCGGTCGTAGCCGGCCTTGCCCATCAGCTCCGTCAGCTCGGCCCGGTAGGACACGTACACCGGCTCGCCCGCGCCGTGCGCCGAGGTCGCCGACGTGCACCACCAGTGCAGGTCATGTCCGCCCGGACCCCAGCCCCGGCGGTCGTACTCGCCGATGGACACCTGCAGCACGCGCGTGTCGTCCGGCCGGTCGATCCAGTCGTACGTCCGCCGGATCGGCAGCTGCCAGCACACGTCCGGCTTGGTCTCCAGCGGCTCCCGGCCCTCGCGCAGCGCGAGGATGTGCAGCGAGCAGCCCGCGCCGCCCGCGAAACCGGGCCGGTTCTGGAAGATGCAGGAGCCCTGGTAGGGGCGGGTCTGGCGGGAGCCCTCGTCGTCCTCGGAGACCCAGCCGCCGCGGGTGCCCTCGGCGTGGTGCTGCCAGATGTCCGGCGTGAGCCGGGCCACGTGCGCGGCGACCCGCTTCTCGTCGTCCTCGTCCGAGAAGTGCGCGCCCAGCGAGCAGCACCCGTCGTCCGCGCGGCCCGCCTGGATGCCCTGGCAGCCGCTGCCGAAGATGCAGTTCCAGCGAGAGGTCAGCCATGTCAGATCACAGCGGAAGACCTGCTCGTCGTCCGCGGGATCCGGAAACTCCACCCAGGCGCGCGCGAAGTCGAGCCCCTTCTCGTCGCTCACCTTCGGGGCCTTCCGGGACGTGGACGCCTTCGCCTGCGAAGAATCCTTCACTGCCTTGGCGGATTTGTGGTTCTTCGCCTTTTTCGTCTTTGGCACGCGTCCAGGGTAAGTGCCCCGGGGCCGCACCGGGGACCGTGCACGGACGATCTGGCAGTAGCGTTCCGTACATGAGACTCGGTGTCCTGGACGTGGGTTCGAACACGGTGCATCTGCTGGTGGTGGACGCTCACCCCGGCGCGCGCCCGCTGCCCGCGCATTCGCACAAGGCCGACCTTCGGCTCGCCCAACTCCTCGACGACAGCGGTGCCATCGGCGACGACGGCATCGAGAAGCTGGTCGCCGTCGTACGGGACGCCCTCCAGGCCGCCGAGGACAAGGGCGTGGAGGATCTGCTGCCGTTCGCGACCTCCGCCGTCCGCGAGGCAGGCAACGCCGATGACGTCCTCGCGCGCGTGGCCGACGAGACCGGAGTACGGCTGCAGGTCCTCAGCGGCGCCGAGGAGGCCCGCCTGACCTTCCTCGCCGTGCGCCGCTGGTTCGGCTGGTCGGCCGGAAAGCTGCTGGTCCTGGACATCGGCGGCGGCTCCCTGGAGATCGCCTACGGCATAGACGAGGAGCCGGACACCGCCGTCTCCCTGCCGCTCGGCGCCGGCCGGCTCACCGCGGGCTGGCTGCCCGGTGACCCGCCCGACCCCGAGGCCGTACGCGCCCTGCGCCGCCACGTCCGCACGGAGATCGCCCGCACGGTCGGCGAATTCAGCCGCTTCGGCGCCCCCGACCACGTGGTCGCCACCTCCAAGACCTTCAAACAGCTCGCCCGCATCGCCGGCGCCGCCCGCAGCGCCGAGGGCCTCTACGTCCAGCGCGAGCTCAAGCGCGAGTCCCTGGAGGCCTGGGTCCCGCGCCTGGCCGGTATGACGGAGCAGCAGCGCGGCGAGCTTCCCGGAGTCTCCGAGGGCAGGGCCGGCCAGCTGCTGGCGGGCGCCCTGGTGGCCGAGGGCGCGATGGACCTGTTCGGCGTGGAGAGCCTGGAGATCTGCCCCTGGGCCCTCCGCGAGGGCGTGATCCTGCGCCGCCTGGACCACATGGGGTCCGACTAGGCCCGCAAAGGAGGGCGCGCGGCCGTACCGGCGGGCGGCTGTGCCGCGTGGGCGCGCTTCCCCCCGGAGGTCGCCGCGCCCGCCCGAATGGCAAAGCTCACAACGGGGAACAGGCACCCGACACCCGGGCCACTCCACCCCGTATGGTGTCGGACGTGGCTGAACCAAGGGACGTCTCCGTTGCCCTGTCGACGGCCTCCGTATACCCGGAGTCCACAGCGACGGCCTTCGAGATCGCCGCGCGCCTCGGGTACGACGGCGTCGAGGTCATGGTGTGGACCGACCCCGTCAGCCAGGACATCGAGGCGCTGCGCCGCCTGTCGGACTACCACGGCATCCCGATCCTGGCCGTGCACGCCCCCTGCCTGCTGATCACCCAGCGGGTCTGGTCGACGGACCCCTGGGTCAAGCTGCAGCGGGCCCAGGCGGCCGCCGAGAAGCTGGGTGCCTCCACCGTCGTCGTACACCCGCCCTTCCGCTGGCAGCGGCAGTACGCGCGCGACTTCATCGACGGCATCTGGCGGATGGCGAACGAGACGGACGTACGGTTCGCCGTCGAGAACATGTACCCGTGGCGCTACCGCGACCGCGAGATGCTCGCCTACGCCCCCGACTGGGACGTCACCAACGACGACTACCGGCACTTCACGATCGACCTCAGCCACACGGCGACGGCCCGCACGGACGCCCTGGACATGATCGGCCGCATGGGCGACCGCCTCGGCCATGTGCATCTCGCCGACGGCCGGGGCTCGGCCAAGGACGAGCACCTGGTGCCCGGGCGCGGCACCCAGCCCTGCGCCGAGCTGCTGGAACGCCTGACCCTGTGCGGCTTCGACGGGCATGTCGTCATCGAGGTCAACACCCGGCGGGCGATGTCCAGCGCCGAGCGCGAGGCCGACCTCGCCGAGGCCCTGGCCTTCACCCGCAAGCACCTGGCGTCGGCGGTGAGGGTGCCCCGGCCATGAGCGAGACACCCGCCACCGGTGAGCCGACGGCCCGCAGAAGAGGCCGCCCGCCGCGCGCCGAGTCCGCCGACACCCGCGACCGCATCCTGTCCGCGGCCCGCGAGGAGTTCTCCGAGCGCGGGTACGAGAAGACGTCCGTACGCGGGATCGCCAAGGCGGCCGGGGTCGACTCCGCGCTCGTCCACCACTACTTCGGCACCAAGGAGCAGGTCTTCGAGGCGGCCGTCGCGGTGGCCTTCGCGCCCGCGCTGAACGCCCCCGAGGCGCTGGCCGCCGGCTCCCTGGACGGGGTGGGGGAGCGGCTGACCCGCTTCGTCTTCGGCGTCTGGGACAACCCCACGACCCGTACGCCCCTCCTCGCGATCCTCCGCTCCGCCGTGAACAACGAGACCGCCGCCGCCGTCTTCCGCCGCCTCGTGGCCTCCCAGCTGCTGCGCCGCATCGCCGCCCAGGTGGACCTGCCGGACCCGGAGCTGCGGGCCGAGCTGGCGGCCGCGCAGCTGGTGGGAACGGCGATGATGCGCTATGTGATCAAACTGGAGCCGCTGGCGTCCGCCGACCTGGAACAGATCATCGCCCGGGTCGCTCCCGTCGTGCAGGGACATCTGACGCGCCCCTGAGCCCGCACCCGCCGGCTCATGGGACGTGTGTCCCGAATTCCGGACAACCGTGTCCAGCGTTTGGAGCACCGGCGTACGCTCGGAGACAGTCAGAACTCTCTGACGGTAGGTCTTCGTAGGTCTTCGAAGGAGCGAGCGACGATGCCCGAGCTGAGGTCCCGCACAGTCACCCACGGTCGCAACATGGCGGGCGCCCGCGCCCTGATGCGCGCCTCCGGTGTACCCGGTGCGGACATCGGCCGGAAGCCGATCATCGCGGTCGCGAACTCCTTCACCGAGTTCGTGCCCGGCCACACCCATCTGCAGCCGGTCGGCCGGATCGTCAGCGAGGCGATCACGGAGGCGGGCGGCATCCCGCGCGAGTTCAACACGATCGCCGTGGACGACGGCATCGCGATGGGCCACGGCGGCATGCTGTACAGCCTCCCCTCCCGCGACCTGATCGCGGACTCGGTGGAGTACATGGTCGAGGCCCACTGCGCCGACGCCCTGGTCTGCATCTCCAACTGCGACAAGATCACCCCGGGCATGCTGCTGGCGGCCCTGCGCCTGAACATCCCGACGGTCTTCGTCTCCGGCGGCCCCATGGAGGCCGGCCGCGCCACCCTGGTGGACGGCACGGTCCGCACGCTCGACCTGGTCGACGCGATCTCCGACGCCGTCAACGACAAGATCTCGGACGAGGACATCCTCCGTATCGAGGAGAACGCCTGCCCGACCTGCGGCTCCTGTTCCGGCATGTTCACCGCCAACTCGATGAACTGCCTGACCGAGGCGATCGGCCTCTCCCTCCCCGGCAACGGCTCCGTCCTCGCCACCCACACGGCCCGCAAGCAGCTCTACGTCGACGCGGCCCGCACGGTCATGGACCTCACCCGCCGCTACTACGAGCAGGACGACGAGTCGGCCCTGCCGCTCAACATCGCCACCTTCCAGGCCTTCGAGAACGCCATGGCCCTGGACATCGCGATGGGCGGCTCGACCAACACGATCCTGCACCTGCTGGCCGCGGCCCAGGAGGCGGGCGTCCCCTTCGGCCTGGAGCAGATCGACGCCGTCTCCCGCCGGGTCCCGTGCCTGGCGAAGGTGGCCCCCAACGTCGCGAAGAACCGCACCTACTACATGGAGGACGTGCACCGCGCCGGCGGCATCCCCGCCCTCCTTGGCGAACTGCACCGCGCGGGCCTGCTCAACGAGGACGTCCACGCCGTCCACAGCCCCTCGCTGGCCGACTGGCTGAAGACCTGGGACGTCCGCGGCGGCTCCCCGTCCCCCGAGGCGGTCGAACTGTGGCACGCCGCCCCCGGCTGCGTCCGCTCCGCCGAGGCCTTCTCCCAGTCCGAGCGCTGGGAGGCCCTGGACGACGACGCGGCGGGCGGCTGCATCCGCTCCGCCGAGCACGCCTACTCCAAGGACGGCGGCCTGGCCGTCCTCAAGGGCAACCTCGCCGTCGACGGCTGCGTCGTGAAGACGGCCGGCGTCGACGAGTCGATCTGGACCTTCGAGGGCCCGGCGGTCGTCTGCGAGTCCCAGGAGGAGGCCGTCCAGCGGATCCTCACCCAGGAGGTCAAGGACGGCGACGTGGTCGTCATCCGCTACGAGGGCCCCAAGGGCGGCCCCGGCATGCAGGAGATGCTCTACCCGACCTCGTACCTGAAGGGCCGGGGCCTCGGCAAGTCCTGCGCGCTGATCACCGACGGCCGCTTCTCCGGCGGCACCTCCGGCCTGTCCATCGGCCACGCCTCCCCGGAGGCCGCCTCCGGCGGCACCATCGCCCTGGTCCAGGATGGCGACCGCATCCGCATCGACATCCCGAACCGCACGATCGAGCTGCTGGTCGACGAGGCGGAGCTGACCCGCCGCGAGCAGGCCCTGAACGGCGTCTACGCCCCGAAGAACCGCGACCGCAAGGTCTCCGCCGCCCTCCGCGCCTACGCGGCGATGGCGACGAGCGCCGACAAGGGCGCCGTGCGCGACGTGACCAAGCTGGGCTGACCCGGCACCACCGCACTAGGGGCCGCCTCCGCCGGGGGCGGCGGCGTAGACATGGCCGGCGTCGAGCACCGGCGCGGGAGGCGCGCCCATGACCTTCGCCGAGTCCGCGCCCAGCCGCGCGGAAGTCTGCCCGACGAGATGCCCCTTACGGGCGTCGACGGCCAGGAGCCGTCCGTCACCCGCGGTGAAGTACACATACCGGCCGTCCGCGACCGGCGCCGAACCACGGCTCACCGAGGTCTCCACGCGCCACAACTGCTTCCGCACGCCCATGTCCACGGCTTCCAGAGAGCCACCGGCCGCGAGAAGGTACACGGCGTCCCCCCGCACGGTGGCCTGTGCGGCCTCGCTCGCCACAGGCAGCGCCACACGCC
Organism: Streptomyces durhamensis; assembly: GCF_000725475.1. Taxonomy (NCBI): domain Bacteria; kingdom Bacillati; phylum Actinomycetota; class Actinomycetes; order Kitasatosporales; family Streptomycetaceae; genus Streptomyces; species Streptomyces durhamensis. Next base: position 219,098 of record NZ_JNXR01000009.1, read on the forward strand.
GTGTCGACCGGGTGGCGGGCGTGTAGCGGACGACGGCCTTCGTCTCCCCGTAGACACTGCCGACGGAGAGGAAGGAGACGGAGCCGCCCCCGGTGCCGACGGGCTCCAGCGTTCCCTCCAGCCGGGCCTGCCACCGCACGTCACCGCTTCGCGGGTCCACGGCGGCGATCCGTGTGCTCGATCCGTCGGCCGACGTGCTGGTCGCGTACGCCAGCGGGTCCGCGGGGAACGAGACGAGGGTCGGCCTGCCCTGACCGGCGATCCGGCGGCTCCACAGGGTCCTGCCCGAGGCGCCGTCGATACCGGTGACCCTTCCGTCGGCCTCCGCGACCAGGGCCGTCCGGCCGGTGTACCGGACCGCGGTACCCGGGGCGAGGCGCCGCTTCCAGACCTCGTCGCCCGAGCCCGGGTCGAGCGCCACGAGCTGCGAGCCGCCATTGGTGAAGGGCTGGATGAGCCCGGCCGAGACGACCGGCGGTCCGCCGCCGGACCCGGTGGCGAGCGGGCGGCGCCACACCAGCTCTCCGTCGGCGGGGGAGAAGGCGAAGACCGTGCCGGACTGCGCGCACAACAACTTCCCCGCGCCGTACGCGCACTGGGGCATCCCCGACGCCCCGGGCGCAGGCCTGGCCGTCCAGGAACTGAACGACGCCTCCCTGGTACGGGGATGCGTGCCGGCCGACGTGGGCGCGTCGCTGCCGGCCAGCCGAACCGAGGCCAACGTGGCGACCACGGCGAGACCGAGTGCCCCGGCCCCCACGGCCACCCTGCGGCCGACCCGCCTCCTGACCGCGGGCACGGGCTGATCGGCCGGGGGCTGCGGAGTCGCTCCGGCACCGGACCGCTGCGCCGGTATGAACGCCTGCGTGTCGTACGAGGCGGCCACCGACCGCAGTTCCCGCATGAGTTCATCCGGGGTCGGCCGGTCCTCCGGCTCCTTGGCCAGGCACCGCCGCACCAGCGGAGCGAGGTCGTCCGGCACCCCGGTGAGGTCCGGCTCGTCATGCACGACCTGGTAGGCCACGACATAGGGACTGTCGGAGTCGAAGGGGCCGCGCCCGGTCGCCGCGTGCACCATCACGGACCCGAGCGCGAAGACGTCGGCGGCGGGCCCCACTTCACGCGGCCGCCGGAACTGCTCGGGCGCCATGAAGGGCGGCGTGCCGATCAGCTTCCCGGTCTCGGTACGCAGCTCACTGTCCTTCGGCCGGGAGATGCCGAAGTCGATGACCTTCGGCCCGTCCTCGGCGAGCAGGACGTTGCTCGGCTTCAGATCCCGGTGCACCACCCCGACCCGGTGGATGTCGCGCAGCGCCTCGGCCAGCCCCGCCATCAGCCGGCGCACCTGACCCGAATCCATCGGCCCGTTCCGCTTCACCTCGCCGGAAAGGGTCGGGCCCGGAATGAACAGCGTGGCCATCCAGGGCCGGTCGGCATCCGGATCGGCGTCGACCACGGGAGCGGTGAAGGCCCCGCTCACCTTGCGAGCGGCGGCCACCTCCTGCCGGAAACGGCCTCTGAACTCCGGATCCCTGGCGAACTCCGCATGTACGACCTTCACCGCGAGCTTCATGCCCGAGGTGCTCCGGGCCAGGTGGACGACACCCATGCCACCCGACCCCAGGCGTGACTCCAGGCGGTAGTGACCGGCGTACTCGGGAAGTTCCGCTTCCGCGCCCGCTCCTGTGTTCCTGCGTGGCGTCATGCGACCACCCCCGTGCTGTTCGACCGCGCGCGCGACGCACGGAGCCTAGTCGATGACTCGTGCGGGACAGAGGCGGCTTGCTAGCCTTCGCGCGCGAGTCGCGCACCGGTGTTTCGCGGCTCGTTTCCTGGGAATCGACGCGACCCCATGACAGTCATGGGGTCGAACGGGGGGCTTTCATGTCCGTGGAACGTGCCGAAGAGGCCAGCGCCACAGCACTGCACTACTACTCCGTCGCCCCGGGCGTCCGCCTGAACGTCCGCAGCGGCCCCGGCACCAGCTACAACCTCGTCCGCGTCCTGGCCGTCGGGGCGAAGGTCCCGGTCTTCTGCCAGACGCCGGGAACGACGGTGAGCGGCCCGTACGGCACCACGAACGTCTGGGACAACATCAACAACGGCGAGTACGTGTCCGACGCCTACGTCCAGACCGGCAGCGACGGCTACATCGCCCCGCGCTGCGGCTGACCCCACCGGGAGCCCGCCCCGGCCCGGCGCCATAATCGTTCCCGTGAGCGACGAAACCGGCACCCCGGACACCCCGGCGGGCTCCCCGGGCGCAGCGGCCCAGAGCGGCGGCCCGCGCCCCGAGCCCCTCCGCTTCTTCGGCACCACCTGGGTGAACCACGACAACGGCTACCCGGCCCGCCGCGCCGGCGCCGCCATCGGCTCGCTCGCCGCCGCCGTCGTCTCCTGTCTGGTCCTGCGCTTCGCCTACGAGGGCATCCGGATCGCCGACACCGGCTCCTTCGTGACCGTGCTGATCATCGCCATGTTCGCGATCTGCAGCGCGCTCGCCTTCCGCAACACCTGGGAGGGCTTCGCCCGGCGGCACGACCCGCAGCGCCAGGCCTCCCTGCGCGGCCTGCTCGCCATCGGCTTCGTCGGCTCCCTCCTCGCCTACTTCTTCCGCTGCCTCACCGAGGCCCCCGGAGAGAAGCTGCACCGCGAGGAATACGAGAAGGCCCGTGAGGAGTACGAGCGCCGCACCTCCCGGCGGACCGGCAACCCGTCGAAGAAGAAGCGCCGCCGGTAACGGCTCCCGCCGCCCCCACCGGGCCCGGCCCGGAGCGACCCGGCGCGGTCCGGCCCGGTCAGTAGTACCGGCTCATGATCTCCGTGGCCCACTGCGGCTGGCGGGTCGCGCCCTGCGGCCCGAACTCCGCCATGTACGGCTTGATGTCCAGCACCGGGGTGGCGTCCACCGCGTCGAGCCCCTCGACGTGCACGTCCAGTCCGTCGACCCGCAGCACCCGGCAGCGTGAGACCCCGATCCGGTTGGGCCGGTTCTTGCCGCGCTGCGCGAAGATGCCGGCCTTCGGCCAGTCGGCGTTGCCCCGTGGATGCCGGGCCCCGGTCTCGATCCTCTCCTCGGGCACCCGGTCGAAGTGGTAGACGACCTCCAGATGCGAGAAGTCCTCCAGCCCGGCCAGGGCCTCCGCGGTGAACCGTTCACCGTCGACCCTGATCACGGCACGCACCCCGCCCCACTCGTCGTCCCGCACCTCTCCCCGCCCGCCGACGACCCACCCCACCGGCCGCACCACGATGTCCCCGCCCACGCCGTCCTCCTTCTCCAACACGCCCGCACCACGGGCGACTTCCGTCACGTTATCCGCACCGCCCACCCGCCGCAGCCGCGCCGCCGGCACTCCGGCGGCCGCCAGGGCAGCCGGTGTTCGCGCACACCCGGCAGACCGCCCGCCCGAGTGGTGTTCTTGTCCGTATGGCCACGACACCACCACCCATGCCCTCGCCCACGGACCGCGCCCAGTCCTTCAACTCCGCCGCCGCCCAGTACGCGGCGAACCGCCCCTCCTACCCGCCCGCCCTCTTCGACGCCGTCGAGGAACTGGCCGGCCGGTCCCTGTCCGGTGCCAGGGTCGTGGACGTCGGCGCCGGTACCGGCATCGCGACCGCGCTGCTGCACGACCGCGGTGCCGACGTACTCGCCGTCGAACCCGGCGCGGGCATGGCCGCCGAGTTCCGCCGCGGGCTGCCCCGTCTCCCGCTCGTCCGAGGCAACGGCAACGCCCTCCCCGTCGCGGACGCGCACGCCGACTTCGTCACCTACGCCCAGTCCTGGCACTGGACCGACACCGCCCGCTCGGTGCCGGAAGCGCTGCGGGTGCTGCGGCCCGGTGGGGCGCTGGCGCTGTGGTGGAACGGCGACGCCCTGGACGTCGAGTGGATCGCCGAGGCCGCCGTCCGGATCGGAGACTTCTTCGGCGTGGACGTCGTCGCCCAGCAACGGGACGGCAGCCGCACCGAACTGGCCGACCCGAGCGGCCGTCTCCGCTTCGACCGCCGGGAGGTCCGCTGGAGCCGCCGGGTCACGATCGACACCCATCTCGCGAACATCGGCAGCCACTCGGCGTTCCTCCTCACGCCCGCCGAGCGCAGGACCGCCTTCCTCGAAGAGGAGCGCGCCCACCTGCTGAAGGTCTTTCCGGACGGCGTCGTCGAGGAGACCTACGACGTGTTCCTCCTCGTCGCCACCAAGCCCTGAGCCACGGCTTCGCGCGAACAGCACAGCGGCGGCCGGATGCGGACGGCATCAGGCCGCCGCTTTCCCATGCCCACACCCTCACTCCCCGCCCCCCTTCGTGTCCGGGCCCTTGACGTCCGGGCCTGCCGGGCCAATTATTCACCGCATGATGAATTATGCCGTCCAAGCCGACGGCCTCACCGTCGCCCGCGGCCCCCGCACCGTCCTGCACCACCTCCGCTTCACCGTCCCCCGCGGCCAGATCACCGGCCTCCTCGGCCCCTCCGGCTGCGGCAAATCCACCCTCATGCGCTCCATCGTCGGCACCCAGGCCAAGGTCACCGGCACCCTGAACGTCCTCGGCCACCCGGCCGGCCACCCCACCCTGCGCAGCCGCATCGGCTACGTCACCCAGGCCCCCTCCGTCTACGACGACCTGACCGTCCGCCAGAACCTCGAATACTTCGCCGCGATCCTCGCCCCCGGCCGCCCGGCCGCCGACCGCCGCAACGAAGCCGACCGCGTCCTCGCCGACGTCGACCTCACCAGCCACGCCGACGCCCTCGCCGGCAACCTCTCCGGCGGCCAGCGCGGCCGGGTCTCCCTGGCCGTGGCCCTGCTCGGCACCCCCGAACTCCTCGTCCTGGACGAACCCACCGTCGGCCTCGACCCCGTACTGCGCCGCGACCTGTGGACCCTTTTCCACGACATCGCCGCCACCCGCGGCGCCACCCTCCTCGTCTCCTCCCACGTCATGGACGAGGCCGAGCGCTGCCACCGCCTCCTCCTCATGCGCGAGGGCGAGATCCTCGCCGACGACACCCCCGACGCCCTGCGGACCCGCACCGGCACCGACACCGTCGAGGCCGCGTTCCTCCGCCTCGTCGACGAAGCCGCCGCCGCACACCGCACCCAGCAGACGACCCGCGCCCAGGAGACGACCCGATGAGCACGACCACCCCCGCAGCCCCCACCAGCGCGCTCAACACCTCACGCACCGCCGCCACCGCCGCCCGGGTCCTGCGCCAGCTCCGGCACGACCCCCGCACCATCGCGCTGATGATCCTCATCCCGTGCCTGATGCTGATCCTGCTGCGCTACGTCTTCGACGCCAGCCCCCGCACCTTCGACAACATCGGCGCCTCCCTGCTCGGCATCTTCCCGCTGATCACGATGTTCCTCGTCACCTCCATCGCCACCCTGCGCGAACGCACCTCCGGCACCCTCGAACGCCTTCTCGCCATGCCCCTCGGCAAGGCCGACCTCATCGCCGGATACGCCCTCGCCTTCGGCGCCCTCGCCATCGTCCAGTCCGCACTCGCCACCGGACTCGCCGTGTGGCTCCTCGGCCTCGACGTCACCGGCTCACCCTGGCTCCTCCTCCTCGTCGCCCTGCTCGACGCCCTGCTCGGCACGGCTCTCGGCCTCTTCGTCTCGGCCTTCGCGGCCTCGGAGTTCCAGGCGGTCCAGTTCATGCCCGCGGTGATCTTTCCCCAGCTCCTCCTCTGCGGCCTGTTCACTCCCCGGTCCGACATGCACCCCGTGCTCACAGCCGTCTCCGACGTCCTCCCGATGTCGTACGCCGTCGACGGCATGAACCAGGTCCTGCACCACACGGACATGACGGCGACCTTCGTAAGGGACGTGCTGATCGTGGCCGGCTGCGCCGTACTGGTGCTGGCCCTCGGGGCGGCCACACTCCGTCGGCGTACCGCGTAGCCGCCGGCCGTCGTGCCGCCGGGGCGGCGGGGCGGCGGCACCCACCCGCGAACCGACGTTCCACCTGCCGGACAAACAGCCCGCACGGCTCAACCCCGGTGCCAGACTGAACCCCATGAGCCAGAAAGTCGCAGTCCTCGGCACCGGCAAGATCGGCGAAGCCCTGCTCAGCGGAATGATCCGGGCCGGCTGGGCCCCCGCCGACCTCCTGGTCACCGCCCGCCGCCCCGAACGCGCCGAAGAACTCCGCGCCCGCTACGGAGTCACCCCGGTCGCCAACACCGAGGCCGCCAAGACCGCCGACACCCTCATCCTCACGGTCAAGCCCCAGGACATGGGCACCCTGCTGGACGAACTGGCCCCGCACCTGCCCGCAGACCGGCTGGTCATCAGCGGTGCCGCCGGTATCCCCACCTCCTTCTTCGAGGAGCGCCTGGCCACGGGCACCCCGGTCGTCCGCGTCATGACCAACACGCCGGCTCTCGTCGACGAGGCCATGTCGGTCATCTCCGCCGGCAGCCACGCCACCGAGCAGCACCTCGCCCACGCCGAGGAGATCTTCGGAGGCGTCGGCAAGACCCTCCGCGTCCCCGAGAGCCAGCAGGACGCCTGCACCGCCCTGTCCGGCTCAGGCCCCGCGTACTTCTTCTATCTGGTCGAGGCCATGACCGACGCCGGCATCCTGCTCGGCCTGCCCCGCGACAAGGCCCACGACCTCATCGTCCAGTCCGCCATCGGCGCCGCCGTGATGCTCCGCGACAGCGGCGAACACCCCGTCAAGCTCCGTGAGAACGTCACCTCCCCGGCCGGAACGACGATCAACGCCATCCGCGAGCTGGAGAACCACGGCGTGCGAGCCGCCCTCATCGCCGCCCTCGAAGCCGCCCGCGACCGCAGCCGCGAACTCGCCTCAGGCAAGAAGGACTGACCCGGCACCGGGGGCGTCGGCTCACCACCAGCCGCCCGCCCCCGCACGAGCCCGCACGGACAGGCCCTGACCGCCCTAGCGGCCCGCCCCGCTCAACCCCGTCTCGAACGCCGGCGGCAACAGCCCGATCGCCCGGTAAGCCGCATCGACGGTCGGCCGGGCCATCGCCCTCGCCTTTCCCGCACCATCCCGCAGCACCCCCTCCACATAGGCGGGATCCGCGCACAGCTCCCTGTGCCTGGCCTGCACGGGCCTGAGGACCTCCACCACGGCCTCCGCGGTGTCCTTCTTCAAGGCGCCGTACGACTGGTAAACGGCCGCCAGTGACTCAGGGTTCCCACCCGTGCACGCAGCGAGAATCTCCAGCAGATTCGCGACCCCCGGCCGCCCCTCCCGGTCGTACGCCACGTCCCGACCGCTGTCGGTCACGGCCCGCAGGACCTTCTTGCGCACCACGTCCGGCTCGTCGAGCAGATAGACGACGCCCAGACCCGACTCGTCCGACTTCCCCATCTTCGACGTCGGGTCCTGCAGGTTCATCACGCGCGCCGCGACCCCCGGACGGGTCGCCTTGGGCACCACGAACGTGTGCCCGTAGCGCTGGTTGAACCGCACCGCCAGATCCCGCGTCAGCTCGACGTGCTGCACCTGGTCCTCCCCGACCGGCACCTCGTCCGCGCCGTACGCCAGGATGTCCGCCGCCATCAGCACCGGATACGTCAGCAGCGACAGCCGCACGCTCGCACCGCGCTCCCGCTGCCGCGCGACCTTCTCCTTGTACTGGATCATCCGTCGCATCTCACCGTCGGACGCCACGCACTCCAGCAGATACGACAGCCTCGCGTGCTCGTCGACATGGCTCTGCAGGAACACGGTGCACACCTCGGGATCCAGCCCGGCGGCCAGCATCAGCGTCGCCGTCTGCCGACTGAGCCTGCGCAATCGCGCCGGATCCTGGTCCACGGTCAGCGCGTGCAGATCCACGACGCAGAACACCGAGTCGGCCCGGTGCTGGTCGGTCTCCGCCCAGCGCCGCATGGCACCCAGGTAGTTGCCCAGAGTCAGATGCCCGGTCGGCTGGATCCCACTGAAGACCCGCGTCATCTCCACTCCACCTCCTGATCGAGACCGCCGCTCCTGCGGCCGGCCCCCGGAGTCCCGGAGGGGGATACGAGAACGGCCGCCGAAGCGGCGGCCGTTGGATGCATACGTGAGTACGGCCGCCGTCAGGCGGCCCACCAAAGCTGGGTACACGTACGCGTGGTCATGTCGGCCAGCGTACGCCCTGGGAGTGCTCCGAGGGCAAGAGTTGACACGCCCCATGCCGATGCGTAGTGTTCTCCGAGTTGTCCGACGTGAGCGCCGATCTTGGTCGGTCCCCGGACAGCCATTCCGCAAGTACCTGTCACTCATCGACGCCTACGGCGCCGAATGCTTTGGCGCGCGTATTTGCGAAATGAGGAATCCGCGTTCGAAAGGACGCAGCCCCCGATTAGCTCGGGAGCAAGGAATCCGCTAAAGTCTCACTCGTCGGAACGGCCCAGCGGCCGGGAAGACAAACCCCGCTGACTGGGGGTCAGACGCCGAAAGGATCTGATAGAGTCGGAACCGCCGGAAAGGGAAACGCGAGAGCGAGAACCTGGAAAGCACCGAGG
>NZ_JNXR01000010.1:0-214103 GCF_000725475.1 Streptomyces durhamensis
TTCCACTCGGCCAGGCGCCGCCAGCAGGTCATCCCGGAGCCGAAGCCCAGTTCCTGGGGCAGGTACTCCCACTGGATCCCGGTGTGCAGCACGAACAGGGCACAGCGCCTGCCGGTCCGGCACTCGCGGCTGGCCCGCGACCAGCTTCGGCCCCGGCTCGGGCAGCAACGGGTCAATGAGCGACCACAGTTCGTCCGACACGATCCACGGCCGCGACTGACGCTTCCCGGACTTCCCGCGCACGCCGGATCCGGCCGACCGGGCAAGTTACTTCGGACGGGTGCCAAGTGCGAGGTACACCTCTATATATGAACCGCCGCGTGAGCATCTCCGCCGCGACCAGCTGTCATGTGAGTGCTCTCAACCGATCCCGGTGGCGGTCGAGGCCACGGACAGGACCAGGGCACCGAGTGCGCCCACAACGCCGTGGAGCCGCAGCGTGCGCGAGTCATCACGCCGGCGGACATACAGCGCGGTGGCCCAGGCGAAGGCCAGACCACCGACGATGAACCACGGCCCCCACAGGTAGAGATACCAGCCGGTGAGCGCAGCCAGATCCGGCTCGACAGAGACGGCCCCGGCACCGACCAGCACACCGTGCACGACGAAGAGACCCCCGTGCCAAGTGAGCAGGGTGGCCGCGCCGCCACCGCAGAACACGGTCAGGCGGCCGATCCGCGAGCCCAGCGGTCGTGTCAGGCCGACACCGACCAGTGCACCGAAGAGCTTCAGGAAGCCGGTTGTCACCAGGACGGCCAGGAACCACGGCGCTCCGTCGTGAGCGAGCTTCACCAACGACGGCGACACCGTCGACCGCGCGCCGAAGGTGCTGCCCGTCGCCCAGACGAAACTGGGTACCGCGAACAAGAACCCCCATGCCGCAGCGGCGTATCCAGGCCCTTTGCTCAGATGAAGGCGGGCTGCCCGGCGCGGGACAGAACGCACCGTGCCGTCCGGTGAACGCGTGATCGACATGGCTCGATCATGGTCCGAGCCGCGACGAGGTGCCTCATCTCCAGGGAGGATCCGCCTCCCCCGCGAGAGCTACCTCGCGACGCGCCTGTTCTGCGCACGGTCCGACGGGCCCGATCCGTGGCGGCGCGGCCCGTGCATGCGTCCCGTCGGGTCGCACGACGCCGTGGGCACTCCACCGGCCCGGCACGTCGCACGGGCGCGTGCGGAAGCCGCTGCTACGGTCGGTCCACCTTCATCAGCCCGCCGGCCGTGTGCCTGCAGGGCCGACGAAGGCGTGACGGGACCAGCGTGCGATCACCTCACAGCCGTCCGATCGCGTGGGCGGCTGGGGTGTGGGGAGGCGGCGTATGCAGGTGGGGCTGCATGCCCTGGGCATCGGGTACGGGGCCCGCCCGGAGGTGGTCCGGGCGGTCGCGCAGGCCGCCGAGGCGCACGGATTCGCCCGGCTCTGGGCGGGTGAGCACGTTGTGCTGGTCGACTCACCGGTCTCGCGGTACCCCTACTCCGAGGACGGCCGCATCGCCGTTCCGCCCGACGCCGACTGGCTCGATCCTCTGCTGGCGTTGAGCTTCGCGGCGGCGGTGACCGAGACGATCGGTCTCGCCACAGGTGTGCTGCTGCTGCCCGAGCACCATCCTGTCGTGGTGGCCAAGCAGGCGGCGACGCTGGATGTGCTGTCGGCCGGGCGGCTCACCCTCGGGGTCGGCATCGGCTGGTCGGCCGACGAGTTCGCCGCGCTCGGCGTCCCGTTCGCGGGGCGTGGCCGGCGTACGGAGGAGTACCTCGCCGCGATGCGCACGGTGTGGCAGGAGGACGTGGCCACGTTCGAGGGTGACTTCACCCGTTTCCATGAGGTCCGGGTCAACCCGAAACCGGTGCGGGACCGGCGGATCCCCGTCGTGATGGGCGGTAACGGTGACGCGGCTCTGCGCCGGGCCGCGACGACCGCCGACGGGTGGTACGGCTTCAACCTCTCCGCGGCCCGGGCCCTGGAGCGTGTCCGCGTGCTGGCCGGGCACTGCGCCGAGCGGCACCGTCGCCTGGACGAACTGACCGTGGCGGTCGCCCTGACCGACGGTACCCCCGCCCTGCTGCCCGAGCTGGCACGAGCCGGTGTCACGGAGCTGGTCGTCGTCGGCGCACCGCCCGGCACACCGGACGAGGCCGGGCGCTGGGTCGCCCGTCTCGCCGGCCGGTGGATCAACCGCACCGGTGTCTGAGGGGTGGTGCGTCGACCGGTGTGGCGAGCGAGCACCGCCGGCCTTCGCTGAGGGCTTCAGTGTCGTCTGCGGTTGAGTACGCCGATCAGAGTGGCCAGATCGGCGGCCCCTGCGGGGTCGTCCGCATAGCGGGTGGTCTGGAGCGGGCCCACCTCTGGAAGGACGATGTCCTCACGGGCCAGGACGTGCACCAGGCACAGCAGGGCCGCACGGGCGTTGCCGTCGGTGAAGGGGTGGAAGAACGCCACGTCGAGGTAGACACGGGCCGCGCGGGCCGCGAGCGGCGTCTCCGGGTCGGTGGCCTCCCGCAGGCAGGCGGTGAAGTCGGCCTGGGTGCGGGCGGTCAGGCCGTATCGCTCGCTGCCGTTCTTCGCGTAGGCGTCGCCCCTACGGAACAACGCCCTTGCTGCGCCAAGGACTTCACACTGCCAGCGGGCCAGCAGCGCGAAGTCCAGCGGGGCGCGGTGTGCGGCATCGGCGCGGGCCAGGTCGTAGGCGGAGAGCAGGCGTTGGGCACGGATCGCGTCGCGGCGGTGGACGGGCCCTGCGCACCAAGCCCGGAACCCGTCCCGCGCGGGCCGTTCCCGCCGCAGGGCGGGGGCATGGCCCCAGTCGGTCTCGCGGCGCACGCGCAGCCAGGTCTCGAGGCTGTCAGTGGCGGTCATGGAACTCCTCCACGGCGCTCCACTCGCGGTGGTCCCGGTAGGGGGCACGGCCGGTGAGGCCGACGGCGAGGTCCTCACCGACCGATTCGATCAGCGTGTGCGCGGGAGTCACCCAGCTCTCGAACCGGCCGCCGATCGCGGCCTCCACCGCCTGACCTGCTTCGGCCTGGTCCATGCCGGTGGTGGTGAGGAACCAGCGCAGGACCAACGCCGCCTGCCCGTGCCAACCGCCTTCCGCGCCTGAGTCCAGCGCCAGTGTGACAAGCCGGACGCAGGCCCGCTCCAGATGCCAGCTGCGATCCCCGGGGGAGGCATCCGGTGGCGGCGCCAGTTCCGCGAAGCGCTGCGCCAGCCTTTCCAGCCAGGCCCGCCACTCGAGCAGCGCGGTGACGACGCGGGCCGCGGTCTCGTCGGGCGTGGTCACCGAGGTCACCGCGGTGACCCAGCTGCCGATGACCCCGCCGTACCGGTAGCACCAGTTCCATCCCTGGGCCCAGCTCCCGTAGCGCTCTCGGATGAGTGCGTCCACCTGGCGTTCACACCAGCGTTCGCCCTGCCACCGGCCTTCCCTGCCGGAGAGCACGGGTGGTACCCACTCGCGGACCAGCGCGCGGAGGTGAGCTTCTTCGTCCTCGTCCCAGGTGAAGGGGTGTCGGGACGGGTCGACGTCGTCCCAGTTCGTCAGCGGCCTGGCGCGGGGTACACGGTTCTCGGGGAAGGGCAGGGTGTCCAGGTTGTATGCCAGAGTCACACCGTTCTTCTGTTCGCTGCTGCGGGGCCATCAGTCTGGGTCGTCACAAACGGGTTGTCGAACGCTTTTCTGGACCGGGACACAGCCGGTCCGGCTGCCGGGCGAGGGCAGTCGGGCTGTGCCCGCGGGGCGACGAACGCACCGACGTGCCCGGCGACTTGGTCGGGCACCTCAAGGGGCGAGAGGCGGCCGGTGCCCTCCAGGACGGTCAGCGAAGCGGTCGGGATCAGGGGCAGCAGGTGATCGGTGACCACGGTCGGCGGGTCGACCTTGCCGTGGCCGCCCGCGAGAACGAGCACCGGCACCCCGATGTCCCCGACACCGGCTGACACGTCCTGGAGCAGGCCCTGGCCCGGCCACGCGAGACGGGGCCTGGTCGCCGGCGCGCAGACCGTCCTCGACCACCTGCCGGCGCAGCTCGGGGGGCAGTCCGCCGTGGGTCAGCATCAGGTCGATGCTCTGCAGGACCGCCTCCTCGTCGTCGTAGGCGTGGGAGACCGTCTCCCGCACCTGCTCGGTCACCCCGACCGGCGTGGGCGGCACAGGCGCCACCAAGACAACACCGGCCAGGCCCTCGGCTTTGCGTGCGGCCGGCATCTGCGGCTGGAAAGGCTCGTCTGATGGCTCTGCGCCGCGCCGATGTCGACGCCCGCTTCCCCGGACTCCTTGCAGCCGTACTGGCCGAAGGCAGGCGATAAGCACCTGGTCCTCCCCGTCGCCGCGCCCTGGGGTGGCATACACGGCCCCCGCCCCGACCCGCCCCAAGACCTGTCGGGGCCGGGGGTGAAGCGGGCGGCGCAGCGACGAGGACCGCCGCCGCAACAGCGTAGAACGAACAGACCCTGAAGGCTCATCCGACCGCAACAGCGCCCGGCCCGCGCCACACAGGGTCACCATGCCGGCAGCCCGGAACGCCGCCGTCGTCAGCGACCTCAAGCGGGCGTGGGAGGCGGGCGATATCGGTGCCCTCATCGGGGCGCCTGCGCCCGCACGCCACGGCTGCAGGGGAGACGGCCTGGAAGCGGTCGTCCGATCAGGCGTCGATCGGCTTGCGGTAGCGCACATACTCGCTCTTGCGCCGGAAGCCCACGCTCTCGTACAGATCGTAGGACCGGTGCGGATTCGCCGTTCCGGTGTACAGGCGGGCGGTCACCGCACTGTGCTCGCGGAGGCATCGCAGCCCGTCCAGGAGCAGGGCCCGCCCAAGTCCCAGCCGCCTCGATTCCGACCGCACGCTGAGTTCTTCGACTTCGCCCACGGTGCGGTCCTGGCGACGGATGGAGCACAAGGCGACGCCGGCCATGTGTTCACCGTCCCAGGCCGCCCGCCAACAGGTCGGGTCGGCCGTGGCAACGAATCTCTCGAACGTCCACTCCGGCGTGAAGGCGGCATCCGCATATGAATCTACGACCGTCTGCCAGGCCGCGCGGTAGCCGCTCGGCCCGACGGCCCCGATGCGGACGCGTTCTGGCACCTGCCCGCCCTCGGGTAGCCGCCGGAGATCGGGCAGTTGCAGCTCCACCAGGCTGAAGACACGCCGGTAGCCGCTTTCGAGCAGCAACGCCGTCGCGTCCTCTTCACAGGCCATGGCATTCGCGCCGAGCACGGCTGTCCGTGCCGTTCCCTGCTGCTGCACGAGCCGGCGGATGCGGTTTTCGGCCCAGGTGAGCATGGCCGAGCCGACGCCCCTGCCGCGGTGTCCCGGCAGCAGATGGCCACGGTGCAGGTACAACCATGTTCCGTCCCTCTCCTGCCACCACCTGATCGTCGAGTAGCCCACGACGCCACCGTTGTGCTCCACCAACACCTGGTTCTCGGACGGATCGTCCAGCGCGGCGCACGATTCCGCGATCTCCGTCGCTGTCGGAAGCCCCTCCACGACCGATCCGGGGTCGACTCGATCCCGCTCCGCACACCCGAGCCGCACCGCGGCCATCGCGCCGTGATCGGTGTGGCCACGGTAGGGCCGGAAGACATAGCCAGGCAGCCGCCCCGGCGTTGCACGGCCGCCGCCGCTGGTCACTCCCACATCAACCCTCTCCTGTCGTTGCGGGCTCTGTAAGATCCACCGCATGCCTTGGATACGACGGCGTGCGCGCGAGGCCCGGTCGGCCGAGGAGCGGCTGCCCGACCTCGCGTTCCTCGCCCTCGTGAAAGCGAGCCTTGAGGAGTACGCACCCGGTGTGACGCGGGGTGCCGGGCTCAAGGGTAATTCGCTGAGCAGCCCGCAGGGATGGGCGGTGGGCGTGGCTCCGCGCCGCCACGGGGGCGCCCGCCATTACGACCTCGTCGCGCTGCCGGACGTGAGTATCCAGCCGGACGTGCCGTGCTTCATGGACTGTGTCGTGACGATGTCCGGCGATCCCCGCAAGGCGGCCGACGCGTGGGTGCAGACGGCGGGCGCGTGCATGCTTGAACTCCTCGACCTGCGCGGGCGCTTCGCGGACCACGCCGGACCCGCTCACGAGCGCGGCGTTGCCGGCTGGCACTCGATCACCTCCGGCACGGTCGGCTTCGGGCTCGACACCGCCGAGAACCATCGCTTGCAGTCGGCTCTGCTCGACGCGAACGTGCTCCACCGCATCGCGGACACCTTCACCGCGGATCTGGAGTCGCCGTACTTCAGCGGGGTCAAGGTCTTCTACGGCGGGCGACCCGGCGCGATGAAGGTCGAGATCCGGGTCAACGGGGAGCGCCACGAAGCCGCCTCGGCCGCGATGACGACGCTGAACCTGCCCGAGCCGAGTGTGTTCACGGCAGTTCGCTACTACGCCCTGTTGCTCCCGGTGCCGGCTGCCGACGCGCAGACGAGCCACCCCGTGGGCGCGGCACTGAAGTGAGACGGTGACCTCACCGCAGGAAGATCCGTTACCGCTGGTCAACGAGGACGACCGCGAGGCGGCCGTGGAGCGCCTGCACAAGGCATACGCCGATGAGCGCATCTCGCACGAGGAGATGGACGAACGTCTCGACCTGGCGCTCGCCGCCAGGACGTCCAGCCAGCTCGCGTCGGCTCTGACCTCGCTCCCCCAGGAGCACCCGGGCACCACGTCGACGATCGCCGCCGCCAGCGGGCGGATCCGCCGACGCGGCGCCTGGCACGTGCCCCGGATCCTCAAGGTCCGGTCCGCCTACGGACGAGTGCGCCTGGATCTGTCCCGGGCGGTCATCGAGTATCCGGTCGTCGACATAGAGCTGGAGCTCGGAACCGGCGGGGCCAGGATCACGGTGCCACGCGACGCGGTCGTTGACGCCAAGGGTTTGCACACCGAGTGGAAGGACCTGCGCTACAGGGCCCCGCGGCGTTCCCGCTCCGGCGGGCCGAGGATTCGGATCTCTGGGAGCATGGGATTCGGACGGTTGAGGATCCGCCACGCCCGGCGTTGACGCCACGATCGCTCCACGGGCCGTATGGGGAAGAAGGCGCTGGTCGGGGGGAACTGTGGGCAGTCAGCTATCGGCTCTGATCGGCGTCACGCTGGGCGCGGCCTTGTCGTACCTGGTCACGATGTTGAACGATCGCGCACGCTGGCGGAGAGAGCAGGGAGCCCGGTGGGACGGGCTGCTCCTGCAGGCTTACAGCGACTACGGCCAGGCCATCAAGGAATGCGTGATCGCCTACCAGCGGCTCGCGGCCCAGCAAGGCCTGGCGCAGCATCCGACACCACGGGAACCCACGGCAGACGCGCTGGATCAGGCAGCGCGGGCGGAGGCGCGACGCACTGCCATGACCGAGCCCCTCCGGCTGCTGGCCGATCCAGCGACAGCCGCAGCCGTCCGCCGGCTGAACGAAGCGGTCTGGCAGCTGGAATGGATGGCCAGGGGCCGCCTCACAGCGGACGCAACCGCTTGGGACCAGGCGTACACGGGGTACAGAGACGCTGCCAGCGCATGAACGGCTGCGGTCGGCCAGGGCACGTCTTCCGAACTACGAAGTACCGGTCGAGCGCGGTGCTCCGAGACGCTGACCGAGGGTCGGGCGGGCGCCATCAGATAGGTTCTGGTCATGGTCGATGACTGGCGGATGGACCGGATCGGGAGTGCTCTGCGAGGTGAAAACCCGGCCGTGCTGCGGCGCTTGGACGCAGGATTCGCGGTGATCGGCGATGTGCAGTTCCTGCCGGGCTACTCGGTGCTCCTGGTGGACGACCCCAAGGTGGAGAGACTGTCGGAACTGCCCAAGGCCAGGCGGCTGTCGTTTCTGTCCGACATGGACACTCTCGGAGAAGCAGTCGAGCGAGTATCCCGTCGCATGGACGCAGCCTTCCGAAGGGTCAATCTGGAGATCCTGGGCAACACCGATGGGTTCCTGCATGCACACGTATGGCCGCGCTTTGGGTGGGAGCCAACCGACTTGGTCAGCAAGCCGGTGTGGCTGTATCCCCGTGACAGATGGACGGACGATCAGTTCGCGCTCGGTCCGCAGCATGACCCGCTGCGCAAGGCAATCGAGGAGGAGTTGGACCGTCTCCGCTCGGCGCACTGACGGCGAGCGACGAAGGAAATCGCCGGGGTCACTGGCGCGTCCGCGACGCATACGTGTCGGCTCCGGCGCTGTTGTCCCGACGGCCAGTTGGGCATCCCGCCACACCTCGTCGAGAGGTCCCGCTGCCGTGAACGGCGGAGTCTCTTCCGTGTTCCTGCGGCCGGACGCGGCGGCCACCTGCAGGGCCAGGGCCGCCGCCTCCTGCGAGGCGGCGGCCTTGATGCCGATTCAGCGTCGTCAGTTCCAGATACCGGTGATGTCGGAGGCGCTGGCCGCGGCCCCCGCGTGGGTCGTCAGGCCGGCCAGGTCCTCAAGGGTGCGCAGCGTGTCGTAGTGGTTGTAGTGCGTCGAGGTGGAGCTGCCCGGTGCGACGTGCGCGCCGTAGAACACGGTGGCGATGTGGTTG
This sequence comes from Streptomyces durhamensis, assembly GCF_000725475.1. Taxonomy (NCBI): domain Bacteria; kingdom Bacillati; phylum Actinomycetota; class Actinomycetes; order Kitasatosporales; family Streptomycetaceae; genus Streptomyces; species Streptomyces durhamensis. Next base: position 8,504 of record NZ_JNXR01000010.1, read on the forward strand.
CTGTGCGAGCTGTCGTCCTCGTCGAAGGTGACGGCGAGGATGCTGTTGTGCGTCGTGGCCCAGGTGGCGTAGGCGCCGAGGTTGTTCTTCAGCCACGTGTCGCCCGTCGTGATGGAGCAGTCGTGCATGTCGTCGCACAGGTTCGGGACGACGAACGATTCCTTCGGCAGGGTCGTGTAGTCCGTCGGGAACTGCGCGAACGTGTGCGCCGTGTTCAGCGGGACGTTGTTGAAGGCGAACCACGGGTTGTGCTTCCGCGCGTACTTGGTGGCGGAGTTGGTGCACACCGTGGAGCCCTCGGAGGGCAGGCCCTCGTTGTAGCTGCCCCAGGTCCTGCCGGCGGCGATGAGCTCGGAGCCGAGGTTCGCGGCGCTGCTGAACTGCGGGGTGTAGCAGTTGTCGTTGGTGATGCCCTGGTTGTTGCCTGAGTACAGGTCCAGGTAGTTCGGCTGGCTGGGGTGGGTGATGGCGAACGAGTTGGTGAGGTTGCCGCCGCCGGCCTTCAGCGTGTTGTTCAGGTACGGGGCGCTCGTGCTGCCGATGACCTGCTCGTAGGAGTGGTTCTCGAACACCACCACGACCACGTGGTCGGGGGCGGGAAGCGCGGCGGCCTGCGCGGCCGGGGCGGCGACCCACACCCCGACCAGGGCGGCGGGGAGGGCGGTGACGAGGGGGAGCGCGCGGCGTGAGCGCTTGATGCGGGACAGCAAGGACACGGTGGACCTCCTGTGTGTGCGGAGAGCGGGGAGGTTGCCCACTGATCAGGTCCTTTCTGATCAGGCGGTAGGAGACTAGGGCGGCGGGGTCCGGGTCTTCAGGTGACGGGCAGTGAAGTCCCGCCGAACAGCCGTCGGTTGCCCAGGGCTCAGCGCTCCCCCGTGTTCACCTTCAGGAGGGTTGCCCTGGACGTCCGGGCCGTCGTCGCGGGGGGCGACGCGGATGCCACGGGCACGGTGATCCTTCAGCGCCGGTCCGCGCACAGCGCATGGTCGGTCAGGGTCTGCACCGCCTTGTTGAGCCGGTCCTCGTCGACGAGCGCGGTGGTCGACGTCACCGACACGGTCACCGCCCGTCGGCCGTCCGCGCTGACCGCCGGCCGCCCGTACACTCCGAAGCCATCACCCTCGTGCATGTAGAAGTCGCCCCCGCAGGTCAGAGGGACGACACGCAGTCCGAGTCCGTATCCGCCCTGCTTGCCCGCTGGAGGTACCGGCAGGTCGTTGTAGGGGAGCGTCTGCCGCATCAGCGCCCACTGCTTGGCGGGCAGCAGCCGGCCGCCGGCCAGGGCTCGGAAGAACGTGTCGAGGTCCGACGGTGTGCTCACCACCCCGGAGTCCGCGGTGTGCTGGAAACTCTCCTCGGTCAGGTCCACCGGTGCGCCGCCGGGCCCGTCGATGGTGACCCGCTCGTGGGGGCCGATCAGATACGGGTTCTCGCCGGGGATGTAGGTGTGCCGCAGCCCCAGCGGCGCGATGATCCGGTGCTCGACCAGTTCCCGCCAGTCCGCACCGCCTGCCTTCTCCGCGATCATCGCCGCGAGCAGGTAGTTGGTGTTGGAGTATGCCCACCGCCTCGGGGACCCGTTGGGCGGCGGGGTGAAGAGCGGGGCGTGTCGCATGGCTGTGGCGACGAGTTGGGACGGCGGGGTGGCGTCGTACCGGTTGTCGTCGAAGTGGTTCAGCAGCTTGTCCTGTACGCCGGGGTCGGTGATGTAGTCGTAGATCCCGCTGGTGTGCTGGAGCAGGTCGCGTACGGTGATCCGCGAGCCGTCGTTGCCATGTCCGCGGACCACGCCGGGCAGCCACCGTTCCACCGTGTCGTCCAGCGAAAGCCGTCCCTCTTCGGCGAGTTGGAGCACCACCACCGCCGTGAACGTCTTGGTCGTGCTTGCCACCCGGAACTCCGGGTCCCATGGCACGGGCGCGGTCGAGCCCACGCCCGCGGTCCCGTACCGCGCCCGCAGTACGGCGCCGTGCTCTTCATCCACCCGGGCCACCACGTTGACGTCACCCCCGGCGGCGGCCCGTACCGCTGCCAGATCCCGTCTCAGGTCCCCTGCCGCATAGCCGCCGCCTGTCGCCTGCGCTCCGGCGGGCAGATCCCCCACCCCGCAGGCCACGAGTGCCGCCATGCACGCCACGACCGCCGTACGCTTCCCCGTCATGCTGTCACCTCTGTGATCGGTCCGACGCTCTGCTGCCGGTGTCAGTCAACTCGCCGCCCCTGTTCCGGTCGAGGGAGCTGCCACCCGGCCGCCGGGTAGGGCTGGCCCCCGCGGCGCCACGCCTTCATGCAGGGCTTCGTGGTCCGCGTGCGACGAGTGGGCGGCCTTCGTCTTCGGGCAGGACGACGAGGTACGTCCAGGAGTCGTCTTGGACGCGGGCCAAACCTATCGTGGGGGCGGCGTCGAATGCCGTGCCGGCGTGCTCCGCGCCCTCGGTGAGGGTGCCGAGCTGTGCGTAGTGCTGGGACAGTGTCGCGGTCGGGCCACGCAGCCACAGGGCCACCCGCGCGCCCTTCTCAAGTGCGGCGAGGAGGTCGTCACGGGCGCTTCCGGCAACGGCGGTTCGGACGAGGTGGTGCAGTCGTTCCTGGGCGCTCGGCTGCAGCGGTGCGGCGGCGGCCCCTTGCCGGCAGCGTGGGCACGCCTGAGGGTCCTGGGACACGAACAGGTGCCGATAGCGAGTGATGTGACTCTCGGGGATGCCACAGAGCGTTCCGCTGTCCGTCATCGCGTGCTCGCCGGCCGGACCTCCGCGGCGCTCACCCGCGCCGAACCGGGCCGGCTGCCGCGCCGTGGCGAAGGACCAGTCTTCTTCAGGGCCCTGGATCATGGACACGAGCATGCCACGGACGCCGAGAGTTGTGGTCGGCGGTGCGGCGCGTATCGCCGGCGTGACCGGGCCGGGAAGCCCACCGAGGGGGGCTCGCCCCCCGGTGGGCCCGGTGTCAGGCGTCGAGGGCCTGGTACAGCGTGGTCCAGAAGTCGTGCATGAGCCGCACCGGATCCGGGACGGACGCCCCGACCTGGGTGAGCAGGATTCCGGTGAGCTGGTTCTCCGGGTCGGCGTAGGTCGAGGCGCCGCTTCCGCCGTCCCAGCCGAACTGGCCGATGGGCGCGTAGTCGCCGCGGTAGGTGCGCACCGCCATCCCGAAGCCCCAGCCGCCGTGCTGTCCTTGTCCGAAGGAGATGTGGACGTTGCGGGTGGCCAACTCCTGTCGGGCGGCTTGCTGTTCGGGCGTGAGCCGGTTCGTGGTCATCAGCTCGACGGCGGCCCGGGACAGGATCCGTTCGCCGCCGTGCATCCCGCCGTTGAGGAGCATCCGGAAGTAGGCGTGGTAGTCGTCCGCGGTGGAGTTCAGTCCACCGCCGCCGCTCTGGAACGCGGGAGGCGCGCTGTGGCGTCCCCCTTCGGCCTCGTCCCACACGAGGAACTCCCCGGTCTGCGGGTCGGGGGCGTACAGCGGCGGCAGCCGGTCCATCTGGTCGCCGGGCACGTGGAAACCGGTGTCCTTCATCCCCAGCGGGTCGAAGATGCGCTCGCGCAGGAACGACTCGTACGACTGGCCCGTGACCCGGGCGACGAGCACGCCGAGCAGGTCGCTGGCGATGTGGTACTGCCAGCGTTCTCCGGGCTGGTGCATCAGCGGAAGTTCGCCCAGGCGGCGCAGCCACTCGTCCGGCTCGGGCATCGGTGTGGGCAGGTTGGGCGTGAGCCCCTGCTCGAAGACCACGCCCATGATCGGAGTGCCCAGCGACGTCATGTCCATCCCGAGCCCGAACGTGGAGGTCAGCACGTCTCGTACGGTGATCGGCCGCCGCGCCGGCACGGTGTCGTCCAGCGGGCCGTCGATCCGCTTGAGCACCTGGCGGTCGGCGAGTTCGGGCAGCCACTCCTGCACCGGGTCGTCGAGGCGGAGCCTGCACTCGTCGAGCAGCACCATCGCCGCCGAGACCGCGACCGGCTTGGACGTCGAGGCCATGCGGAAGATCGTGTCCCGGCGCATCGGCGCGCCGCCGTCATGGCGCATCGTGCCGATCGCTTCGACGTGCGTCTCACCGCCCCGGCCGAACAGCGCGACGACACCGGGAATCCTCCCGGACTCGACATGCCGTGCCAGCACGTCGCGCACTCTCTGCAGCCCCTTCGTGGAGAAGTCGCCGCGCCGGCCGGTGAGGGTGGTGGACATGGTGGTGTGCTCCTTCTGTCGAACGGACTGAGGGTGAAATGCGGTCTTGTGGGCGCCGGGGATACCGGAGTGCCCAGATCGGACGAGCGGGCTGTCAGCAGCCGAGCCGGTCGGCGATCACATCCAGCACTTGGCGCAGATCGCGTGCCATGCGGGCGCGCAGGCCGATTTCCGCGATCCCGGCCGCGAACCCCGGATGCTCGGGGTGGACGCGGTGGACGCGATGCGTCACCCAGGTGCCTTCCGGGCAGGCGGTGACGGTGTGCACCCCGGCGTACCAGCTCTGCACCGCCACCCTGGACCGGGCCCGGTCCACCTGGATCCGCACCGGCTCCAGCGGACCGTCGAGCTCCGCGTGGTAGACGCCGGTGCCGGACCCGGCCACGGCGGTCATCGCTCCCTGCCGAGCCGCCGAAGCTCTGGCCAGCACCAGCAGGTTGTCATCGCCGACCCGCCCCTCGGCGACGGTGAGCAGAAAAGGGGCGACCGCTGCGACGGGCGCGGCGAGCGTCCCTCGCACTTCCCACCGGGCGGGCAGCGCGTCCAGTTCGGCGAGCAGGGAAGGCGTTGTGTTCATGACGAACAGCCTCCACGCGGCGGCCTGTCCTGGACCACCCATGCCGCGCCTTCCGGGACACGGGACATCCCTCCGACACCCGGCTGACCTGCGCTGTCACTCCAGCGGACGGCTGCTGCGCGGGTGTCCCGGGACGGGACGGGACACCCGCGTCACTCCTGGGACAGGTTCAGGACACCCGTGCCAGACCCGCACGCCCCGCCGACACCAGATAGGTGAGGCCGTTCGCGGTGGAGATCTCCAGCGCCGCCCGGAAGTGCCGCGCCGCCGTGTCCGGATCGCCCGTGGCCAGACAGGCCTGCGCGTACGGCAGCAGGCTGCGCACCATCCGGTGCGGCTCACCGGCCCGTTCGAGGATCCGCATGGCCTCGGAGTGCCGGGCCGTCGCCTCCTCGGTGCGACCGAGATGGCGCAGGGCGACGGCGGTGTCCGTGAGGCTGGCCGCCTCGAAGACCGGATGGCGGGTCGCCCGGTTGAGCGCGACGGCCCGCTCGGCGAGGCCGAGGGCGGTCTCGGCGTCACCGAGGCCGAGTGCCGCCCGTCCGAGCACGTCCAGGCACATGCGCTCCTTTTGCCGGTCCAGCCCGCGCGCGGTCTCGATCACCTGCGAGACGACCTCGCGGGCCTCGCCGTACTTGCCCGACTGCACCAGGGCCTGGCCGAGACAGGCACGCACGCGCACGCCGGCGGCGGCCTCTCCAGGGGGCAGCAGTACGGCCACTTGGCGCAGGAGTTCGACGGCGCCTTCGGCGTCGTCGGCGTACAGCCGCATCTCCGCCAGCTGTTCGAGGGTGATGGCCTCGCCGACGACGTCGCCCTCCGCGGTCATCAGCACGCGGGCCGCCTCGAGCTCCGGCACCGCCTCCTCCAGCCGGCCTTCGCGCATCAGCGAAGCGCCCAGCAGGTACCGGTGCGAGGCCAGCATGCGGCGCTCGCCGAGCCGCTCGGCGGCGGCCATGCTGACTTCGAGCCCCCGGCGCAGCTGCGCCATGCCGCCGCGTCGCGCGTGGGAGATCAACGCAAGCTGTCCGAGCCCGACCGCCGGCGCGTCGATGCGCAGCTGAACGGCGAGCGAGAACGTCGCGGTGAGGTTGGACCACTCCGTGTCCATCCAGTCGACGGCCGCGTCGTGGTCGGCGAGGTCGGGAAGCGCGGGAGGTGGCTGCGACACGATGACCGGCAGGGAGATGACGACCTCGACCAGCTTTTTCACGGCCAGCATGCCGCTGAGGTAGTAGTCGCCCAGCCGGGCGATCGCCGGTACCGGGTCGGCTGCGGCGTCGTCGGCGCGGGCGGCCTGCCGCAGCAGGTCGTGCATCCGGTAGCGGCCCGCCGCCGGCTCCTGGAGCAGATGGACGTCGACCAGGTCCTCAAGCAGGGAACGGGCGTTGGCCAGCGGAATCCCGGCCAGGGCGGCCGCACCGTACGCGTCGATGTCCTCTCCCGGCACCAGCCCCAGCAGCCCGAACATCCGCCGCTGGGCCGGGTCGAGCTGCCGTAGCGACATCTCGAACACGTCCGACACCGCCAGCTCGCCCTCGCGCATCCGTTCCACCAGGGTGTCCAGCGTCCACGCGGGCCGGTGCCGCAGACGTGCGGCGGCCACCCGGATGGCCAGCGGCAGGTTCCCACAGCGGCGCAGCACCTCGCCGACGTCACCGGGCCGGGCCCCGCCCGCGGATGCGACGAACAGCTCCGCCGCCTCCTCGGTCGGCAGGACGTCCAGTGAGATCGGCTGCACGCCGTCCAGCTCCACCATCCGGCGACGACTGGTGATCACGACGAAGCACCGGCCTGCGCCGGGCAGCAGATCGCGCACGTGACCGGCGTCGGCGGCGTTGTCCAGCAGGACGATCGCGCGCCGCGTCGCCAGCTCCGACCGCCACAGCGCGGCGCGCTCGGTGACCCCGTCGGGAATCCTGCCGGGTGGCAGCCCGAGCGCGGCCAGCAGCACACGCAGCGCCTCTGCGGGCTCGACCCGCTCCCGGCCCGGAGTGAACCCGTGCAGGTCCAGATAGAGCTGGCCACCGGGGAAGTCGGCGGTCAGCAGATGCGCGGCGTGTACGGCCAACGCGGACTTACCCACCCCGCCCATGCCGTCGATCGCCACCACCGACGAGTTGCGGGCGGCGCCGAGCAGGGCGTGCAACTCCGCCCGGCGCCCGGTGAAGGCGGTGATGTCGTGGGGCAGGTCATTGCGCACGGGCGGAGGGGCAACCGTGTTCGTCTGGGGCCCGTCCTTGGCCCGCTCCCACACCTCACGCAGGGGCCTGGGGTCACGACCGGCTGCCTTGCACAGCGCCACCACCGTCGGCCAGGGTGGAACGGCCTGGCCGGAGAAATAGCGCGACAGCGAGGAACTGCTGACGTGGATGTCTCGGGCGAGCTCGCGCAGGCTCCGTCCGGTCAGGTCACGCAGCTGTCCCAGCCGCCCCGCCAACTCCTCGCGCACCCTTGCCCCCTTGTGTCCAGCTTCCCGCGCTGATCCTAGATGCAGTGAAGTGGGCCAAGGCTGGGCGGAGGGCGGCCGCGCGCAGCTCGCGGGCGTTCCCCTGCGTCGGGGAAGCCGGCCCGGCGCAGGTCGGCCAAGGAGTCACTGTCAGTAACGCTGAGCCTTCGCCAGAAACGGCGTCAGCTTCGGTTCCGGTGGCTCGTGGCTGAAGGCGATCGACTGTTCCTTCTTCCCGGGCTGGAGATGTTCCGCGCCGACGTACCGTGTCTCGATCACCTTGCCGTGCGCGTTCTTGAAGTCGATCTGCACGGCGTAGGAGGCTTCGCTACCGGTCTTGTTGGTGATCGTGACCAGGGCGGCGAGCACTCCGCCGGTCTGAGCTCGCGGCATGCCCGTCATGGAGACCTCGGAGAGCGCGTTGCCTCGGCCCTGGACGTTCTTCAGTTCCTTTTCCGCTGCCGCGCTTCTGCGCTGGGTCGCGGCGTCCACCGATGCCTCGAACTCGGAGGCGCGTGCCGACGCGGACGACGCCGCCGCGGATGCGGAGGCCCGGGCCGAGCTGACAGCCGCGGAGGCCGAGGAAGCCAGCGCCGACGGCGGCGTACCCGAGAAGGATGAGGCATTCGGCGTACTCGGAGGGCTCGGCTGGGGTGAGGTACCGGCGTTGTTACCGGTTCCGCTGCCGCAGCCGGCGAGTGCGCCGGCGAGGAGAGAACCGCCGAGGGCACTGCCCAGCAGGATCCAGCGCCGGCGCCTCGCAGAGCCTGGGAGTCGTCTCACGGACATGCTGCCGTCCAAGGGAGTGATGGTTCTGTTCTCCCATCGTCGGGGCCGGGTTCGCCGCCCGCGACTTGAGCAGCCGGGCGCTGCGCGCCTGCGGCAGGGGCCGCTGGAGATCCGGCCCGGGGCTCACAGGGTGCCTTGGGCGAGCGGGTACGCCTGCGGTGGGTGAAGCTGAAGGGGTGAGTATCAGGAGCGAGCGCCCGGTGAGTGCTGAGCGGATCTACGCCGCGCTGGCCGCTCTGGCGGCTGAGCCGGCGGCAGACCCGCAGAAACGACCCGCTGGGCCGCAGGAAGAGGACCGCCTGTACCTGCTGGGCAGTCTGCTGGCGAAAACGGAGCTCGAGATCACCGCGGCGACCCGTCTGTCCGAGGAGGAGGAGATCGAGGACGTCCTTGAGACGTTGCACGGCTGGGGGGAGCAGCTGGGAGGGGATGCCGACATCGCGGTCAACGTCCTGACGAACAGGCTGCAGCGCACCGCGCTGCAGGTCTCCGAACCCGAGGAGGAAGAGCTGCCACCCGGCCGGGAGGCCGCCTTCGCCGCCGTCATGACAGCGGTGTACGCGCTCAGCGCCCAGCTGCACGCCGAACGCGGCGACACGGAGGGCACCCGGCGTGCTCTGAGCGGGGCGGAAGAAGCCCTCATCGACATCCTCCAGGGCATGCACGACCTGCGCGTCGCCATCGGTGACGCACCAGGGCCGGAGGAGGAGGAAGCCGATGGGTGACCGGCTCGGCACCTGACCAGCGTGCTGCTCAGGTGGGGAGTCGCCGCACCGGGTGCTATGGGGTGAGGCGGTGCGCGTTGTCTGCCGTGTGGTTTCGAGGGAGCCGTGCAGTTCCCTCTGCCACAGGGCCTCGCACGCTGGTCCAGGCCCTGGAGCAGATGGCGACGGTAGGTGCGTACGGAAGGCCGATACGGCGGGCGGCGGCCTCCTGGGTGGGCGCGCCGGAGAAGTAGCCCGCCGTCAGGGCCTCGCGGGCCCTCACTGCGCGCGGGTCACGGGCGAGGTCGTCGACGGCCCCGCGCAGCGGAGCGCGCAATTCCTCGACGGATCGCTGAGGTCGGCGGCGAGACGGGCGCGCATCAGGGCACAGGCGGCGAAGGCACGGGCGTTGCGCCAGTGGGTCAGCGCTTCACGCACGGCCTGGCCGAACGCGGTACGAGAGAAGGCCGGCGGCCCGGGCGGGGCGGGGATCTCGGGGGCCGATATGAAGCGGCCGAGCCAGACCTCGACGGGGACCTGGCGCCAGTCGACGCTGAACAGACCGTAGGTGTGGTCACCGACGCGCGGTCGCGCACCGGTGTCGCTGAGGGTGCCCCTGACGCGTTCGGCCCAGGTCCCGGCATCCCGTCAGACGGCGGAGCCGTAGGCGCGGCCGCGGGCGCGGGCGGACTCCGCCTGGGCGCGGGAGCTGCTCAGGTCGATGACGCGCGAGGGGATCTGGTAGCGCGCGGGGTCGACCGAGAAGCGGCTTATGCCGATGCGTTCGCCGGGGCACACCGGTCAAGTGGCGTCGGTGTGCTCCCACCTGCGGCGACGACGGGATCGGTGGCCAGGTCCTGGGGTCGGGTGGGGCCGGCAGGGCGAGCCGGGCCGTGAACGCCATGATGCGGCCGGTGCTGACGAGACGGTAGACGCTGAAGGCGTGCGGATGGCGCCGCGTCCAGTAGCGGACCAGTTCCGCGGAGGCGACCCCCTCGGTCTCCTCCGTCATGCGCAGGACGACTTCGATGTCCTCGGGGTGCAGGGGACGGTCGTCTACCTCGTCCTCACGGGACCAGGTGCGCAGCCGTGCCAGGGTCTCGCCCTCCCGGAGGAGGTGGAAGAGTTCGTCGGTGACGGTCCATACCCGCTCCTCGGTGCCTCGCGCAACAGGCGCAGGTATACGTCCGCCAGGCGCTGACGCATCGTCACGAGGGCGTCGGGCGCCCGCCGGCGAAGGTCGGCGGCGAGCGTCTCGCGTGCGGTGTCGTGAGGGTGGAGTCCTCGATGGGTGGACTCCATGAAGGGCAGGTCCCTCAGCCAGGAGAAGAGGAGATGGGCGTCCTCCTCGGGCAGCACCGCGGTCAGGAGTTCCTCGGAGGTCGAGTAGGACTGTGCGGCCACCTCCAGGGCACGGCGGTGCGCGGCCGTGGGCACCTCACCGATCAGTCCCGCCCACAGGGTTCGCAGGATGTCGGCCGAGGGGGCCCAGATCTCCTCGCTGCCGCAGCCGGTCGATCCGGCGGCCGCGGCGAGGGACAGGGCCGGCGGATTGCCTCCGGCGAAGCGGAGTACCCGGTCGCGCAGCTCGGGCCGGATCTGTGCCGCGGCCAGCAGACCGCGGGCCTGGTCCGCGGAGAAGGGTTCAAGGACCCCATGGCGGTTCCCGTCCCCCTTCGTCCCAGCACTGGGTGCTGACCCCCAGAGCCGACAACCGCTAGAGCCCCTAACATCCGTTAGGGGTCATAATAGAGTGACGGGCCGTCGGTGCCGCTTCAGACCGACGGCGCCTGTTGCCACCGGACGAGCAGGTCCGGCCAGTCGCTGCGGACCCTGCCGCCCGGAGACGAGTCCGCCGAGGCGACCGGCCCGCGTTCGACTCCCGGGCCAGGGCCAGGGCATGATCCAGTCATGACAACGCTGAAGCCGCGCATCGTACGGGCCGCCGCGCACAACAACGCCGAGTGGTGCGCAGCGATGAGCCGATCGCACGGCCTGACGAGCGAGTTCGGCCCGCAGGCTTGGGCAGCCCCGGCTCGCACGCCGCTGTACTACCCCGACGCGGTGACCCTCGTGCCGGGTGTCGACCCGGCCGCGCTGGCGAAGCGGATCGACACCACGGCGCCCGGCGCCTCCGTCAAGGACTGCTTCGCCGACCTCGACCTGACGGAGGCCGGCTTCCACGTCCTGTTCGAGGCGCAGTGGATCGAGCGGCCGGCGAGTGCACCCGCCGTCGCACCGGGCCTTGCCTGGGACGTGGCGGGCACCCCGGACACGCTGCGGGCCTGGGCACTGGCCTGGGACGACGGGGAAGGCAACGCGGACCTGTTCCGGCCCGAACTGCTCGACGACCCGGCCACCTTCGTGCTCGCCGGACGGTCTCCGGACGGCCGGGTGGTCGCCGGAGCGGTGGCGAGCCGCGGCGACCAAGTGGTCGGAATCTCCAACGTCTTCGCATCGGACGGTGGCCCCGACGCGGCCTGGCCGGTCGTACTGGAGGCGGTGCACCGCCTGTTCCCGACCTTGCCGGCGGTCGGCTACGAGCACGGTGACGGCCTGGAGGCCGCCGTGCGCCACGGCTTCGAGCCGGTCGGTCCACTGCGGATCTGGCTGCACGGATAGAGCGGCTCCACCGCGGTCCGGGTCCGCCGTTCGCGAGCTCCGCCCCCAAGGAGGACGTGACCGCCAGGGTGGGCCCAGCGCACCGGGCGAGGCACATCCGTCCTCTGCACCACCTCGGACGCACACGAGTGGCCGACGTCCCCGAGGCACAGCACAGCCCGACCCGCCGACGACCGAGCGAGTCGAGCCGGGCGGTCAACGCGGTGTCCGGGACCGGGTTCCCAGGAAGATCGCGCTCAGTGCCGCGGCCATGCCGCCGAGCAGACCGGCTGCTTGTGTCGTGGCACCGCGGTCCACGAAGTCCTTGGCGATCCACAGACATCCGCCGAATCCGCTGGCGCCCACCACCACACCAGCGATACGGAAGCGCACGTTGATCATGTCGAGGCGGCGCCGGTGTTCGGCGTCGAGCCGACGCTGATACTGGTCCTCGACTTCCAGAGCGAACCGCTTCTCCACGAGGGACAGTGCGCGTTCCGCGGCGCCTCCGCCGAGCATCGTGTCGTACTTCTGGATGTCCGCCGCAGACGGCAGTTCCCAGGCCCCACCGGCAGGAGTCCGCACATCCGCGTCGCCGTCCCCGGCCTCGGGGGTCACCGGATCGGGGCTCGGACTCGTCATGGTGCGCCCCCCGTGTCCTTGCCTCTCCCCCGTACACCGAGCTCCCCCGGCAGCGGCAGGCCGAGTTCGGCGTGGGCGCGCAGCAGTTCCTCGGCGACGTACCGTCGACTGCGCTCTCGCGAGGGCTCCGGCGGCCGGGTCCGTCCATGCGGCTCATGCGCAGGCCGTGCGCTTCCGGGAGCGAACAGGGCGGGTAGGCCCAGGACCTGCGCGACTCCCTGGGCGAAGGCCCGGCCGGGAGACACGGGGTCTGGTTCCGGTGACGGTACGGCCGGCGACGCGGCACCCTTCACACCGACCGCCCGCTCCTCGGCCGCCGTGCGCCGCACCGCTCGTACGCCCCTGACCACCAGTGCCGTCCAGACGAGGGTGACGCACCCCGCCCACCAGTGTCCGAACACGGCCAGGACCGTGGAGAAGGCGAGCGCGCACAGCCGGACCACCGTGCGCCGCGGCAGGGCACCCGCTCGGCGGCCGGATGCGTCAGGTGCGGATGCCTCCCACGCCTCCCTGGCCTCGTGTGCCCAGCTCTGCCGCACTCTGTCCCAGGGCACCGCCCCCTCGGCGTCGGCTTCCCCCGAGCCGGACGGACGCCGCCACAAGGAGGGTGTCGTCCTGACCGGGCCCGTTCGCCGGGGCTTCGCCGGGGCGATCGGGCCGTGGCCGACACGCCATCGCTGCAGCTGCGGGTCCCAGGGCGCCGTCGTCCCGCTCATGCGGGTCTCCTCGGCGCGAGGCCGCCATGTCCCGCGGCCACGCCGCGTACCGGGCCGGAGGAACGCTCGACGCGCACTCCGTCGCCCCGCAGAAGCACCGCCCGCGCGTCGAGTTCGGAGGTGTCCCAGCCACGTTCCATCAGCGCAATGCGCACAGCGTTCAGGACTCGTTCCCGGATGGTCCCGATATACCTTCTGGCGTCGAGTTCCTGAAACATCGAAGCGTGGCTCTCGGCCCCGACTTCCCGGATCGAGAGAGCAGGTCCCTGAGCCGGCCGCCTTCCCCCTCCGTTCACAGCCACCAACAGGAACCAGCCGACCGTCTGCCACACGTCGACCAGTGCGGAACCGGCCACCGCCGGCGTCCTGACGAGCGCCCGGCCGATCCCGCCCCACAGGGCAGCGGACCCGGGGAGGCGGGCTGCCCGGTCCGCGGAGTGGAAGTCGGTCCGCACCGGGTTCAGGACGTACGAGACGATTTCCAGGGTGACCATCCCCCCTTGTGTGTGCGCTCGTACGAACACGGTCGTGACGACTTCCTCCTGCCAGGCGCCCACCCGGACCCGCAGGAAGTGGCGGCGCGCCTCGCCGCTCTCCTCCACGGCTGCGCGCCGGTGCTCCTCGAAGACGTCCGGGCCGTGCGGTACCTGCTCCCGGCTGAGCAGTCCCTCCGCGGGAAGGAACACGCATTCGTCGATCTCCACCTGCCGCAGCCGGTCGAGGCGCGCCTGCGCGGCCTTCGACGAACCCGGTTGCGCCGGGTGGCGCAGCGTCGCCAGCTGGGTCTCGATGTGGTCCAGCAGCCAGCCGTTGCCCAGGGGTTCTTCAGGATCGAGCGGTGCCGTACGAGCGCCCGGAGCGGCTCGCAGCTCCACCGTCAGCGTCCACGCCTCCTGCAGGGTGCCCATCCCCCGGAACGGATCGGCCATGTCGTACAGGATCAGGGGCGAGTGCTGCTCCCGCCGGATGCGATCCCCGATCCACTGCAGACGGGCGGAAGTGACATGTTCCGCGGGGTCGCGCGCCGGGTCGGCGAACACCTCCGGAGCGAGGTCGCCGCGCAGCACCCGGTCCAGGTGCCTCTGCCGCAGCACGACGCAACAAGCCGTCACCGCCAGACAGCACAACGCGATCCAGCCGTCCAAGGCGTCCCACGGGAGCAGGGTCGAGTCGTCGTGACCGTACGAGCCGTACGAGGTCTGCGCAGGGCCGAAGAACGCGACGTACGCGACGGTGTAGAGCCCGGCCCCGAACGCGGTTCTGCCGGCCCAGCGCAGCACCGCGCCCCGGCCCCTGCGGCTGCGGGCGGCGAGCAGGGCACAGCCAGGGAGCAGGACCGGCACGAGCATGCCGGTCAGCAAGAACCCCACCAGCCACACCATCAGCACCAGTGCCGCCCAGGCGAGACCGATGCGCCGGGCGCGTAGGGCATGGATCAGGACCCGTCGGGCGTCGAAGCCGGCCGAGGGGGCGATCACACGTTGGTCGTGCGCGTACAGCTCGTCGAGCACCGCATCGCGGTACGCGTCGTCCACATAGACACCCACGCACGACAACCGGGTCGCCTCACTGCAGTGCGGTGGCATGGCGTGGGTCAATGAGCCTCTCCCTGCGATAACCGTCCCGCCGCTGAGGCGAGTTGACACACACGATTGAAGCGCGAATCCAGAGGATAGCGTCCGATGTGGCCGAAAGGGCCCTATCGGTGGGGATCTGACGATGCCCGCGACGAAGCGGTTCAACCCTGTGCGAGATCACCAACAACCCTCCCGCCAGCGGACGTTCGACCGGGGCGACGCAGATACCGCAGGTGCGCGCGGCACACCGACAGCCGCGGCCCGGGCGGGCCGGCGGGCGGCGATCAGGTGCACGCCGCCGTCGTCCTGCGTCAGGCGGAGGGCGTGTGATGCGGATCCGCCGGGTCCGGATCCGGGTGACGACGGCGTCCGGTCAGCGTGCAGTGGACGTCGACGACGCCCGGTACCGCCCGCGCGAGCAGAGTGGCGAGCGGCACGAACGCCCCGTCGTCCACGCAGCCGGTGAACGTCACGACCCCGTCGTGCACCTCGACGCCCACGGGCGCCAGGGACGTGCCGCAGAGGCGTACGACGACCGGCAACCGCTTGACCCTGCTGCGGGCCATGGCGCGCGCGGCATGGGCGAGGATGGCGTCAGGTGCCACGGTGACGGCCTGAGCCGTCATCAGCCACTGGCGGTCACCGCGTCCGCCTTGCGGACGTCGGCGCGGTATCGCGCCCGTCCGTGGCGATCCGGGTCACCCGCGGCGTACTCCTCCTTGGGCAGCCTGGCCTTCGGTCATGACCGGCATGGCCCTCCCGGTCAGGCCGCGCGTACGGCGACTTCCGCGTGCTGTTCCCCGCCGAGCACCACCTTCAGCGCACCGGTGTCGGCCGCCCCGGAGAAGACGTCGTACGCCTCTTCCATGTGGTCCAGCGGGAAGGTGTGGGTGACCAGCTGTCCGGTAGGGAGCCGGCCTGCGGCGGCCATCCGCAGCAGTGTGGGCGTGGAGGAGGTGTCCACCAGGCCGGTCGTGATGGTCACGTTCTTGATCCACAGGTCTTCGAGGTGCAGCGTGGCGGGCTTGCCGTGCACGCCGATGTTGGCCACGTGGCCGCCGGGGCGGACCATCCGGGTGCACAGCTCGAAGCTCTCCGGCACGCCGACCGCCTCGATCACCACGTCCGCCCCCAGCCCGTCGGTCAGGTCGGCCACCAGCGTGCCGGGGTCCTCGCCGACGGCCGCGATCGCGTCGGCGCCGAGCCGGTGGGCGGCCTCCAGCCGAGCCGGAGCCAGGTCGACGGCGATGATCCGCTCGGGCGCGAACAGGCGCGCCGTGACGACGACCGCGAGGCCGATGGGTCCGGCGCCGACGACGACCACGGTGTCACCGGGCCGCACGTGCCCGTTGAGGACGCCGACCTCGTAGGACGTCGGAAAGATGTCCGCGAGCAGCACGGCGTCCTCGCTGCGGAGGGTGCCCGGCAGCGGGTGGACGGACAGATCGGCGCAGGGGACGCGGACGTACTCGGACTGGGTGCCGTCGATCAGGTGGCCGAGGATCCAGCCTCCGCCGCCACGGCACTGACCGTAGGCGCTCTCCCGGCAGAACCGGCAGCGTCCGCAGGCGGTGATGCAGGAGAGCAGCACTCTGTCGCCCGGCCGTACGGTGCGTACGTCGCTGCCGGTCCCGACGATCTCGCCGACCGCTTCGTGGCCCAGCACGGTGCCGGGGCGGACCTCGGGCACGTCCCCCTTGAGGATATGCAGGTCGGTGCCACAGATGGTCACGGCACCGACCTTCACGATCGCATCGGTGGGCTCCTTGATGGCCGGGTCCGGCACGTCCTGCCAGGACGCCTGTCCGGGACCGTGGAAGACGAAGCCTTTCATCGGATCCTCACCCCTTGCGTCGTACGCCTCTTCGGCCCGCACGTTCAGCTTGGCCGGTGGGTGAGGGGTGCCGCTTGAGCCGTCCGGCCCCTGTCGGCCAGGGCCCGGATGGGCCCTGGTGGCGGGGCGCCCGGGACCGGGTGGCCTGCCACGGGGCCCCTCGGCCCCTGTGGGCGCCGCTCCGCCGGCGTCACCGTCGAAGGAGTCGTCACGACGCGGAGGTGTCCCGTCATGAGCAGCACCCGGTGGTTGTGGCGGTGGCGGAGCAGTCCGCTGCGTCGGCGCGAGGACGTCGCCGAAGCCTGGATCATCCTGGTCGTGTGGGTGGTCGTGGTGATCGGTGGGGCGGTGGCCGGACTGGTGACGGCCCGCAGCGCCGAGCGCGAGTTCGCGGCGCAGCGCCTCTACCGGCATCCCGTCCGAGCCGTCCTGGTCTCGGACGCCCCGCACGGCGTCACCGGGCACTGGCCGACGGAAGGCCGTGTCCAGGCCCGGGTGCGCTGGACGGCTCCCGACGGGGCCTCCCGCGGCGGGCTCACGCTGGTGGACGGCGGCCTGAAGGCCGGGGCCGGGGTGGCGGCCTGGCAGGACGACCGGGGCCGGCTCCTGCTCACACCGCCGACCGGCCGGACCGAAGGGCATGCCGAGGCCGCCTTCTTCGCTGCCGCGGCCGCCCTCGCCGTCGCGGCACCGGTCTTCGGCGCGGGTGCCGTCGCACGAGCGCGGCTCGACCGGCGCCGCATGGCCCACTGGGATCAGGAGTGGAATCTGGTGGGACGGCGGAGGGGCCCGAAGACGGGCTGATCCGTGGCGCGAGAGCCGGTTCCCCGCACTGGGACATGCCGGCCGGCGATACGCGTGGACTCGCACCACGGAGTGCGCGTGTGCGGTGGCTACCGCCCGTACGGCTCCCAGGCGGGCTCGGGTACGACCGCCACCGGGCAGTCCTCGGGGTGGAGCACGCCGCGGGCGACGCGGCCCCGTTGGAGGCCTGAGTGGCGCGGGCGCCGCCGGGCGCCGACGACGAGCAGGTCGGCCTCACGGAACACCGCCGGCGTGGCCCTCGACCGTCGCCGCCGTGTCTGCAAGCGATGGTGCAGCGGCCGGCGCCAAGCCGGGACGGCCTCCTGCGGGCCCCCGCGCAGCACGGCCTCCTCGACCGCGATCCGTACGGCGGCCGAGCCCACCGGCTTGTGACCCACCCCCAGGACGATGCGGGCGCTTGCCCCTGGGTTCACCCGGTGGTCGATCTCGGACGACCTCTTGGGACGGCTTGCCGAGGCCGGAGGCCACGGAGGTGTCCTCGTAGCGCTCCCAGAGCGGGGCGGACACCAACCGGAGCGACGCCCCGCGCTGGGCCGCCTGGTCGGCAGCCCAGTCCACGGCCCGCGGACTCGGCCCGGAGCCGTCGACGCCGACGACCACCGGCAGGTCCAGGAGCTCGCCGAAGTCGTGCACGGCCGGTGTGCTCATGTCCTCCGTCTCCTCGGGTGTCCGGTCAGCTGTGCGGAACGACCGCGACGGGGGCGGCGATGTGGTGCAGCGCGGAGTGCGTGACATGGCCGATGCGGGGGCCGAAGAGGCTGGTGCGGATGCGCCGGCCGACGACCACCAGGGAGGCGTCACGGGAGTCGTTGACGAGGACCTGTGGTGCGCTTCCGCACCGGCTCGCCTCGGAGACCTCGACGTCCGGGAACTTCTCCCGCCAGGGACGCAGCACCTTGCTCAGGAGGGCGGCCTGACCGCGGTCCAGCGAGTCGTAGAGTTCGGCGTCGCCGGAGAATCGGTAGAAGGAGGTCGGCGGCTCGGGCCAGGCGTGGACGGCGCGCAGGGCGGCTTTCCGGCATGCGGCGGCGTCGAAGGCGAACTCCAGCAGCGTGTCGTCCGGGTGATCGAGGTCGAGGCCGAGCACGACGGGCCGCAACGGCGCCGCAGCGGACGGCACCCCCGCCGGGTCCGTCCTGTGCTCGTCGTCGGCCTGCTCCCCCGCACGCACCAGCACCACCGGGCGCTCGGCCCGGGCCACGATGCCCAGACTCACCGAGCCGACCATGAACCCCGCCAGCCCACCGAGAGCCCGCGAACCCAGCACCAGCAGTTCGGCGAAGCCAGCCGCCTCGCACAGCACGTCGGCCACGGTCCCCGTGAGCTGCTCGGTGATCACCTCGACGCCCGGGTGCCGCAGCCGGATCCCTTCCGCCGACTCGTGTGTCAACTGCTCGGCCCAGTGCTGGTATCGCTCCAGGTCCAGCAGCGGGGTCCGGGCCACATACCTGGGCGTCGGCTCCTGGACGTGCACGATCTTCAGGGGCAGACCGCGCAGCAGCGCTTCGCGCGCAGCCCACTCGGCTGCCGCCCGGCTCTCGGGCGAGTCGTCGACACCTACCGTGATGGCTCGGGACATGGTCTCCGCCTCCCGGGTGAGGGTTCCGACCTCAGGGTGGCGCCGCGGGGCCTGCGCGATCAGAGGCCGGTCGGCCCCATCGGGGCCCGACCGACCCTCTGCCGTGCGGAAGCCGATCGGTGTCGTCCGAGGGCCGGGCAGCCCCTGGCACCTTCCCGGCCTCCCGGCACACGCTGGAAGAGCCGGACACCCATCAAGGCGCTTACGGAGTCACCATGTACGGCACCCCGCACCTCGTCACTGACGTGATGACCCAGACGGTCGCCGCCGTCGGTCGTCGGGCCCCCTTCAAGGAGATCGTGCAGCTGATGCAGGACTGGCAGATCAGCGCCCTGCCCGTGATCGAGGGCGAGGGCCGGGTGGTCGGCGTGGTCTCGGAGGCCGACCTGCTGCCCAAGGAGGAACTCCGGGACGACCCCGATGGTGGCCGTCTGCAGCTGCGTCAGCCCGTCGATGTGGCGAGGGCGGCCGCCCTCACGGCGGGAGACCTCATGTCGTCCCCCGCCGTCACGGTCCGGGCCGACGCCACTCTCGCCGAGGCCGCGCGCATCATGGCGCACGAAGGGGTCAAGAGGCTGCCCGTGGTGGACGACGCAGGGCTGCTGGCGGGTGTCGTCAGCCGGGCCGACCTGCTCAAGGTGTTCCTGCGCGATGACGAGGACATCGCCGAGGAGGTACGGCGCGAGGTCGCGTCGTTCCTGTTCCCGCCGCCGTCGGCCGTGCGTGTGGAGGTGCACGACGGTGTCGTGACGCTCACCGGCCGGATCCGTGACACCGCCCTCGTGCCCGTCGCGGCGCGCTTGGTCAGGTCCGTCGAAGGGGTCGTAGACGTGGAGTTCGACCTCGCTCACGACAGCACCACGCGTCGGCCGGAAGGCGCACCGCCACGGGGGCACTGGGCCGGTCGGCCCTGAGCTTGTCGGTTGACCTGCGACGTCGAGCGCAGGTCGAACTCGATCAGCGTTCTCGCTGTTCACGGGCACTCACTGCAGGACCTGGCCTCCGGCCCACTGAACGCCGTATTCCTGATCGCCCTGACACGCGGTTTCGCGGCCCCGCTGTGCGCCGTTGTGTACTGCTGTTGGGTGCCATGGGGAAGGCCGGCACCCGGGTCGGGGTGCCGGCCTCTGCCTCCGGAACGAGGAGCTCGGATTCCGGATTTCCCGAATCGTTTAGTTGTACCAGGCGCTGCCGACCTGCATGCTCCCGTTGGAGATGGAGATGGCGACCTGGTGCGTGCTGTCGTGGTAGTACGGCGAGCCCGCGGAGCCGCTCGAATACGGAGCGACGCTGAAGCTTTGAGCGACCGGCGGGTTACCAGTCGCGTTGCGCTGCCAGAACGACATCCAGCACGTGTTGGGGCCGGTGGACTGGAGCGTCGCGGTTGCCAAGTTGGAAGAGCCGCCGCCGTCCAGGTGCAGCTTGCCCACACACCCGGGGACAGTGAGCGTCACCGTGCCGGTGGAACCCGCGTAGGCCGTGCCCCCCGTTCCCAGCACAGCAAGCAGGCCGGCACCGATGGACATCGCCGCAGCTCGTCGCAGTGAACGAGTCATGAATTGCCCTCCAGGACAGGAAATCCGGTTCTTGTTTGCCCTCGGCAGTGTTGTGCCGTGGTGCCTACGCATCGTTTCGGTTGCGCGCGACCGCGGGTAGCTTTCGCCATGTACGCGCAAAAGCCCTGGTGGGGAAGTCAAGTGCGAGGAGGCAGGCTTTGATACGGATTCATCTCGGGTCCGAGGGCTTGGGCCGGGTCGGGATCTGCGCCCTCCCGGACTTCGACGCCGAACTCACGGCAGCCGGGAGGACTCACGCCCGCAGCGGCCGGCCTCAGGACCTGCTGACGCAGCTCTATGCACGCAGCGTTTCGCCGGATCTAGCTGCGGGTGTGAGCCCCCTCTACCTCTCCCACTTGTTCGCCTGCCGCAGTCCCACGCCCTTCACCAAGGCGCTCGCCGAGGGCGATGAGCGGGCCGGCGGCGCCCTGGCGAACGCCATCGACCACCTGCGCGGCACCGCCGTCGAGCCACAGCGGTCGGGCATCCGGTCTGCGGTCGCAACCAGGACCGTCAGCCTGTCCCACCGATACGTCGCCGGCGGAGCCTCGGCGATGCTCCGACAGCTCGGACACGGCATCCGTCTCCGTCGCGGCGTTCTGGAACTGCCGACGTCCTTCGACGCGGACCTTGAACTCGACCAGCGCTTGCTGCAGATCCAGTCAGTCGCCCTCAGCCAACGGGTCACCCTGGCCGAGCCGGCAGGCGATCACCTGACCATCCGGATCCCCGCGGGATCCGCTCCACGAACCGAGCCAGGCCAGGAAGCGGCGCTCCGGTCCTTACTGGGCGCCGGGAGAGCGGCAGCGCTGGAGTGCATCGTCGCGTCCGGCGGAGTCACCGGGCGGCAACTGGCATCACAGCTCGGCGTGTCGAACACGGCAGCAAGCCGGCACGCTGCGGTGCTACGGCGTGCGGGTCTGATCCGAACCCTGCGTAGGGGGCAGGCAGTCGAGCACATCGCCACCTCCCTGGGATATCACCTGGCACAACCGGAAACGCCGATGGCGCCGTGACCGCGACCCCGGGGCGAGCCAATGCTGATCAAGTTCGACCCGCGTTCGACGTCGCAGGTCAAACGACAAGCCAAGAGCGTGTATCGAATGTCCCGGCGTCGGATGGGCGCCTGGGCGACGGTCCGCCTCCGGGCCTAGGACCTGCGCCCCATGCGTACCGTGAACCTGCTGGCTAAGGTCGGCACCCATGCACGCCATGGAGATCATTCCCCGCACCACAGCGGAGCGCAGGCGGGACACCCTGGAAAGGCTCAGCTCGGAGCGCGACATATGGGTGTCGACGGCCCACCCCGACCACGGCCCGCATCAGGTGCCACTGTGGTTCCTGTGGGACGGGCAGGCGGCGTGGCTGTGTACCGGCGCAGACTCCGCGACCGCGCGCAACGCACGCAAGGAACCGCGCGTACGGCTGGCGCTGCCAGATACCTTCGACGTGGTGCTGCTGCAAGGGGAGGCGACGTGCCATCCCGCGCGGGAAGTGCCAAAGGATGCCGCAGATGCGTTCGCGGACAAGTTCGCCTGGGATCCGCGCATGGAGAAGGCCCCCTTCCTGTACCTGCGCGTGACACCGCAGACAGTGCGCGCCTGGCGCGGAGTACCGGAACTGCGCGGCAGGGTCGTGATGCGCGACGGGACGTGGCTGGGATAGCCCGGGCCCGCTGGGAATGTGCTGGTCACAGCCGATCGTCGCCTCGTGGCGGACCATGAGTCTGTCGTATCGCGTGGCAACGGCACGGTACCTGTGGAGGCGGTTGATCCCGGGTGAGGAGGTCACCGAGGACCCGGGGGTGGGTCGTGCCCGGTTTGTCGACGGGTACGGCGATGCCGTCGAGGGTGGGGACGTGCATTGCCCGAAGGAGCAGGCCGCCGTCGGCGTGCGGGATCGAACCGAGCCATGCGGTGCCGTCGGGGATGCGGGCCAGGATGTCGGCGACGGGCCGTCCGTCGGCGTCGAGCAGTTCCGCGGGCCGGTACGGGCGCATCCACTGCTCCAACTGCCTCGGGTGCACCGGATTCCCGCGAGGGCCGGCGAGCGGTACCTGGTGCGCGCGCCAGGTACCTCGACCGACAAGCGCGGTCTCACACGGACGGCCGGCCCTCCCCTCCCCCGTTGGGCGTCACCGGTTACGGGTTCACCCGGCAGCCCCTTCCGCTAGGCCCGGTAGCGGTAGCGGATCCGGCCGCGGGTGAGGTCGTAGGGGCTGAGTTCCACGAGCACGCGGTCGTACGGAAGGATCTTGATGTAGTTCTTCCGGATCTTCCCGCTGATGTGGGCGAGCACCGTGTGCCCGTTCTGGAGCTCCACCTTGAAGGTGGCATTGCGCAGGCACTCGACGACGGTGCCCTCGACTTCTACGCCACCTGAAGTTTTCGTCATGGTCTCTCGTTTCTCCGTCCTTGTGACGGTGTAGTCGCACGGGAATGCATGCGGTGCGCGGGTCACCGCGCCTGTTTCGGAATCGGCTCGGTCGGTCGCTCGTGCGGTGTGGCGGGGCGTCAGCGGCGTACGAACTCCACCGTGCTGCCCGCCCGCCGGGCGCCGATGCCCTCGAACAGGGCGGTGGCCGCCGCGTTGGCCTCGTTCACCTCGGCCCAGGCCGCAGCGGTCCCGGAGCGGTGCAGCGAGCCCAGCGCGTGGGCCAGCAGCGCCCGGGCGATGCCGTGGCGGTGCCTGTCGGCCCGGACGGCGATCAGCCCGATCCTCGGCTGCCGGGTCAGCGGCGCCACCCGGACCAGTCCCACGTACTGGCCCAGGTGCCGTGCCACCGCGTACTTCGACGGGTCGAGCACGCTGGTCCCCGCGGGGCGGGGCAGCACCTCGGCCGGCATCGTGTGCCATCCGACCGCGGCCTCGACCTCGTCGCGGATGATGCTGTCCAGGGCGCGCAGCGGGCCCTCTTCCGCCTCACCGGCGGGCACGATCGTCACGCCCGACGGGGGCCGCACCGAGCCGAGCCCGGTGACCTGCGGATCGGTGGGCACGCGATAGCCCCACTCGCGGCGTACGGCGGTGAAGCCGGCCCGCTCCCAGGCGGCCGTCGAGTCCTGGTCGGCCTCGTCGGCCACGGTGTACAGCGGTGTCGGCAGGTCCGCCCGCATCGCGTCGGCGATGCGATCGAAGACCGCGCCGTGCCAGGCGTCGATGCTGATGAACAGCCGTCCGTCGGGCCGACGCGAGGCGTCACCGCGGCCGACCACCAGGTCGTCCTCCAGGGCGTGCCACTGTGTGTCCGAAATCCGCGTGACCACGACCGCGTGGTCGCCTGTGCCCGAGGTGAAGTGCACAGAGTTCATAGGTGCGTTCATAGGTGTTGCCTTTCAGGAGTGCCTTGTTCGAGGCGCTCCCGGCGACACCAACGTCAATCGCCCACCGTGACGAAAAGGGGGAGCACCCACTGGGATACAGCCTTCATGGGTCTCACCTCCTCGCGTTCTCCCACGGCTGCCCTGACGGTACCAGCGGGGGATCGGCCGCCCCAACCCATTTAACGTGGCCCGGCCTCCTCACCGGTCGAGCCCAGGTACCTGGCAACCCTGCGGATGCGTGAGGCATCTGTGGGCTGGGCCGCACCGGTTAATCGCGCGCAGTGTGCTTAGCGTCCGCCCTATCGTGTCCGCTGCCGTCCACACCGGACGGGCTCAACGGGAGGGACGCCGGAGTGCCGGACGCGTACGAGGTCATGCTGGATGCCGAGTTGAGCAAGGCGTTCGACGTGTGGTCCAGCTATCTGAACGCCCACACAGGCGAGGACCCCGAGGCCCGCGCACGACTACGCTCCACCTTGGAGTCGGCTCGCGCGGCGGCCGCCGACGATCCCGTATCTGCACGCGGCCTGGTCGCGGACATGTACGACGACGCCCGAGAAGCAGGCCTCCCCTGGGCTCCGGTGTCGCCGAGCGCCTGTGAGGCGGATCAGCAGGCGCGTGACTACGCCAAGGACGAGCTTCGGCAAGTGCTTCCTCTGCACGTGCGCGAGGAACTCGACAGCATCGCGCTCCACCTACGGGTCACGGGCCGCCGCCTCCAAGAACGCTCCCGACCTCGACGTCGCCGCCCGCCAGGACGTCCTCTACCTCGCGGCCCGCGCTTGGATGGCCCTCGACCTCGCTCACCCGGCGGCAGCGCGCCGTGAACTCGAACGCCTTGCGGCAATCGCGCGCCGCCGGGGCGTGGAGCCGTGAGCGCGGGCCGGGTCGCGCCGCGGGGCCCCCACTGCTGGGCAGGCGTGTGATTCCAGGCTATCGGGAGCCGCCTCGGCTGCTCCGCGAGCTCCGTTTCCCCGGAGTGGGGGGACGGAGCCGATGGTGACCACACGACCACCGGGCCGGGCCACCCGATATGACGAGCGTGGGTACGTCTACCTCGGCGCCGTCACCGCTGCCGCAGTCCCCATCCGGCTCCGACCGTGATCAGACGGACCGGGTGAAGAGCTCGGCGAGTTCACCGAGGACTCGGGCCGCCGGTGCCGGGTCGATCAGCCACTTCAGGTGGCTGCCCTCGATGGTGCGCACGTCGTACGGGTTCTCTGGCGTCAGTGCGTTGCCCTCGCGGATCAGCCGGTCCTGTATGGCGAGCGGCAGGCTCGCGTCGTCGGCCAGACGCACGAAGGTCTTCGGGATGCGGCCCCAGGTCGCGGCCTGCGCCCGGTCGGCGGAGGTGCCGGCGTCCAGGTTCTCGTCAGGCTGGAAGGTGTTCAGGAAGGTCAGGAACTCCTCGTCGGTGCCATCGGCGAGGAATGCCGCCTTGAACGCGGCCAGAGCGTCCGGGTCCGCGGTGCGGAAGTTGACGCGGAGCAGGCCGAGTTCGGCCGGGTTCCCGGCCAATGCCATCGCCAGGGCGGCAGCGTCGACCGTGGCCATCTCCGGCTCGGCGTAGTAGTCGTTGACGTCGAGATCGACCGGGCACCAGGCCGAGACGTAGACGATGCGGTCGATCAGGTCCGGCCGCGCGTTGGCCGCGGCGGTGGCCGTGATGCCGCCGCGGCTGTGCGAGACCAGGATCACCGGCCCGTTCTGCTTTGCCCGCTCCAGGATCCCGATCAGATGGGCGGCGTTGTCGGCGAGCGTGACGCCCTTGATCGAGCCGGGCGCGGTGGCGAGCCCTTCGAGGTCCTGCGGCGTCTGATAGGCGCGCGGGTAGGTCGCCCCGAATCCGTGGCCGGGCAGGTCGACGGCGACCGAACGGTGTCCGAGGAGGCCGAGTTCAGCCTGGAGGGGCGCGAAGGAGAAGGAGTTCGCGAAGGCTCCGTGAACCAGTACGAAGGTCGGTTGCATGTGTACGTACTCGCTTTCTTGCCGCCGGGCGTCGGCACGCGCAGCGCCGTTCCCGCCACCACAGGCCACCTCTCGGCCGTGGAACGAGCCGTCGTGCTGCATGTCCTCGCCGCAGGGACGTCCTCGGGCGTGGCAGGCGCCACGCGGTCAAGCGCGGGGTTTCAAGGGCAGCGGCGCGGGTGGCTGCCCGGTATCCGATGGTTCACCCTACTCAACGAAAGATCATCCGCACTACCTGTACCAGCCCCTCCGTTTGCGCTTCGCCCCGCGCCGCCCCGCCCTCGGCGGACGGGACCTTCGTGTCAGGTGTTCGACAGGGCGGGGATTTCATCGAGCATCCTCGGCAGGGGCCCCGGCGGTGTCCTCTCCCGGCTTGTCGAGGACGGCCAACTCCTCCTCGGTCAGGCGCAGGGTTCCCGCGGCGATGTTCTCCGCGAGGTGTGCCGGGTTCGTGGTGCCGGGAATGGCCAGCACATGCGGACCGCGGTGGAGCGTCCACGCAAGTCGTACCTGGGCCGGCGTCGCCTCGTGGGCGCGCGCCACGGAATGGACGCGCGCGTCGTGTTCCTGGACCGCGGCCGCCTCGCGCCGCAGACCGGAGACGGCGAAGAACGGGACGAAGGCGATGCCCCGCTCCCGGCACAGGTCCACCAGCCCGCTCTCGTCGGCGCGGCGCCAGTCCAGGCCGTAGGAGTTCTGCACGCAGACCACGGGCGCGATCGTCAGAGCCTCGGCCACGTGCTCCGGGCGGACGTTCGACAGCCCGAGGTGCCGGATCAGACCCGCCTCGCGCAGCTCCGCGAGGGCGCCGAAGTACTCGGTGAGCGAGGCCGTACCGGGGCCGTTGCGACGTAGGTTCACCACGTCCAGGTGGTCTCGGCCGAGCTGGCGCAGGTTCTCCTCGACCTGGCCGCGCAGCTGGTCGGGGCGGGCCATGGGGAGCCACTCGCCGGAGGGATCGCGCCCCGGACCGACCTTGGTCACGACGACCACCTCGCCGTTCCAGGATGAGAGGGCGCGGCTGATGAGTTCGTTCGCGGACCGCAGTGGCGAAAAGTAGAAGGCGGCCGTGTCGATGTGGTTGACGCCCTGCTCGAACGCGCTGTGGAGCAGGCCGACGGCGACATCTCGGTCGATCGGCGTGCCGTCGGAGTTCCCCATCATGCCGTTGCCCGTCAGTCGCATCGCGCCGTATCCGATGCGATTCACCTCCAGGTCCCCGAGCTTCCAGGTCCCTGCTGCCCCTGCGCTCACCGTGCTCCCTCGTCGGTCGGCTCGTCAGGGTCTGGAGTATGGGGCGGCCGGGGTGTGCAGCGACAGACCGACGGGACGGGCGAAACCTCACATCCCGATGGGGAACCAACCGTCCGCACAGAGCCGTTGGACCTACCGGGACAGCGTCGGCCAAGCCTTGCTGAAGGCCGGGTCAGACCCGCGACGAGGGGGTGTTCCAGGCATGTCCGGCATTTGGCCTGCCGGACTCTGGTCGCTCATACGGCGATCGTGGAAGCGCCCCGGGTCACACCCCGACCGCTCCGTCGATGCGCTCGCGGATCAGGTCGGCGTGTCCGTTGTGACGGCGTACTCCTCGATCATGTGGATGAGCACCCAGCGCAGGGAGACCGTGCCGCGCCAGGGGTCGTGGCCCTCGATGTCGAGATGCGAAGCCTCGGCGACGAACGCTTCCGCGAAGGCGACTTCGGCGCGCCAGGCCGCCCAGGCCACCGCGCCGGCCTCGGGGTCGGAGCCGGCGCCGTCGAAGTCGCCCTAGGTGCTCGGCCGGACGCGCTTCGCGATGCTCGTGCTCCTCGCTCACGAGCACTCCACCGGCGACCTGGCCCGGAGGCTCGGTGTCAGCAACGCCACCGCCTCGGCCCACGCCACCGCCCTGCGCGGCGCGGGCCTGATCACCACGTTCCGAGCGGGGCGCGCCGTCGGCCACCAACGCACCCTCCTGGGCAACCTCCTCGTGCACCGTGCGCAGCACCAGCCCTGACCACCAGGGCGCAGCCTCGATCGTCCGGATCAACGGCCTCACCGGACGACCCGTTGATCACGACACGAAGCGCGCCCTAGGGACGCCGTTTGAGTACGGGGCTCCCGAACACCGCGGAACTCATCGCATTCTGCTGACGGGTTGGCCTGCGGAACATTCCGCGCGCACCGACGACCAGCGCCCATGCCAGAAGGGGGAATGCCGCGACCCGCTCCATGCCTCCCATGCCCAGGCCCAGGTAGTGGTGGGAAAGGAAGAGCCCGAATGCCGTGATCGCCGTGATTCCCAGCAGGCTGGTCGCCCAACGCAGTGGGAACGGAGCATCGTTCGCCATGCCGATCCCCGCCGGCAGAAGGCCGACGTTGCCCATGACCATGATGAGCAGGGCACCCAGGACGTGCTGGTTCTCGTGGACGTCCGCGGGTGCCAGGCCGGCGAGGACCCATCCCAGACCGGCACAGGCCAAGAGAATCCGGGCCATGGTGGCTGTCGCCCCTCGACGCCATGTGGGACCGGTCAGGGCGGCGCCGACGGCGAGCAGCGTTCCCAGAACGACGAACGAGACACTCATCAGGTGGTGTTCGGGCGAGCAGACATACCGGGGCTCAGGTTCCTGCTGCATCGCGCAATGAGCGTTGCCCAAGTCGCTGATGTTGTTCCGCGCCCAACTGTACGGTCTCGCCCAGGCCGACTCCACGATCATGTGGATCACAAAGAACTGCACCACGCCCGCGATCCACGCGGCGTGTCCGATCCGAGCCTTCACCGGTCCGCCTTCTGTCGCACGATGTTCTGTACGAGCCAGCGGATCACGCGGCCCGGGCCTCAGGCACTCCGGTGAGCCCCCGGAGCGGGGTGGGGCAGACCCCACGCCGCCCCGGTCACCCGTGTGGCTCGGAGGCCGCGTCGCCGGACGCGGACCTGCTTACAGAACGACGACGGTCGCCTCGCGGGCGTAGCTGAACCCGTCGTTGTCGAAGTAGAAGACGCTGACCTTGACCTTGTCTCCCTTGAGGAAGTACGAGCCCTGCGCCGGGCGCATGGTCACCTGGGCGGTGTGGTCGCCGGCGTCGCAGACGAGCTTGTCCTTCTTGATCGTGCCGGCGGCGTTCCCCTCACGATTGGAACCCGTGCCGAGCGTCCTGGCGTTGGCCACGAGCTCGCGGTCCATGCCCGGGTCGCAGGAGTAGGTGACCTTCACCTGTACGTCCGGCTTGTGGAACGACACCTTGTCGATGGTCAGCAAGTTGGCCTTCGCCGCGGCCATGGGCGCGGCCGCGAGGACACCCGCACCGGCCATCAGGGCGGTGGCCGCAGCCCCGGCAAGGCGTCGCCGTACGCTGGTTGACTTCATGATTCTCTTCCTTCCCCCCTGTGCGGTCGCCCTTGGTCTGAAACGTGGAGAAATCTCCAATTCGGCGGACGACTGCAACAGTTGATCAATATTCGACTGAACTCTATGTGATCTTCGCAGCAGTCGCCGACAGCAGCGGGCCGTCATGTGAGGATCGGTGGATGAACGGTCTACGCTTCCGCCCGGCCAGCAGCGCCGATCTCTCCCACCTCGTGCGTCTGCGTGACGATGCTGCCCGGTGGATGCACTCCCAGGGCATCACCGGGCAGTGGCAGCCCGGCGAACTCGGGGAAGACCACTTCCACCGGATCATGGCGGACGCGGCGGTCTGGATCGCGGAGGCGGACGGCCGTACGGTCGGGGCCTGGGAACTGTGGTGGGAGGACCCGGACGCCTGGGGCCGGCAGCCCCCGACGGCCGGTTACGTGCATCGCCTGATGGTGGACCGTGCCGCCGCACCGCCGGGAACGGGACGGCGGCTTCTGCGGGCCGCCGAGCGTCGCGTGGCCGAGACGGGCCGTGGCCTGACCCGCCTCGACTGCCTGGCGGGCAACGAGCGTCTGACCGCGTACTACCTGGACGCCGGCTATCAGGTCGTCGGCCACAAGCAAGGCAAGCCCCAGCCGGGCGGCACCCCCAAGTCGTTCACGCTGCTGGAGAAAACCCTCGCGGTGCCGCCCACCCCGGCCACGAGCCCATCGGACGAGAGCCCAAAAAAACCGGACGGCGATGTCGAGAATCCGTGGCGGGCTCCGTCCCCGGGGTGAACGCGACCACAATGGGTCGCATCAGCACCGAGGAGTAACACGATGGCCAAGTACCTGCTGCTCAAGCACTACCGTGGCGCCCCGTCACCGGTCAACGACGTGCCCATGGACCAGTGGACGCCGGAGGAGATCTCGGCGCACATGCAGTACATGCACGACTTCGCGGCCCGGCTCGAGAAGACCGGCGAGTTCGTCGACGGCCAGGCGCTCGCCCCCGAGGGGGCGTGGGTCCGGTACGACGGCGAGGGGCGACCGCCGGTCACCGACGGCCCGTTCGCCGAGACGAAGGACCTCATCGCCGGCTGGATGGTGATCGACGTCGACAGCTACGAGCGCGCCGTCGAGCTGGCCGGGGAACTGTCGGCCGCCCCAGGTGCGGGCGGGAAGCCGATCCACGAGTGGCTCGAGGTTCGCCCGTTCCTGGCCGCGCCGCCCACCATCACGGAGTGACCTCGCAGATGAACGAGGCCCTGCTCAGGAGCCTGACGCCGGGCGTGCTCGCCATCCTCGTCCGCCGCGGAGCCGACTTCGCGGCGGCCGAGGACGCCGTACAGGAAGCGCTTCTCGAAGCGGTCCGCGTCTGGCCCGCCGACCCGCCACGCGACCCGAAGGGCTGGCTGGTCACCGTTGCCTGGCGCAAGTTCCTGGACGCGACCCGGGCGGACGTGGCCCGCCGCCGGCGTGAGGACCTCGTCGACCAGGAGCCGGCGCCCGGGCCCACGCCCGCGGGGGACGACACGCTGCAGTTGTACTTCCTGTGCGCCCACCCCTCACTGACGCCGTCGTCCGCGGTCGCGCTCACGCTGCGCGCCGTCGGCGGGCTCACCACCCGCCAGATCGCGCAGGCCTACCTGGTGCCCGAGGCGACCATGGCGCAGCGCATCAGCCGGGCCAAGCGCACCGTCTCCGGCGTGCGGTTCGACCGGCCCGGCGACGTCGCCACCGTGCTGCGCGTCCTCTACCTGGTCTTCAACGAGGGCTATTCCGGCGATGTCGACCTCGCCGCCGAGGCGATCCGGCTCACCCGGCAACTCGCGGCCGCGGTCGACCACCCCGAGGTGGCGGGACTGCTCGCCCTCATGTTGCTCCACCACGCCCGGCGCGCCACCCGGACCGCGCCCGACGGCAGCCTGGTGCCGCTCGCGGAGCAGGACCGCGGCCGGTGGGACACCCGGTCGATCGCCGAGGGCGTCACCATCCTGCAGGCGGCCCTCGCCCGCGATCGGCTGGGCGAGTTCCAGGCCCAGGCCGCCATCGCGGCCCTCCACGCCGACGCGCCCAGCGCCGAGGAGACCGACTGGGTGCAGATCGTGGAGTGGTACGACGAGCTCACGCGTCTGACCGACAACCCGGTCGTCCGGCTCAACCGCGCCGTGGCCGTCGGCGAGGCCGACGGACCGCGCGCCGGCCTCGCCGCACTCGGGGCGCTGGACGCCTCGCTGCCCCGCCACGCCGCGGTGGCGGCCTACCTGCACGAGCGTGACGGCGACCTGGCGACGGCGGCACGGCTGTACGCCGAGGCGGCCCACGGCGCCCCCAGCCTCGCCGAGCGCGACCACTTGACGCGCCAGGCGGCCCGGCTCAACGCCCGCCGGCGCCGCTGATGTGAGACCAGCTCAACCACACGGTGCTGGGGGGAGCCCCGCGGCGAACCCTGGTCCCTGCCAGGCCGGCCTGTGCCGGATGAGGACACAACGACGGTGCGCGGGCTCAGCCGGCCGCGGCCTCGATCTGCGGGACACGGCCGGCGTTCGGTTCCAGGTGCCTGCCGGTGAAGCGGGTCCGTATGCGGCGGTCGGGGATGACGGCGACCACGCCCTGGTAGCCGGCCAGGGCGCGGTCCAACTCCTCGACCAGGGCCGCGGAGAGGCAGTGGGTGGGCTCGTGCAGCGGCCGACGGTTCCGGTGGGGACGCCAGGGTCGCGGCCGGCGCCGGCCGCGACCGCTCGCCCCCGGCCTGACGCTGAAGGACACGGAAGCTCTCTTCGTCCGCCGGGCCAGGGCGAATACAGGATCTCGGCGCCTACGGCGAGGGCCGTCACACGCTGCGGCAGCGTTCCACCTGCTCGGTCACCTGCTCCATGAACCAGCGCATGATCTCGTACGGGACGACATGCTCGTCGTGGCTGTGGATGTGAACGGTCGGTTCCAGATCCGGATCCTCGTCCGGGACATACGCCACCACAAAGGCGGCGCCAGGCAGGTACTCCTCCGCGTCGGGGATCTCGGCCCACGCTGCGGGCGCCGGCTCGGCCTGGCTCAGTTCCACGGCCCACGCGTCATCGGGCAAGGCGTAGTGGAACTGGACGGCGTAGTGACGCCCCGCATGTTCTCGCAGTTCAGCTGGCATGGCGGCAGGCTGACACGGCTACGGGGTCCGAGTCGCGGAGATATCGGCGCAGACTCGTGATCTTCACGGCCGGCCTGAACTCGATCACGGCCGGCCTGGACTCGGCCGTCCTTCTCGCAGGTCGGCGTGGCGGTGCCGGCGATCGTGACGATGACCTGGCTGGATGCGGCCGCGCTCGCCCGGCGGGCCGGCGGGTCAGCGCCGGTGGGTCAGCCGCGCACCAGAGGCCCGTCGAGGCGCGGGGTCCGGCCCCCGGTTGAAGTCCCCGACGAGCTGGCTGACAGTGGGAGACATGAGCCGTCACCGGCGCCCTCCCCGGAGGGCCCCGTGGATCGCGGCCGGTGCTGCCGTGCTCATCCTCGGCGGCCTCGGCATATGGCTGGCGATGCCCCAGGGCGGAACGCCGCGGCCACACCCGTCAGCCTCGGGGACCCTGACCCCGCCGACGTCGCGTCCACTGCCGTCCAAGACCCCGGCGCCGGAAACGTCCAGCCCCGCACCGAAGCAGACCGGCACGGCCGTACCCAGGCCGACACCGACCCCGACGGCGACGGCCCCGCACCCGGTGGCACCGACCGGCCGGCCGACCCACCGCCGCACGACCGCTCCCCCGCCAGCAGTGCGAACACCCACTCCCCGGCCGCCGCAAGCGACACCGGCACCGGCCCGGTCCACTGCGGTCCCGCCCCCGGCACCGTCCTCACGGCCGCCGACGTCCCCCGCGCCGACGCAGTCGCGGCCGCCGGCCCCCAGGCCGTCCCTCACTCCCACCGCCACGCCGACGGCCAGTGGCGCCGGCGCGCCGACCACGACCTGGTACACCTCCCCCGCGGCGGTCGCCGCCGCTCAGCGCATGGCCGCCGCCGGGGCGGTCGGGGACCCCGCGTGCTCGCTGGCCGCCGTGGGCCGGCCCGACCCGAGCCTCGTCCCGCAAGGCACGCGCATCGGCATCGGGAACTCCGGGGGCTATTGGTGCCTGATCTGGTAGAGGCGTGGCGTGACCGGCGGCGCCGGTCCGACCAGTCGTGCGCGACGCGTGCCGGCGGAAGCGCCCGGCGCGCGCCTGGTGCAACCTGCCTCATGCCAGTGCGGGTTGCGGCTCCGGTCGCTGGACCGTTCCGGTGCTCGTTTCCCACTGTTTGGTGGTGCGCACGAATCCGTAGACCACCGATGCCATCGCCAGAATGAGAAGTGGCCCGCACAGCCACGGATGTTCGGCCATCTCCACCGGCAGAAAGCGATAAGACGTCAAGAGCGCGGCGAAGACCACTGTCCCGTAAGCGACCAACAGGGTTCCCGACCGGTCCCTGCCGCGGTCGAGCGAGCGCAGCGCTGCCTCGACCGTGACCGAGAACACCGCGCCCGCAACGAGGTCCACGCCGTAGTGGTAGCCGAATCCGAGCGTCGCCCCGAGCGTGGCGATCAGCCAGAACGTGCCTGCCCAACGAAGAACCCGTGGGCCCTTACGGGTGTGAATGAAGATCGCGGTGGCCCAGGCTGTGTGCAGGCTGGGCATGCAGTTGCGGGGGGTGAGCGCGTCGAACGACATCGCGTGCGGATGGATCGGTGGTGGCGTGTGGGGCCACAGACTGGCGATCGCCCAGTGCTCGCCTCCGGTGCCGAAGGCGCCCGGGCCGTAGGCGAAGACCGGCCCGACCACTGGGAAGATCATGTAGATGCCCGGCCCGAGGAGACCGATCACCAGGAAGGTGCGCACCAGGTGATGGCTCGGGAAGCGGCGCTCGGCGGCCACGTCGCGCAGCTGGTACAGGGCGACGACGACCGCGGCCACCGGTTGCCCAGCGCGTGATCGGCGGTGGCCACGTACTGGTCGAGTACCGTCGGGCGGGTCTTGGAGGTGATGAGCAGCCAGGTGTCGCCGGTCTTGCGGCCGGCCACGAGCAGCAGGCCCAGCCCGACGCCCTTCAGCAGCAGGACGCGTTCGGCGCCGGTGCGACGGGTGACGGCGATGACCGCGTAGCCCAGAATCACCCACAATGCACCGTTTCCAAAGGGGTGTCCGTCGGTCACCTTGGCGCCGACCGCCCACCGCACCAGCACGAAGACGACGTCGATGCCGACCGCGACACCCGCCGCGATGAACCGTTGCCGCCAGGTGAGCACGACCATCATCAACGCCATGCCGGCATACAGCAGCGGCCCCGACTTCGGGGCGAAGATCACCTCTCGCGCCTGGTTGGTGACAGGCCCCGGCAGGCCGTAACGACGAGCGGCAATCTCCAGCGCGACGAGGAACCCGAGGGCCGCCACACCTGCCGCAGCCCACAGGATCGCCCGTGGTTGACGCCACACGGCGAAAAGAGCTCTGTAGTTTTTCCGCGAGAATGCCCGCGACGCTTTGGATATCAATTTTTCAGCCGATTTGTCAGATTTCAAGGCGATCGTTCGTGGGTTCGATCATGTTATCGGAACCATGCGGGCGGGTTGCGCCGGTTACGGTGACATGAAGGCGAGGTGAGCCCGCTCCCGTGCCCCGAAACGGGAACTCCGCAGGGGACGGTCTCCGAGTTCAATGTCCGCGTGGACGAATCTTTGTGGAGCCGTCTGGTGCCCGATGCGCGAGCGGAGGTCGACGGTCTGATCGCCGCCGGTCGTCATATACAGGCGATCGCGACGATGCTCGGCCTCGTCGGACCGCCGAGACCGAGCCTGCCCGCGTGCGTGGACCTCTTGGAACTGCGAGCGCGTGTGCTGCGTCAATAGACGACAGCCGACGCTGGTGTCGACGCCGTTCAGGGTGGTGCGCCAGTCCGGGACGGCTACGTGCGTGAGTCGTCGGCTGGGCGGTGGGAGCAACGGTACGGTGTGCCCCTGACAATCGCCGGGCCGATGGCCTGTGATCACCAGGGGAGTTTCATGCAACACCGCAGACCGCGCCACCGCCGCAGACTCATAGCCCGAGCGGTCGGTACCGCAGGTGTGCTCGCCGTCGCCCTGAGTGCCGGGGTGACGCCGTCGATGGCGGCCGGGAAGGCCACCCCCAAGCCCACGGCCGGCGGGGCGTCGTCCGTCCAGGGAGCCCCGAACTGGGCGCCCGAGAACGACAGCGCGGTCCCGCCCAAGGGCGCCCACCCGTCCGCCTCGCTCAGCAGCGGCCGGGCCTCCGCGGTCCAGCTCAGGCTTCCCGCGCCGAGCGGGCGCTACCAGGTCGGCACCTTCACCCAGCACCTCGTCGACAAGTCCCGCACGGACCCGTACGTAACCGGCAACCGGGCGCGCGAGTTGATGGTGACGTACTGGTATCCGGCGTCCTCCACGGCCGGACACGCGTCGGCACCGTGGATGCCGTCGATCTCGGGCGCGCACTTCCTCGCCTCGCGCGGCCTGTCGCCGCAGCAGGTCACGCTGCCGCAGACCGCCAGCCACGTCCTGGCACCGGTCACCACCAAGCTCGGCAAGCTGCCCGTGCTCCTGTACTCGACCGGGCTGCACTCGGACCGCGCGATGGGCACCGCCCTGGCCGAGGATCTCGCCAGCCGCGGCTACATCGTCATCGCCGTCGATCACACGCACGACGCCAACGAAGTGGAGTTCCCGGGCGGACGGCTCGAGGTCAACACCATGCCGGCCGGCGCGCACTCCTCCGACACGCTCAACGTGCGCGCTGCCGACATCCGCTTCGTCATCAACCAGCTCGGCACCATCGCCAAGGGCGGCAACCCGGACTTCGACCACGCGAAGCTCCCCTCCGGTCTGTCGAAGGTCGTGGACACGTCCCGCGTCGGGATGTTCGGCTGGTCGCTGGGCGGCGCCGCGGTCGACACCGCCATGCAGCTCGACCACCGCATCGACGCCGGGGCCAACCTGGACGGCCAGTTCTTCGGCACGGCGCCGGGCAAGGACCTGAGCCGGCCGTTCATGCTCTTCAGTTCCGGCACGCACAACCGCAACAACGACTCGTCGTGGCGCAAGCTGTGGCCGCATCTCAAGGGATACCGGGTCGACATCCAGCTCCACGGTTCGAGGCACCTGTCGTTCAGCGACAACGAGTGGCTCGTGCCGCAGGTTGCGCCCCTTCTCGGGCTTTCGCCGGACCAGGTGCGGCAGCAGTACGGCACGATCGACTCCAACCGGGCGATCAAGGTCCAGCGCGTGTACCTCGCCGCCTACTTCGACCAGGAGCTGCGTCACCAGCACAGCACCCTGATGGACGGACCCTCCAGGAGTTACCCGGAGATCTCCTTCGTCCGTTGACCGGACGTCCGTGGGACGGGCCTCGTACGAGGGTCCGTCCCACGGCCCACGACTCCGGCTGCCCTGGCGTTGCGAGGACACGCCCCAGGGGCATGCCGCAGGGCCACGGGGGTACCGGGTCGCGTGACCCCATGGGGCTAAAGTGTGCGATTGTCGAACATTCGAGCGCTCGTCGCCGGTTGAGAAAGGATCCGCTGCTCTGCCCACCGCCGCCCGGGCGCCGCGCCGACACCGCACCCTCCGCCCGACCGTTCCGCCCTCCCCGGGCGGTGCGCCCGCCGAGGGCCCCGCTCGTCATGCTGCCGCCGGACTCGGCCGCCCTCACCGTGACCGACCTGGGCAGCCCCGGGCCCGGTTCGGTGGGTGTTCCGCAGGCCTCGCTGACGGCAGAGCAGCGGAGCGCCCCGGGAAATCCGGCTGCCGGAGGGCATCACGGCCGACGTCCGGACGAACGCGTCTCCCCCACCGCGTACGACGGGACACCGACGGCCGGGCCTGCGGATTCCCAGCCGCCGGCAGCCCGTACCACCGCCGCACCGCCTGACCACTGATCCGAGGACCACCCATGGCCAGCACCTCCACCGACCAGCCCACCGGCTCCCCCCGCCGACACCGGGCATCGCCCCTGCCGGGGGGAGGGCCGGCAGCTCCGTTGCGCTGGGAGCGCCCGGCACTCGCCGCGGTCCTGCTGGTCGCCACCGTGCTGTACGCCTGGGGCCTGCAGCGCGCCGCGATCCACCCCTACTACAGCGCGGCGATACGGTCGATGGCCACCAGCTGGCGCGCCTTCTTCTTCGGCGGTCTCGACCCCAGCGGTTCGATCACCCTGGACAAGCTGCCGGGTGCCTTCTGGCCCGAGGCCGCCAGCGTCTGGCTCTTCGGCCCGCACACGTGGGCGGCCGCGCTGCCGCAGGTCATCGAGGGCGTGCTCACGGTGTGGCTGCTCCACCGGATCGTCCGGGACTGGGCGGGGCCGTTCGCCGCGCTGATCGCCGCGCTGACGCTCACCTTCACGCCGGTCACCGTGGTCCTCAACCGGGCCACCATCCCGGACACTGCACTCACCCTGCTGCTGGTGGCGGCCGCCGGGGCCCTGCAGAAGGCGGTGCGGACCGAACGGCTGCAGCCGCTGATCACCTGCGGTGTCTGGGTCGGGCTCGCCTTCCAGACGAAGATGCTGCAGGCGTGGCTGGTGCTGCCGGTGTTCGCCGTCGTCTACCAAGTCGTCGCCCCGGGCACGCCGTTGAAGCGGGCTCTGCGCCTGCTGCTGGGCGGCACGACCGCACTGGTCGTCTCCTGCGCATGGGTGCTGCTCGCCTGGGTGACGCCCGCCGCCGACCGCCCGTACGTGGACGGCACCTCCAACAACAATCCCTTCAGCCTGGTCTTCGGCTACAACGGCGTGAGCCGCTTCAGCGACGATCCCACCGCGTTCGGTGCCGTCGCGGGCACCTCGGCCAGCCGGACCGACGGGAACACGGGCTGGGGAATGCTGATCAACCACACGATCGGCCCGCAGGTCGCCTGGTTCCTGCCGCTCGCCGTGCTCGCCGCCGTGCTGGGCCTCGTCTGGCGCGCCCGGGAACCGCGAACCGACCTGCTGCGTGCCGGTTTCCTGCTCTGGGGCGGCTGGCTGGCCGTACACGCGATGGTGTTCAGCACCTCCAACGGCAACCACCCTTACTACACCGCCGTCATCGCCCCGGCGCTCGCCGCGCTGACCGGTGGCGGGCTCGCCCTCTTCCGGTCCGAGTACGAGGCGGGCACGCGGCGACGCGTGGCGCTGCCGTCGGCCATCGTGCTGACGGTGGCCTGGGCGCTGGTGCTCGACTGGCCGACCGGGTTCGTGTCCTGGCTGGTGGTGCTCGCCGTGCCCCTGGCCGTGGGCGGTGCGCTGGGTCTGTGGATCTCTGGGCCGCACGCCTCCCACCTGCTGGTCCAAGGGTCTCTGGCCGCGGGAGTCGTGGCCACCCTGCTCGTACCACTCGGCTGGGCCGCCTCCAGCCTCGATCCGCTCTACGCCGGCGCCTCCACCTCGCCGACGGCCGGGCCGGTCGGCAAGGTCTACCACAAGGCCCTCCATGACCGGTCCGCGCTCCGCCAGGTGGGACTCGACCAGCCCAGCGACCGCGACACCGCCCTGCTCGACTACCTCATCTCGCACCGCCACGGCGAGAAGTACCTGCTGGCCACGCAGGCCGCCTACCCCGCGGAGCGCCTTCTGCGCGCCGATTCCCAGCCCACGCTCGTCATGGGCGGCTTCACCGGCAAGACCCCCTTCCCCACCGCCCAGCAGCTCGGCGAGCTCGTCACCACGCACCAGCTGCGCTACGTGCTGCTCACCCCCCGGCGGCCGGCGACCCCCGCCACCACGTGGGTGAAGTCCCACTGCACACGTATCCGCTCGCGGGCCTACGGGTGGCGTACGAGGGGCAGCTTCGCCCTGTACGACTGCGCGGGAAAGCACTGAAGCGGCGGCACCGCGAGCCCGGCCTGCGGCACGGCGCCGGGGGCGCGCTTCAGCGCAGGCTGCGCCCGTCGGGCCGGTGCGTCATCGGGCCGTTCGTACCCTCAGGGCTTGGACGGACCAGTCGATCACCGGGACCACGGGTTCCGGGGCCGGCCAGCCGTTGACCACGGCGAGCAGCTGGAAGTACCGGTCCCTGCGCGGATCGTTCGCGGCTTCCAGGCGGTGCAACAGCCAGCTCCGCAGCTGGGCGTCGTCGGGGCGGCCCGCGGCGAGCGCGCACCGGGCGGTGAGCCTCGCGACCGCGGGATCAGCCCGCGGCGATGCGGGGCTGATGCCCTGCGTCACCGCCTCTTCGACGAGTTCGCGGACGACGGCGGTGATGTCCGGGCGCGGCGGTGTCGAAGCGTCATCAAGCAGATCAGGCCGCTCAGCCACATGCTCTGCGACCACGCGACGCACACCGGCGCGGAAACCCGCGTCCTGTGACAGCTGCGCCAGTTCCAGAAGTGGGCTCGCGTCTGGCCGCGGTGGCGAGCACCGCTTGCCGTAGACGCGGGATGCCGATCCGTGCGTTCCGGGCGGCGGCATGTTCCGCGGCCACTTCGCTGAGCGTGAGCTCCTGATCCGTGACACGCCGGATCACGTCGAGGCCGAGGCCGAGCTCGCGCAGCGTCCGCACGAGGGCCGGCCGGGCAACGGCGTACTCTCCTGTCTCCCTCCGCGGGAGAGTCAAGTCCCACCCGAATGATCTACAAGTGGGCGTGGACCTCAGACCTCCTCACGCGGACAGGCGTTGTGACGGACGGCGAGCCACAGCTCGGTGCTGCGGGCGAGGACGCATAGTGGATCAGGCACATCATCCACCCAGGAGGCGGCCCTCATGACGGACCGTTACGACCCCAGCCGCACGGCGGTACTCCTGGTGGACCCCTACAACGACTTCCTCTCCGAGGGCGGCAAGCTGTGGCCGCGCGTGGAGCCGGTGGCAACGGACGTGGGTCTGCTGCACAACCTGCGCATGGTCGTCGACGCCGCGCGCACAGCCAGCCTGACGATGGCGTTCGTCCCGCACCGGCGCTGGGAGGAGGGCGACTACGTCGGCTGGGACCACCCCAATCCCAGCCAGCATCGGACGCGGCGCGGGCAGACCTTCGCCCGCGGCAGCTGGGGAGGCGAGTTCCACCCGGACTTCCAGCCGCAGCTGGGAGACTTGCTGATCAAGGAGCACTGGGCTCAGAGCGGCTTCGCCAATACCGACCTGGACTTCCAGCTCAAACAGCACGGCGTGACGCACGTCGTCCTGATCGGGCTGCTCGCCAACACCTGCATCGAGTCCACGGGCCGCTTCGCGATGGAGCTCGGCTACCACGTCACCCTCGTCACCGACGCGACCGCGGCGTACAGCGCCGACATGATGCACGCCGCACACGAGCTGAACGGTCCCACC
This sequence comes from Streptomyces durhamensis, assembly GCF_000725475.1. Taxonomy (NCBI): domain Bacteria; kingdom Bacillati; phylum Actinomycetota; class Actinomycetes; order Kitasatosporales; family Streptomycetaceae; genus Streptomyces; species Streptomyces durhamensis. The sequence continues at coordinate 48,434 of NZ_JNXR01000010.1, forward strand.
TACGCCCACGCCATCATCACCACGGCGGAGCTCGTCCACACGCTGGCAGGCTGAACCCGCGCACGGCTCACGCGGCGCCACCGCCCAGGGCAGCCTGCGATCGCCGCAGAGCCGCACCGGCTCTTCACGGCGGACGACGAAGACACCGATCCGGACTGAGGCAGGGGGGCGGCGTTCACAGATGGTGACGGGGATATCGCCGGCGCGAGGTCGGTGGTGGTGGCCGGGGATCCATGGGTACTCGGCTCCAGCAGCAGACCGACGCAACGGAGGCACACTGATGAGCACAGTCAAGGAATCGGTAGAAGTAGAGGTGCCGCTCCACACCGCCTACAACCAGTGGACGCAGTTCGAGACGTTTCCGGACTTCATGGAAGGCGTGGAGGAGGTCAGGCAACTGGACGATCGGCACAACCACTGGACCACCAAGATCGGCGGAGTCCGGCGGGAATTCGACACCGAGATCGTCGACCAGCTTCCCGACGAGCGCATCACGTGGCGCACCACCACGGGCGACACCACTCAGAAGGGCACGGTTCGCTTCCAGCGCATGGACGACATGCACACCAGGGTGGAACTCGTCATGGATGTCGAACCCAGCGGAGCCGCGGAGAAGGTGGCGGACCTGCTCGGAACGCTCGACCGTCGCGTCAAGGGTGACATGAAGCGCTTCAAGCAGTACATCGAACAGCGCGGCGACGAGTCCGGCGCGTGGCGCGGACGCATCAGGCCCGGAGATTAGCGGGACCTCGATGAGCGGGACCTCCCTGAATCCCTTCGCGTACGGGGACGACGGCTGACTTCCGGTCAAACACTGGCCGACGCGCCGAGGCACCCTTCCCTCCGCTGGTCACGCCGGGTGATGCTCTGCTCACCGGGGGAGATCAGTTGTCACCAACCCACGGAGGAAAAGACGATGCCTCTCGGAACAATCGCCGTGTACAACAGGGCGGACGGCGTGGGCGTCATCACGGACGAGGACGGGGAGAGCCGTCCCTTCTCCGGCATGGAGACGCAGACCACCCGCGAGGGTCAGCGGGTGGTCTTCGAGATCGTCGGCCACAAGGCGACGAACGTGATCGCCGTCCGGTGACCGACCCGCTCACCACCGCCCCGCCCCGGCAGAATCGGGAGCGGGGCGTACTGCTGCGCATACGGTGAGGTGTCCCGGTCTAGGATCGGCCCATGCGAGGGTGGACCAAAGGCCTGGACGCGGCAGGCGTCCGGGAGCCGCGGTTGCGTGCGGACTACGACCGCCAACGGCAGCTGGTACGACGCTACCGGCGCACCGCGTACCTGGCGGCCAGGCTGCTGCTGCCACCGCAGTTGCTCCCCCATGTGGTGGCGGCGACCGCTGTGATGCACCACGGGGACAATCTGCTGGACACGGGAACCCTCGCGCAGCGCGAGACGGCGTGGGCGTCCTGGGAACGGCAGGTGCGCGAGGCCTTGCGGACGGGGACGGGTGACACCCCGCTGCTCCGTGCGCTCGTACACACCGTGTCCGCCCACCCCCGGCTGCGCGAGACCGTGGAGACCTACCTGGCGACCGCGACGGCCGAACTGCACTTCGCGGGCTTCGCCACCGAGGCCGACTACCAGGACTATGTGGACGCCTACTCGTACCCGGGCTTCATGCTCGTCGCGGGACTTCTCGCGCCGGAGGGCGACGACGCGCGGTACCGGGCCGCGTGCCGGACCTTCATCGACGGCAGCCAGCGGCTCGACTTCGTCAACGACCTCGCCGAGGACCTGCCGGAAGGACGCGTGGGCATCCCGGTCGACACGATGAAACGCTTCTCGGTCACCGTGGACGGCCTGGCGGCCGGCGTCGGCGGCACGGCACTTGAGGAGCTGGTGGCGGAGCAGATCGCGGTCGCCCGTACCGCCTTGCTCGCCGCCAGGGAACTGCCGGCGCTGACCTCGGCACCCGGCCGACGACTCGCCGGTGCGCTGGTGGAGATCGAACTCCTCACCGCGGAGGCGGTGTTGGCGCGGGGTGCGAAGGTGCTGCGGGGTTCTGCCAGTCCGCCGCTGGGCAGGACGCTACGCGTTCTCGCGCGCCGCTACTGACGCACCGCCGCGGCGGCGAAGAACCTGCGCGCACGATCGGCACCGCCGCTCGGCAGGTGGGGACATCCCCACACGGGAAGTGGCTTCAGGGCCACGCCCGATACGTGACCCAGCCAGATTCTTCGCCGTCACACCGGCCCGTAGCGTCCACCTCATGGAGCTCTCAACGCAGTCCTTACCGCGGACGAACCGGCGACGCGGGTTGCTCGTCTATCTCGGCGTCGCCTACATCGGCATGTGGGCGGCCATGTCACCGCTCCTGGCCGACGGCTACCGGCGCGGCAGCGCACGCGAGGCGACCGGTGCGCTGGAGCAGGTGTGTATCGCGGGCGCGATGTCGGCCCCCGCCCTCGCCGCCCTCCTCGTGGTCCGCTGTATCGAACGCAGCGGCCCGGTACGGGACGCCCTCGCCCTGCGCTGGCCGAAACCGTGGGGGCGTGCTGCGCGGGCGTGCCTGATGGCCTTCGCCGTCCCCGCCGGCCTCACCACGGCTGCTCTTGTCATCGGCGCCGCCGCCGGCCGCTATCCGTTCGGCGGCGTGCACGGGAACGGGCTCGGCGCCTGGGCTGCCGGAGCTGTGCTGAACATGCTGGTGTGGGTTCCGGTCTTCTTCGGCGAGGAACTGGGCTGGCAGGGTTACCTTTTCCCGCGCCTCACCCGGGACGGTGGCCCCCGGAGCCTGGTACGGGCGTACGTGGCCACCGGCGCGGCCTTCGCCCTGTGGCACCTGCCCACGCTGCTGCTGGGCGGACAGTACCCGGGGCGGCCCTGGTACGTGTCGGTCCCGGCCATGCTGGTGAGTTGCATCCTCATCCTGCCGGTCTTCACCTGGCTTCGGCTGCGCTCCGGCTCGGTCGTCCCCGCCGTCATCGGCCATGCGTTCGTGAGTTCGATGAGTGTCGACATGGTCAAGGAGTTCGCCGATTCCCAAGCGGCCCTGGATCCCCTGCACATGGGCATGGCCGGCTGGCCCGGCTGGATCGTCACGGGCGTGTTCGTCGCCTTCCTGGCACTGACCGGCCGGCTTCAGCCGTCCTTCTACACGGCCCGAACCGCATCTCCTGACGATGCACCCACCGGCCGTACGGTGGCCTGTCGGCGGCGTGGATAATGCCCGGCATGACTCCAGAGACAGGTCGCCCCAGGTGGTGGTCGGCGCTGCGCACCTTTGTGTTCTTCGGGGCAGGCGGCGCCCTCGGCGCGTTCGCCTACGCGGCGGTCTCGCATGGGTCGGCCGGGGTGCCGTGGACCGGGTTGCTGCTCGGGGCCCTTGTGTGCGCGACACTCAGCGCGCTGTTTCCGCGGCGTCGACCTTGAGTCGGGCGCCCGCCCGGCGCGGGCTCCTGGGCAGGCCGGGCGAGGTCGCTGCCGTGGGCGCGCCGTTCGCCGCCCTCCCGACCGGAACGCGGGGCACGGTTCAGCCGAGCATCTCCGCCAGTACCGCAGCCACGACCGTGAGTACGGCGACCGGCAGTATGACCACGCGCAGCTGAACCAGCCGACCGGTGAGGTCATGGCCCGCACGGACCGACGCGTTCCGCTGGTCGCCGTGCCCGAACAGAGCCTGGCACCAGCGGCAGTCCCCCACCGGGTCGTCCACGCGGTCGGCGTCGGTCAGCTGAGCGAAGACCACACTGTCTCCGTCCTCCGTCGCAGCGCTCATACCCAGTCAACGACGCACCCCGGCACTGGGCCACCACCGGGAGGCGGCTCGTGATCCCTCCGCCGCAGGATCGTGATCGAGTCGGTCGGCGCGCCCCCGAAGGTCATACCGGGGAGTGACTCCAGCATGTCTTTTCCACAGGTTTTCACATTGCCTCCGACCGGGCCGGATCGTACGGTCGTCTCGGCCGCCGCACATGGCCGCAACGTGCGAAATTCTTTGCGAGAAAGGGCAGTTGTGTCTTCGAAAACCCTGCGTGACCTCAGTGCCCTCGACCAGACCCCGGCCCGGATCGGGCAGTCGACGGTGATCCTGATCGACATCCAGAACACCTACACCCAGGGCGTCATGGAGCTGGAGGGCTGGGAGGCGGCTCTCGACCGCGCGGCGGAACTGCTGGAGACGGCCCGCGCGGCCGGCGCCAAGGTCATCCACGTCCAGCACGACGGCGGCGAGGGCAGCCCTTACGACCTGAACGCCGAGATCGGGCAGATCCACAAGAGGGTCGCGCCCCTTGAGGGCGAGCCGGTCGTCACGAAGCAGGCACCGAACGCGTTCCACGGCACCAGCCTCGGCGAGCTGGTCGACGAGGCCGGGAACAGCGACCTGGTGCTGGCCGGCTTCATGACGCACATGTGCGTCGCGTTCACCGCCCAGGGCGCGTTCCTGCGCGGCAACCGGCCCACCGTGGTGGCCGACGCCACCGCCACGCGCTCGCTGCGGACGGACGTGGCCGAGGTGTCCGCCGAGCAGCTCCACCACAGCGCCCTCGCGACGGTCGCCGACCTGTACGGCGTCGTCGTTCCCTCCGCCACCGCCTTGGGCTGACGGACGCAAGCACCTCAGAACTCCGCTGCGGGGAGCGGCGCTTGTCTCCCGCGCGATCCGTTCCCCGAAGCGGCACGCTGCCCTTTCCCCGACCGGTCGGGCCGCGTCGGAGCGGCACCCGAGGTGGGGCGGTGCGTCACAGCTTGGCGCCGAAGTCCTGGGTCCACCAGGGGCCTCCCGTGCCCCGGTGAACGCCCACGCCTATGTCCTTGAAGGAGCAGTTGAGGATGTTCGCCCGGTGGCCCGGGCTGTTCATCCAGGAGTTCATGACAGCCGCGGCGGTCTGCTGACCCTGAGCTATGTTCTCGCCGTACGTGGACCAGCGGTAGCCGGCGGCGGTGATCCGCTGTCCGGGGTCGGCGCCGTCCGGGTTGGTGTGGTCGAAGAAGTGCCGAGCGGCCATGTCGTCGGAATGGGCCTGGGCGGCCTTTTGCAGTTGCGGGTCCTCGGCGAGCGGACCACAGCCGGCAGCGGCCCGCTCCTTGTTCACCAGCGCGACCACCTGGTCGACCGTGTCGGAGGGGGTCGAAGCGGCCTGCGGTGTGTTCGCCGGGACCGGGGCCGGCCGGGTGGACTGCCGGGCAGTGGGCCCGCTCTTCTTGGCGGGGCTCGTCGTCTTGGCAGCGCGCGCCTTCTTCGTCTTCGACGCGGACGCAGACGGGGACGGGGAGGGCGAGGCCGACGGCGACACCGCGTCGGCGCTGGGTGTGGAGAGGTCCAGGACGGGGGCGGCCGCGCTTCGTTCGGCGTGCGTCCGGTCGCCGCCGGTGCCGGAGTCCGTACCGAACCACCACCATCCGCCTCCCGCGACGCAGGCCGCAACGACGGCGCCGCCGACGGCGCGGCGCCGCGTGCGCCGACGTCGACGGGACTGGCTGCGCGAGCCGGCGCCCGCGTCGCGGCCACCACCGCGTCGTCCGGTGCCCGGGCGCGATCGGGTGGCGCCGTCGGCGCCCTCCAGTGGTGCGGCGGAACCGGCCGGGACAAGCGTCCCCGAAGCGGAGAACCCCCGGGCCACCAGCGCGGAGGACACCGCCACCAGCGCCAGACCGGCCAGCAGTCCTTCCGCGGGCATCAGTCCGCTCCACAGTCCGCTGCAGCGGGGGCAGCCGCGCGCGTGCCGGGCTATTCGCTTGCGCCACAGAGCCGAGGGCCTGCCGTCCCAGGCGGCCAGGACAGTCCGGAGTTCCTCGCACAGCGGCCGTGCGTCCAGCGCTCGTACGACCACCCGGGCCGCCTCCAGCTGCGCCTTCATCCGCTGTACCCGGACCGCTGTGTGCTCGGGAGACAGGTCCAGGGCCGCGGCGACCTCGGCCCGGGTGAGCTCGCCGGCGCACTCCAGCCACCACAGTGACAGGAGTCCCCGGTCGTCGGGCTCCAGCCAGCGCGTCGCCTGCGCCGTCTCCTGGCGCTGTCCCGCGAGCTGCAGCTGGACCACGGTCAGGTCGACGAAGTCAGCACCGGGATCGGCCAGGTCCTCGGCCTCCTCCACCGCGCCCGGGGCGGAACGCCGATTCTCCCAGTGCGCCCGGACCTGGTTCATCGCGATCGCCACCAGCCAGGAACGGAAGCGCTCGGGCGTCCGCAGTCCCCCCAGCCCGTCCAGGGCCCGCAGCATGGTCTCCTGGACCACATCGTCGACGTCCACCGAGCCGTTCAGAGCGCGGCCGACGATGTTGTAGACCAGCGGGAGGTACGCGTTGACCAGGGCGTCCTGAGCCCGGGTATCGCCCTCTCGGGCGGCCGTGACCAGTACCGCCGTCTCCATCGCGTCCTGCGTGCTCATACAAGTGCTTCCCATCTCCGAGGCCGAACGATTGTGTCCGATACCTGGGAGACCGCTGGAGGCGCCCCGGATAACAGTTCTTCGTCGGTGAGTTTCGGCGGGCGGGACGGGGGCGGCCGGCCACGGTGGTGCTGCGCCGAAGGACCACGAAGGAGACCAACGGGGAACCGTCCGCCGGCCGGCGGAAAGGGTGACCGACCGTGATGTCCCGCAAGCGCATCGCCCTCGCGGCCGCCGGCTGGCCCTCGTGGGTAACGACTTCGGCCCGGTGATCGAACTGAAGTAGCGGTCACCGCCGCACCGATCCGCTCCCGGGTGCCGGCGCGTCGACGTCCCTGACCGTCCTGCCGGCGCCGGAGAAGCGGCGGACCGGGTGCGCGCTCGTCAGCGGTGCCCCGAGGGTGCACTGTGGAAGGCGTGAATGTCCGGCGAGACGCTGCCGGTGTGCGACAGCCATGGCAGTCGAGTCATGTGCTGCTGGTGATTCCCATCGTGCTCATCGTCATCATCACGGTGGTGGACCAGCTGGTCCCGGCCGACATCCATCTCGGTCCGCTGCTGGTGATCGCCCCCGCGATCACCGTCTCGTTCGCGGGACCGTGGCTGACCGGGCTGGTCGGGTTCCTGACCGTGGGGGCGCAGGCGTACATCGGATGGCACTTCGGGGTGCTCTTCTCGCGCAACGTGCTGGTACAACTCCTCGCCCTCGCCGTACTGTCGGCCCTGACCGTGATCTACTGCGTGATGCGCGAGCGCCGCATGCGCCAGCTGGCACAGGTGCGCATGGTCGCCGAGGCCGCGCAGCACGTTCTGCTGTGGCCACTGCCGGAACAGATCGGCTCCATGAAGATCGCTTGCCTGTACCTGGCCGCCGAGGCCGAGGCGCAGATCGGCGGTGACCTGTACGCCGCCACGCCCATCGACAACGGCCTACGGGTCATGATCGGAGACGTCCGCGGCAAGGGCCTGTCCGCGATCGGCGAGGCCGCGCTCCTCATCGGAGCCTTCCGGGAAGCGGCCCACCACCACACCTCGCTGCCCACGCTGGCCGCCGCCCTGGAACGAAGTGTGGCCCGCAACCTGCCCGAGCTCGAAACGGAGGAAGAACTGGGCGAGCGGTTCGCCACCGTGATGCTGGTGGAGATCTCCGACGAGGGCCATGTCACCCGGATCCTCAGCTGCGGCCACCCCCCGCCCCTTCTGCTCAGTCCCGGGAGCGCCGTCACCGTTCCGGTGCACCCGGCGCCCCCGCTCGGGGTCCACGAGACGGCACCCGGGGACTACACCGTCGATGTGTTCTCCTTCCAGCCCGGCGACACCCTCCTGCTGTACACCGACGGTGTCATCGAGGCGCGGGATGCCGGCGGCGTCTTCTACCCGCTCTCGGAACGGGCCGTCCAGTGGGCCGGGGCCAGCCCGGAGAAGCTGTTGCACCACATCCGCCGCGATCTGATCGATCACGTCGATGGACGCCTGGACGACGACGCCGCGCTGATCGCGCTGTGCCGGACACCGGACGCGCATCGGCTCCATCGCTCCCATCGGCCCGGGACGGGACTTCATGTCGGTGGGTTCGGTCATGGCGCCAGATCGGCCCCTGGCTGAGCCGCCCCGTGCCGCCGGCGAGGCGCAGCGACGTACGCGCGTCCGGCACCGGGCCCGGGCGCGGCGCACATGCAGGCAGGAGGTCATGCGATGCGTAAGGCGTACCACGAGGAACTGGCCGCGCTCAGCGACGGACTGGTGGAGATGGCCCGGCTGGCCGGGTCCGCGATCGGCCGCGCCTCCACCGCTCTGCTCGACGCCGACCTGCAGGTCGCCGAGGGCGTCATCGCGGCCGACGTCAAGATCGACGACCTCCAGCGGGATCTGGAGGACCGGGCGATCGCCCTGCTGGCCCGGCAGCAACCCGTCGCCACCGACCTGCGCACCGTGGTGGCCTCCCTGCGGATGAGTGCGGACCTGGAGCGGTGCGGGGATCTGGCCCGGCACGTGGCCCAGCTTGCGCGGCTGCGCTACCCGGAGCACGCGGTGCCCGACGACCTGCACCGGACGGTTCTGGAAATGGGTCAGCTCGCACAGCGCCTGATGGCGCAGGCCGCCGAGGTGCTCCTCACCAAGGACGTCGACGCGGCGCTGCAGCTGGAGCAGGACGACGACCGCATGGACGAACTGCACCGCATGATCTTCCCGCACCTGATGGACGACCGCTGGCAGCACGGTGTAGAGACCGCCGTCGACGTCACGCTGGTCGGCCGCTACTACGAACGCTTCGCCGACCACGCCGTCTCGGTCGCCCGGCGCATGGTCTACCTGGTCACCGGCGAGTACGCGGACGAGTACGCCGACGACAGGCGCCTCGACCCGTAGGCGGGCCGCTATCGGTGACGGCCCCAAAGAGCCGTCCCCGTGACGCCTCTGGCGGACGTCGGGGGCACCATGCCGGGCCGCGGTTCCGGCGTGCGGCGGGCTGCGGCCGGGCGGAGAATGGCTGTCGACGGGATGCCGCCTGCTGCCGCTGACGGGTGCGGCACCCTGCCGGTCCTCATCACAGGCGCGCACGGATCGCGTTTCACGCCCCCGCAGCCTGCCCGGACGTCGCGCCCCCGTCCGTCCGCGTGTCACGCGCGTGAGCAGGAGTGTCGACCATGGGCGGTATCAACGGACCAGCTCTTGAGAGTCTGCGTGAGGCGCTGCGGGGCCCCGTTCTCGCGCCGGGAGAGCGCGGATACGACGAAGCCCGCAGCATCTACAACGCCATGATCGACCGGCGACCGGCCGCGATCGCCGGGTGCGTCGACGTGACGGACGTACGGACCGTGCTCTCCTTCGCCCAGGACACGGGGGTGGAGCTGGCGGTGCGGGGAGGCGGTCACAGCGGTCCGGGGCTGTGCCTGGTCGACGACGCGCTGACACTCGACCTGTCGCCGATGCGCTGGGTGCACGTCGACCCGGAGGCGGGGACCGCGCGGACGGGCGGCGGAAGCCAGCTGGGTGACCTCGATCATGCGGCCCACACCTTCGGTCTCGCCACGCCGGCCGGGATCATGTCGACCACCGGGGTCGGCGGTCTCACCCTCGGTGGCGGGCACGGGCACCTGACCCGCAGGTACGGTCTGACCATCGACAACCTGCTGGCCGCCGACGTCGTCCTCGCCGACGGTACGTTCGTCACCGCGTCGGAGAACGACCACCCGGACCTGTTCTGGGCGCTGCGGGGCGGCGGCGGCAACTTCGGCGTGGTCACGTCCTTCACGTTCCGGCTGCACCCCGTGGACGCCGTCGGTGTCGCCGTGACCGTCTGGCCCGTGGACCGCACCTGCGAAGTGCTGCGGTGGTACCGGGAGTTCCTGCCCGCCGCTCCCGAGGAGCTCAGCGGCTTCTTCGCCCTGCTGACGATTCCGGCCGGGCCGCCCTTCCCCGAGCCGATCCACGGACAGAAGATGTGCGGGGTCGTGTGGTGCTACACCGGCGACCTGGGCGGTGACCGCCTGGAGAAGGTGCTCACCGTCGTGAACGCGCCGGGTCCGCCCGCCTTCCACTTCACCACGCCCATGCCCTACCCCGCCCTGCAGACCATGTTCGACGAGATCATCCCCCGGGGCCTGCAGTGGTACTGGCGCGGCGACTTCTTCGACGCCGTCTCCGACGACGCCGTCGCCGTGCACGAGAAGTACGGACAGAACCTGCCCACCGGCCTGTCCACGATGCACCTGTACCCGGTGGACGGGGCGACCCGCCGTGTCGAGCCCGGCGACACGGCCTGGGCCTACCGGCACGCCGTGTGGTCCGGTGTCATCGCCGGTATCGACCCCGACCCCGCCAACGCCGGTCTGATCCGCCAGTGGTGCGTCGACTACTGGACCGACCTGCACCCGCATTCCATGGGCGGCGCCTGCATCAACTTCCTGGGCGAACAGGAGAGCACCGACCGCGTCCGGGGCACGTACCGCGACCACTACGACCGTCTGGCCGCGATCAAGCGCGTCTACGACCCCGACAACTTCTTCCACGCCAACCAGAACATCCCGCCCGCCGCCGCCTGAGAGGCCGCGCGTCCACTGGTGCGACCGGCCGCGTCGCTCCGCACCGGAGAGCAGACATCCCTCCCCCGCCGCCGGCCGCATCGTGGTTTTCCGTGCCGAGCGCGAGCGGCCGAAAGCCGACGGCGCGTGGCTGACACCGTCGGCGACGGTACGTCAGCATGAGCGGCATGTCCGAGAAGCTGAGCACCCCGCGCCGGATCGCCGACGACCACGTCGCGCAGGTCGCCGCCCTCGACCCCGTGATCTCCGCCCGACTCGGCCTGTCTCCCGGGGACGGCCGGCAGCCGGACCTGTCTCCGCAGGGCTTCGAGGCGCTCGCCGAACTGGCCCGGCGAACACTGTCCGCGCTCGACGCCATCGAGCGGAACGCCGAGAAGGACGGCGTGGTGTTCGAGGACGTCGAGCGGAACTGCGCCCGGCTGCTGCGGGAACGGCTGACCGCTGAACTGGCCCTGCACGAGGCGGGTGACCACTTCCGCGAGCTGCGCAACGTCAACTCGCCCCTGCACAAGGTGCGGGGCATCTTCACTCTGATGCCCACCGACACGGACGAGGACTGGGCGACGGTCGCCGGGCGGCTGCGCAACCTGCCCGGCGCGCTGGACGGCTACCGGACGACCCTGGCCGAGGGCATCGCCGGCGGGCTGCTGTGCGCGCCCCGCCAGGCCCGGGCCGTCATCGGGCAGCTCGCGGCCTGGACCGGCCAGGACAACGGCGGCACGAGCTGGTTCGCCACGTTCATGGCCGGTGGACCGGAGGGGCTCAGGCCCGAACTGGACGCCGCCGCCGACCGGGCCACGACCGCGGTGGCGGCATTCCGCGACTGGCTGCGCGACACCTACCTGCCCGCCGCGGACGGCACCCCGGACGCCGTCGGGCGTGAGCGCTACCTGCGTTCGGCCCGCTGGGCCAACGGTGCCGGGGTGGACCCGGCCGAGGCGTACGCCTGGGCCTGGGAGGAATTCCACCGGACGGTCGCCGAGATACGGACCGAGGCCGGCCGGATCCTCCCGGGCGAGGGCGTCGGGCAGACGATGGACCACCTCAACCGGCACGGGCACACCGTCGTGGGCGAGGAGAACATCCGCGCCTGGCTCCAGCAGATCACGGACGAGGCGATCGACGCCCTCGACGGCACCCACTTCGACATCTCCGGCCCCGTGCGCCGGGTGGAGACGAGGATCGCGCCACCCGGCAGCTCCGGCGCCCCCTACTACACCGGTCCCAGCCTGGACTTCAGCCGCCCCGGCCGCGCCTACCTGCCCACATCGGGCCAACAGGCCTTCCCCACTTGGGAGCTCGTCAGCACCTGGTACCACGAGGGTGTCCCCGGGCACCATCTGCAGACCGCGCGGTGGACCGCCGCCGCGGACCGCCTCAGCCTCTACCAGATCACCCTGGGCGCGGTCAGTGCCGACAAGGAAGGCTGGGCCCTGTACGCCGAGCGTCTGATGGACGAGCTGGGCTTCCTGACCGACCCGGCCCGCCGCCTCGGCTATCTCGACAAGCAGATGCTCCGCATCATCCGGGTGATCATCGATATCGGCATGCACCTGGAACTCACCATCCCCGCGGACTCCGGCTTCCATCCCGGCGAACGCTGGACCCCGGGCCTCGCCACGGCGTTCATGGCCGCCCACCACGGCAGCGACACGGCCCGCCGTACCAGCGAGATCGACCGCTACCTCGGCTGGCCCGGCCAGGCCATCGGCTACAAGCTGGGAGAGCGGGCCTGGCTGCAGGGGCGTGCGCTCTCCCGCCGCCGCCTCGGCGCCGGTTTCGACCTGCGGACCTGGCACATGAAGGCCCTCACCCAGGGTTCGCTCGGCCTCGCCGACCTGGCCGACAACCTCGCGTCGCTGTAGGCGGACGGGTCTGACGCGATCCGGAACCCGCCCACGCCCAGCAGCGTGCCGGGCGAGTGCCGGCGGCGAACGGTACCGCTGTCAGGTGGCGAGGCTGCGTTCCGAAGGGGTGCGGTGGCAGGGCGTGACACGGGTGCCGTCGAGGAAGGCGAGGGTGCGGTGGATCTCGGTCTCGACGGCGGGGCGGGCCTGGCTGCCGGGGTCGGTCAGGAGGTGGTGGTTGATGTGCCCGTCCGCGTGCTGGGCCCAGGTGCCGATGACGCGGCCGTTCCACCAGATGGTCGGGCCGATGTTGCCGTTGCGGTCGAAGAGGGCCTTGGTGTGCGGGCCCGTGCCTTCGTCGAGTTCCACGGCCCGGGCGCCGGTGGCGGCGAGGGTGGTGCGCGTGTCGGTGAGGGTCCAGCCCGTCCACCACATCAGGTCCTCGACCGTGACCGGGCCGAACGCGGGGGCTCCGGTGTCCAGCAGCCGGTCCAGCGACGCCTTGACGTTCCGTTCCGCGCCGCCGGGTACACCCCGGGGTTCTCCGGCAGGGCGTCGAAGAAGTACTTCCCGACCAGCTCTCCGCTTCCGCTGTCATGGCGCGCTCTCTTCAGCCGACGAGCGCGACTGTTCGACACCGATCTACGAGCGATCCGGCGGGCGGGGCCGCGCAGGGCACCGGCCTGCTTCGTCGATGCTCAGGGCAGGGCTCGGGCGATGAGCAGCGCGACGTCGTCCTCGCCGCCGGGCGAGCGCAGAGCGTCCAGGACGCGGTCGCAGGTGTCTTCCAGATCGTGGCCACGGGTCGCGGTGAACGCGTCGAGGAGCGTGTTCAGACGGGCGTCGATGGGTTCGCTTCGGGTCTCCACCAAGCCATCGGTGTAGAGGGCCAGCATGTCGCCGGGGCGGAAGGCGACGGTGGTGGCCTCGAAGGGGACCCCGCCGACGCCCAGCGGTGTGCCGGTGGGCGGGTCGAGCAGCTGTGCTGCGTGGCCGAGGCGCATCAGGGCAGGGGGCAGGTGACCGGCGAGGCAGATCTCGCACTGGCCCTGGTGAGGGTCGTAGACGCAGTAGATGCAGGTGGTGATGGCCTGCTCAGCGCCCTCGGTCAGGTGATCGAGGTGACGCAGGGCCTCGGCGGGGGCGAGGTCGAGTTCGGCGAAGGCGCGGGCGGCACTGCGGAGTTGGCCCATGGTGGCGGCGGCTTTGATGCCGCTGCCCATGACGTCGCCCACGACCAGGGCGGTCTTGTCTCCCTGGAGGGGTATGGCGTCGTACCAGTCGCCGCCGATCTCGCTCGCGGCGCCGGCGGGCTGGTAGCGGCAGGCGACCTCCAAGCCGGGCAGCCGCGAAGGGGGCTCGGGCAGCAGGCTGCGCTGCAGGGTGAGGGCCGCTCGGCGCTGTGCCTGGTATCCGCGGGCGTTGTCGATGGAGACCGCGGCCCGGGCGGCCAGCTCCGCGGCGAGTACGGCGTCGTCGTCGTCGAAGGGTGTCCGGTTGCGGGTGCGTTTGAGGTCGAGGGCGCCGAGGACTTCGCCCCGTGCCATGAGCGGTACGGCCAGGTAGGAGTGGACGCCGGTCTCTGCGAGGCGGGAGGCGGCCTCGCCGTGCAGGGCGATGCGCTCCAGGTCCCGCCGGGTGGTGTGGGGCACCAGGACCGGTTGACGGGTGCGTACGCACTGGGTGATCAGGCGGTCGCTGTCGTAGGGGGCGAGTCCCCCGGGCAGGTCGGCCGCGCGGACCGCCTCCGTGGGGTGGGCCGCGCTCACGGCGAGGGCGCGGAAGACGGCCGGGCCCTCGTTCGGGGCGGTGCGGCCGTCGAGGGCGCTGTCGAGCAGGTCCACGCAGGCCACATCGGCCAGGACCGGTACCACCACGTCGGCCAGCTCGCGGGCTGTCGTCTCCACGTCGAGGGTGGTGCCCACACGGGCGGAAGCCGTGGCGATCAGCGCCAGCCGTTGCCGGGCCTGTGCCGCCTCGGCAGCGGCTCGGTGGCGCGCGGTGACGTCGATGACGGAGTAGGCCAGACCCAGCACCCGCCCGCCGGAGTCCTCCAGCCGGTAGTACGAGACGGACCAGGCGTGCTCGTGGTCGGGATCGTTGGGTGGCCGGCAGATGATGTCCCGGTCCACCACCGACTCGCCCGTCTCCAGGACACGCCGCAGACGCGCCTCGGGGTCCGTGTCCAGGAAGGTCAGGATCTCACCGACGGGCCGGCCGAGACGCTCGGCGGCGGACTGACCGGTGATGCGTTCCAGCGCGGGATTCACGGCCAGGTACCGCAGGTCAGGATCCAGAATGGCGAGCCCGACCGGGGACTGGGACACCAGACGCATGGCCAGGGCCGCATCCCGCTCGACCCTCTCCACGGCTGCCTGGTCCGCGGCGAGACCCAGGGCGTAGGCCTCACCGAGGTCGTCCAGCAACCGCATGTTGCGGAACTCCACGAGGCGGGTACTGCCGTCCTTGTGCCGGATCGGGAAGGCCCCGGCCCAGTCCGCGCCGGATTCCAGGACCTCGGCGAACAGCTTGATCACCTCGTCCTGGTGCTCCTCGTGGACCGTCAGGGGAGCCGCGTACTGGCCCAGTGCCTCCGCTGCGGTCCAGCCGAACAGTTCCTCGGCCTTCGGACTCCAGAAGACCACCTGGCCCTGGGAGTTCAGCACCACCGCGGCGACGCTGAGCAGATCGAGCAGGCCGCTGGGCGGCGCGGCACGACCCGCTGCTGGGCGGTCGTCGCCTGCTCGGGAGGACTCCGTCGTGCCCATGTCTCACTTTCCTTCCCGCTCGGCGCCTCGGCCTGTGCCGTACCGGCGGGCGTGCTGTCTCCATCCATGGTCGGCCCAAACCGAGGAGGCACACACCTGGACCGGCTGCGGGGACACCGCACGTGAGGGCGGTGCGCACCGGTCGGCCAAGGACGGTCCCAGCGGTGAGCCGTCGAAAGGCCACGGTCGGTGCCGGGGCGGTGGGCCTCGAAGGTCAGCGAGGGCCGTCTCCCTGCGCCGCCGCGGCGAGGCTCGGCTGGAGGCGGCGGGCGACGTCGACGTGGTCGCCGGTCCAGATGATGCGGACGGCCATGGCGGTGGCCTGGCCGTCACCGTCGACGAGGTCGGTGCGCACGGACTCGACGAGGCGGGCGAGGGCCTCGGGGCGGAGCCGGACGCAGTCCGGGACGGGCGTGTCGTCGGCGAGGCTCGCGGCGAGGCCGTCGTACCAGGCGGTGACGCGGTGCGCCGCGCCGACGACGGCGCGCTGGGCCTCGGTCCGATCGGCGCCGCCGGTGGCCGGACCGGCGTTCCGCCACAGGGAGACGACGGCGTCGGCGGCCAGGCGGAGGGCGATGACGCCGGTGACGAGGGTGGTCATGTCGGCCAGCGAGACCTGCTTGGTGCCGCGCTCCGCCAGATAGGTACGGAACGCGTCGTCCAGGCGCCGGGCGGACGCCGCCGCCTCGCGGCTCGGCTGCACCGGTTCGCCACCGGCCGCGGCGGAGGCCGCTCGGGTGCAGTGGCCGAGCGCGTACGCGACCGCCTCGGCCAGGTATCGGGCACTGTCGCTGTAGGCGTCCGCGAGTGCCGTGCGCACGGCCGCCGCGGCCCCCCGGGGCCAGAAGAACAGCGCGACCAGGATGCTGACCGCGCAGCCGAGGGCGATGTCCTGGATCCGGAGCAGGACGATGTGCCAGTCCGGGTTCTGGCCGATGTTGAACAGCACGGCGAGAGTGACGGTGAACGCGGCCTGCCCGGCGGCGAAGGAGATGACGGCGGGAGCGATACCGGCCAGCAGTACGGCGACGGGCAGCAGGAACCACAGAGCGGTGCCGTGCTGCCCGATCAGTTGCAGCAGTCCGGCCCCGACGACCGAACCGAGCACGGTGCCTGCGACGGCGCGCAACGCGTTCTGGCCCGTGCTGAGCGCGTTGGAACGCAGTACGGACAGGGTCCCCAGCAGCACCCAGAAGGAGTGCGCCACGCCGGTCAGGCCGGCGAGCAGGACCGCGATCGCGAGCCCTGCGGCACCGCGCAGGCTGTTGTGCAGCCACACCGAGCGGAGTCCCAGATGCGCCGTGGCCCGTTCACGGGCGGATGCCAGCGGCTCGGTCAGGGCACCGGGTTCGCGGCCGAGCAGCCGGTCGGGCCAGGGGCGCTGCCATGCGGCGGCGGCCAGCTCGACGTTGCCGGCGATCTGTACCACGGCGAATCCGACCTCCTGGGCGCCGAAGGAGAGGTCGAGCGTGGCGAGGAAACCGTAGATCTCCGCCGCACTGTCGCCCACCGGGTGTTCGGCGGGCAGGCGCACCGTGGAGCTCTGCTCCATCCCGCTCATGGTCGCCCGCAGCCGCTCCGTGCGGGCGCGCAGCGGGCCCGCGTCCCGGCGCGGATCCGTGAGCAGCTCGGCGGCGTGGTCGAGTACGTCGGCGGCGACCAGGCGCACCGTGCGCGCGGCCGGGTCGCAGGGCGGGGGCTCGTCCGTGTACGCCGGCCGGTCGGCCAGGATGCCGGTCAGCCAGGTCAGCTCGTCGACCAGGCGGACGAGGGCACGTGAGGTCGTGGACAGGCCGGTGGGGCGGTAGGGGGCGGTGTCGAAGGCGTGGCGCAGGTCCGCTGCCGCGTCGGCGGTGAGTGCGGCCGCCGCCCGACGCCGCGTGGCATCGGGCGTCACACCGTAGGCGCCGAGGCCGGACGCGTCCAGGCGCAGATGTGCGGCGGCGGCGCGGCAGACCCGGGCGGCGGGGGCGCTGAGGGGATCGGTGACGGGACGCGGCCACAGCAGGCAGACCGCCGGCAGGGCCACCGCTGCCGCCAGCCCCGCGCCCGCGAGGCGGTCGGGAAGCTGGGACAGGGGTACCGGTGCACTGACCGGCAGGACGAAGGCCAGCAGGAGCGCGGTCGCGCTGCCGGCCAGGACCGAGCTGACGACGCCGGAGAAGAGGACCGCGAATCCGATCACCAGGGTGCTGAGGACAGCGAGCCAGGTCGTGTGCGCCACGACGGTGCCCGCACAGATCAGCACAGCCCAGGCCACCGCGAGGCCGGCCTGCGCCCGCAGCCGCTCCACCAGCGGACCGCTGAAATCGACCAGCAGCAGCATCGAGAACGATCCGAACGCGGCGAAGCTCGCCATCGTCGCAGAGTGCAGCACCTGACCGCACAGCGCGAACAGGGCCGGCATCACGAGTGCGGTCCGCCCGGCCCGCCGGGTCGCCGCGAGATCGGGATCGTGCGCGCGCCACCAGGTCACCCACCCTGACGCGGGCCCCTTCCGCGCCGGGTCCTGCACGGACATGCCCACCTCCCGTCGCCACGAGCATGGCCGGCTCGGCCGTGCCGCGCCTCACCACCCATATGCGAACACCCGGCAGGTCACCGCAACCCGGCCCGCGAAGGCCGGCTGCCCGCCGCCGGCGGCGGTGCCTCGACGACGAAGAACAGGAAGTCGGTCTTGGTCGAAAGGTCGTGGAAGTCGTCGGGGAACAGCTCACGGGCGGCCGGATCGGGCTGCGGCTCACTGATGACGGCGAGGCGGAAACCGGCGCTGGTGAAGGCGTCGGTCATCGCGTGCAACGGCTTGCGCCAGAACCTCATCGGAACGGTGTGCCCGTCGAACGTCCAGTCGAAGGAATAGGTGGTGGTCGCGAAGTAGTCGGGCCGCGGATCCTGGATCGTGCAGGCCACGAAAGGATGGTCGACGGACGCGATCAGCCGGCCGCCGGGCCTGAGACTCGCCGCAGCTCGGCCGGCGTCGGCCCCCAGTCCTCCAGGTGGTGCAGCACCAGCGACGCGACCACGTCGTCGAACGCCCCGTCGGCGAACGGCAGGCGGTCCCTCAGGTCGCCCTCGTGCAGGGCCACGTCGTCACCGAACCGCCGCCGGGCCAACGCGAGCATCCCGGCGCTGGCGTCGATGCCGGTGACGATCGCGCCGCGGTCGCGCAGTGCGGCGGACAGGGGGCCCGAGCCGCATCCGGCGTCCAGGATCCGGCGGCCGGCGACGTCTCCGGCGAGGGCCGACATCGCGGGCCGCTCGTAGTACGCGTTCACGAGGCTGTTCTCGTTCTCCGCCGCGTATGCCTCGGCGAAGCTGTCGTAGTCGTTCACGTGGTCCCGATCCGCGGACCGGGCGAGGCTCTCGGGCACATCGGTTGCACGCTCCGTCGTCACAGCGTAGTGGGCGCGCCACGCACACCATTCAGTGATCGACGGAGGACGGCTCCGCCGAGGCGTGCAGCAGCAGGTCGCGCAGCGCCGTGGCGGTGTCCGACGGCTCGGTGGGGGTGAGGACGATCTGGTCGACGGTGGTCGAAGGACCGGTGAGAGGGATGACGCGCAGGCCGGGTGGCTGGTGGTCGAGTGCGGATTCGACGGTGATGCCGATGCCCGTTCCCGCGGCGACATGAGCGGCGATGGCGTGCACGCTGTCGGCGGTTCTGATGATGCGCAGGTCGGCTCCGCCGATGTGGAAGGCGGACAGGAGGCGGTCGCACAGACCGCTGTTGATCTGGTGGGGCCAGGTGAGCAGGCCGGTGGTGGACAGTTCGGACGCGCTCAGCTCGGCGTGCCCGGCGAGGGGGTGGGCCGCGGGTACGAGCGCCATGAACCTCTCGGTGGACAGCACCCTCGCGCGGACGCCGGTGACGTCGCCGGTCGCCCAGCCGATGCCCAGCCCGATCGTCTCCGCCCGCAGGGCGGTGAGCTGGGCCGTGGTCGGCATGGCCTCCGGCACGATCGTCACTTCCGGGAAGCGGTCGCGCAGTGGGGGAAGGCAGCGCAACAGCAGCTGGTGGCCGGTGTATTCGGCATGGGCGACGACGAGGGTGGTGCGGCTGCGGTCGCCGGCCGCCAAGGAGCGTCCGCGCTGCTGGAAGCGGCGCAGCTGGGCCAGGGTGGCGCGGGCGTCGGGCAGCAGCGCTTCGCCGAGCCCGGTCAATGACACCCGGCGGCTGGTGCGGTGGAACAGCCGCCCGCCCAGGGTGTTCTCCAGCCGCCTGACCGCGTCGCTGACGGTGGGCTGCCCCCGGTGCAGGCGCGCGGCGGCGCGCCCGAAGTGGAGCTCTTCCGCGACCGCGACGAATGCTTCCAGTTCCATCCTGTCCACGGGACCAGGCTAACTCGATCGATCGGTGTGACCGATCGCTGCATGCCGAAGTCCGGCGTTGATGCCGTGCCGTAGGCAGGCTGTGATGGCTGGGAAAGCAGGGATTCCCCCAGGACCGGAAGCAGTGAAGAGATATGACGAGCAATGACGTTGACCGTGAGCAGGATGCGCCGACGGTCACGGTGACGGTGGTCTACCACTCGGTGCACGGACACACCCGGGTCCTGGCCGAGCACCTCGCCGACGGGGCACGGCTGGTGCCGGGCGCCCGGGTGCATCTCGTGGAGATCCGGGCCGAGGACGTCACCGCGGGCCGTTGGCACGATGCGGAGGTACTGGCGCTCCTGGAGCGCTCCGATGCGCTCGTGCTCGGCTGCCCGACGCTGATGGGCAGCGTGTCGGCGGTGTTCAAGGCGTTCGTGGAGGCGGCGTTCACGCCGTTCACGACGCAGGCGTGGAAGGACAAGCTGGCCGGAGGGTTCACCATGTCCGCCTCGCAGAGCGGCGACAAGCTGGCGGTGCTGCAGCAACTGGCCGTCTTCGCCGCACAGTTGGGCATGCAGTGGATCGGCGTGGGCGACATGCCGGGCAACAACTGGAGCGGTGGCGACCGCGACGACGTGAACCGGCTGGGCTCGTGGCTGGGTCTGATGAGCCAGAGCCACGCCGACCAGGGGGCAGAGGAGGCCGGATCGCGCGGCGACCTGGTCACCGCGGAGCGGTACGGCGAGCGGATCGCCCGGCTGGCTCAGCGTTGGGTCAACGCCGTGCCGTACGAGACCCCCCGGATGACCGAACACGAGGCCCGCGCCCTGTCGGCCTCCCTCCGGGAGACGGGCGACGCACCGGCAGCACTGACCGGCGCCTGAGCCCGCACATCACCCCACGGCGGTCGGGAAGCGCGGGAGGGACCCGCACCCCGGAGGGCCGCCGCGCACCTGACACGGTGCGCGCCGGCCCGGCACGGGCGGCCGAGGATCAGCGGACCGTCACGTTGAAGACCGGTGAGGCCGTGCTGCCGCTGACGACACGCAGGTCGTTCTTGCCTTTCAGGCCGAGCTTGACGCCCAGCGAGTAGGAACCGTTGTGCAGGACGGGCGTGGACGCGGGCAGGCTGACCCACGTGCCGTGCTGCTTCTGCTGCAGGGTCACCTTGCTGCCCGCCCCGAGGCCGGTCGTCTTGCCGGTGACCCGGAACAGCTGCCATGCGCGGACGGACGTCGCCGACGGCGTGGCGGTGATGCCGGCCTTGGGAGCCTGCGCCTTGTGCGCGACGGCGACCGGGGAGGCGGTGTGCGCCTGCGGGGTGGCCGCCATGGCGGTGCCGGCGAGGGCGAGGGAGGCGGCGCCGAGGGCACCGACGACGGCTATGCGCAGGGAGCGCCGCTTCGAGACCATCACTGATACATCCCTTTCGGTGAGAAGAGAAGCGTTCGCACTGAAGGTGCGGTACGTGCTGTTTGGTGCGGTCATCAGAAGTGACGTCAGCCTGGAGACAGGCGTTCATCGGCGATATGTCCCTGTCTTGTAACGGACAGCGGTTGCCTCTGCCGTACGGACCGCCCTGGCCGCCGCTCTCGCCGCAGGCCTGCCCGACGTGAGAGGGGCCGGGATCGGTGTGAGACTGGGCACGGAAGGGGTGATCCCCGTGTCGGACCCACCGCACGCGTCCTCCGGTCCCGACACCGCTGTCGACGAGAATCGGCTGGAAGAGCTGATCATCGAGGCCCAGACCGCATTGCCGGTCGAACTGCCGGCCCTGGCGAACCGGTGCGCCTCCTCCCTCGGCCTGGACACCGCGCTGATCTATCTCGTCGACCTGCAGCAGCGGCTGCTCGTCCCGCTCGACGAGACCTTGGATCCGTTGCCGGTGGAGCGCTCGTCGGCCGGCAGGGCGTACCGCACGGTCTCCCCGCGGGTGACCGAGACCGACGACGGCCTGGTCCTCTGGATGCCTCTGGTCGACGGCGCGGAGCGGCTGGGCGTGCTGGCGGTGCGGACCGCCTCGCTCGACGAGGTGCGCGTGCGCCGCAGCCAGATGCTGGCCCATCTCTTCGCCATGCTGATCACCTCCAAGCGCGCCTACAGCGACTGGCTCGCCGCCCGCACCCGCACCGCGACCATGGGGCTGCCCGCCGAGATGCTGCGGGCCTTCCTGCCACCCCGCACCATCGGCAGCAGAAGGTGCATCTCGACCGCGGTCCTGGAACCGGCGTACGACATCGCCGGCGACGCCTTCGACCACTCGGTGGTCAAGAACGTGCTGCACACCATGATCCTCGACGCCATGGGGCACGATCTGACCGCCGGCCTGACCACGTCGGTGGCCATGGCGGCGGCACGCAACGCCCGCCGTGGCGGTGGCGCCGTGGCCGACGTCGTCGGCACCGTCGACCAAGCGCTCGCCGAGTGGCTGCCCGAGCACTTCTGCACCGGCGTGCTATGCCGGCTCGACGCCGTGACCGGGGTGCTGCGCTGGGTCAACTGCGGCCATCCCCCGCCCCTGCTGATCCGTGCCGAGGAGGTGCTCACCGGGGCGCTGGACAGTCCCCCGCAGCCGCCGATCGGCCTGGCGGGCCTGCTCGCCCCGGCAGCCCGGCAGGTCCACGAGACGACCCTGGAACCGGGCGACAGCGTCCTGCTCTACACCGACGGAGTCGTGGAGGATCGCGACGCGGACGGTACGGAGTTCGGCCTCGACCGGTTCACCGACTTCATCATCCGCTCCTCCGCCGCCGGACAGCGCCCGGCCGAGGTGCTGCGGCTGCTCATCCACGCCATCCTCGACTACCAGCGCAACCAACTGCGGGACGACCTGACCATCCTGCTCTTCGAATGGCGCCCGCAGCGCTGAGGTGGTACCGCAACGCCCCCGGATGATGGTCCTGGACCGGTCCGCACCGGACGTGAACGCGCCGGTCGCGAGGCAATACGCGGCCTACGGTTCAGCCATGTTTCGGGCAACGTGGGGTGATATCGGGCCCCGACACCGCGCCGAGGAATCACACTGGGCCCGGGTGGGGGAACGAGTGCGGCGGTTGTCAGCCGGCGCACTTCCCGAAGTGCCGCGCCGGCTCGGGGGAGTCCGCGCGGGAGTCGGTGGGGGGACGCATGACGCAGTCGTTTCCGGGCCAACGCCTGGTGGCGGACGGGAAGTCGCACGGGCGTGCCGGACTGCCCGTCGTCGTGATCGGGGCCGGTCCGTACGGGCTGTCGGTGGCCGCCCATCTGCGGGCGGCCGGCGTACCCGTGCGCATCTTCGGTGAGGTGATGGGCAGTTGGCGGCACGCCATGGCCACCGGGATGTTCCTGAAGTCGACGCCGGACGCCACCGACCTCTCCGCGCCCGAGCCGGGCGGACGGCTGGCTGACTTCCGCCGGGTGCACGGTGAGCCGGAACTGACCGAACTGACGCCGATCCCGTGCGACGTCTTCGTGCGCTACGGGCAGTGGTTCCAGAAGCGGTACGTCGGCGAGGTGGAGTCCGCCCGGGTCACGGGCGTCGACCGTACGGGCAACGGCCCGGGGTTCCTCGTCCGGCTGGCCGGCGGGGAGGCTCTGGCGGCCGGAGCCGTCGTCGTGGCGACGGGTCTGAACGGACTGGCCCACATCCCGGAGGAACTGCGGCGGCTCGCCCCTGAGGGGCCGGGCCACGCATCCCCGGTGTCCCACACGAGCCACCACACCGACCTGTCGCGGTACGCCGGCCGGCGGATCGCCGTGATCGGCGGCGGCCAGTCCGCGCTGGAGAGCGCCGCGCTGCTGCACGAGGCGGGCGCCGAGGTGCGCGTGCTGGTCCGGGAGGGGCAGGTGCGGTGGGGAGTGACACCGGACCTGTCCCGGCCCCGGATGCGGCGGCTGGCCCAGCCCGCCTCGCCGCTCGGCACCGGCTGGATCCTGGCAGCGGTCTGCCGGGCTCCGGGCGGAGTACGACGGCTTCCCGCGTCGGCCCGGCTGCTGTTGTACCGACGGGCATTGGGCCCGTCCGGTGGCTGGTGGCTGAGGGACCGGGTCGAGGGTGTCGTCCCGGTCCACACCTCCTGCCGTGTCGCTCGTGCCGAGGTGACCCCCGAGCGGGCCGTACGTCTGGAACTGGCCGCGCCGGGCAGCGGGTCGCCGCACACCCTCACCGTCCACCACGTTCTCGCGGCCACCGGTTACCGCATCGACCTGGACGTCCTGCCGTTCCTGTCCCCCGGCGTCCGCCGGGCGCTGGTCCGTGTACCGGGTTCGAACGCCCCCGAGCTGAGCGGGAGTTTCGAATCGGCCGTCCGCGGTCTGTACTTCACCGGGTCGCTGGCCGCTCCGGTGTTCGGCCCGATGATGCGCTTTGTCGCCGGGACCGGATACGCCGCCACGCGCATCACCCGTGACATTGTGAGGTGGAGCCTCCCGCGCTCGTCATGACGGGCAGGTCGGTCCAGGGCGCGGCGCGGAGGCGGTCCGGGCGGCCGTCGGCCTGCTGACAGCGAGGGGACGGCCCTCGGGGCGGCCTCCCGCCCCCGGGCCTCCTGTGGCCAGCGGACGAGAACGTGCTCCGCGGAGCGCGGGACGACCGCTGTCCGCCCCGGCCGCCGCTCGATCCGCTCGCGGAGCGCGAGGCGGGGAGCGCTGGTGAGCCTGGTCACGCCATTTCCGGCGTCTACTACGCACGATCGTGGAGCACAAGTGCCCCTCGGGCCCGAGAATCAGCGCCGACACCGGGTCCCGCTACGGTCGTCGGCCGTATCTGCGCCTTTGTCATCAGGCCGGTGCACGGGCTAACGATGGACCCTTCGTGCAGTACCGCCGGTGCCCGGCTGCCCGGCGGTGCCGTTCCCGACGTGGGCATGCGGAATCCCGATCCGGCCCCGCCACGGCCCGGCTGTGACCCGAGTACACGGGCGGGCCGCGACCCGAGTACGAGGAAGAAGGTGCCCCATGTCCAGCATCGTCCTGCTGGCCCGTCCTGCGGTCGGCGCCGCGTCGGCCGGAGCAGTCGGCCGGGTGATGGCTTTCCTGGACTACTTCACCGGTGTCTTCACCCTGCTCTCGCTGACCGCCGTGGTGACGTGCGGACTCGCCGCCACCGACCGGCTGGTGCTGACCCCCCGGCTGCGGGTGGCCGTGCAGTCGGTGCACCGCGCGAGCGCCGTCGCGGCGCTCGGCTTCCTGGGCACCCACATCGCGGTCAAGGTCGTCGAGCGGCACGCCGCCGCGCAGACCGCGGTGGTCCCCTTCAGCGGCGGGGCCGCCCTCGCGGTGAGCCTGGGCACCATCGCCGCCGACCTGCTCGTCCTGATCACCGCCACCGGCGTGCTCCGCGGTCGGTTCGCCGGCAGCCGCCGTCCGTGGGTGTGGCGGGTGCTGCACTCGCTGGCGTACGTCTGCTGGCCGGTCTCCCTGGCGCACGGGCTGACGGCGGGGCGCAAGGCGCACGCGTGGGTGTTCTGGGGCTACGGCGTGTGCGCGGCCCTGGTGGCGCTCGCCCTGTTGGTGCGTGCTCTGTCCTACGTCGGCCGCCACCGCAGTCTGAGCCGCCGCCGGCGCGGTGCCAAGGCGTACCGGCCCGCTGCTGTCCGCCCGGCCGCGCTGTCCGCCCTGTCCGCCACCGCCGCCGGCACCCGCCCGATCGCCAGGGCCGCCCGTCCCTCGGTAGCGTCGACGGTGGCTCGCCGGTCCGTGCAGAGTGCCGGCCTGCCCGGGCCGAAGCACGCCGCGAGGCCAGGACCCCGGCCGCTCCACCTGGCCCGGCCGGGGAGCGGCGAGTGAAGCACGCCCCGCTGGAGTTGCCCGAGGTGCGCCGGCTGGTCGCGGCCCGGCTGACCTCCGGTCTGGACCGCCACCAGCGCCTGGACCTCGCCGCCCACACCCGTGTCCACCCGCCGCTCCGCCAACCGGACCGGGACGGTCTGCTCGCCCTGGCGGAGGCCGTCGGCCTGTCCGGCCGCGGCGGCGCCGGCTTCCCGTTCGCCCGTAAGGCCCGGGCCGCGCTCGCCACCGCCGACCGCACCGGGGCGCCGCCGGTCATCGTGGTGAACGGCGCGGAGGGCGAGCCCGCCAGCGCCAAGGACAAGATGCTGTTCGCCCGCGCACCGCATCTCGTGCTGGACGGCGCCTGCCTGGCCGCGGCCGCGTTCGGCGCCGAGGAGATCGTGATCGGCGTCGCCGGGGGCAGCCCCGGCGAGATATCGGTGCCGGCTGCCCTCGCGGAGCGTGATCTTCCCTGCCCGGCCCGGACCATGTGCCTGCCCGAACGCTTCGTCTCCGGCGAATCCGGGGCCCTGATCCGCGGCATCAACGGTCATCCGGTGGTACCGGCGCCGCTGAAGGCCCGCGCGGCCGACGGTGGAACGGGCGGGGTGCGTGGCCGTCCGACGCTGCTCTCCAACGCCGAGACCTGGGCCCAGCTCGCCGTCGCGGCCCGGCTCGGGCCCGACGCCTACGCCGCCGTCGGCACCGCCGCCGAACCCGGTACGGTGCTGCTCACCGTCAACCGGCCAGGCGCCGGTCCGCTGGTGGTCGAGGTTGCGACCGGCACGCGGCTGGGGGCGGTACTGGACGCCTGCGGCCTCGGGCCGGGCTCCGGAGTGCTGGTGGGCGGCTACCACGGCGCCTGGCTCCCCCCGCCGGACGCCGTCGACGCGCCGCTCTCCCGCGCCGGACTCGCCGGACTGGGCGCAGCCCTCGGCGCGGGCGCGATCGTGACGATTCCCGACGACACCTGCCCTCTCGGTGAGGTCGCGGGGGTCGCGGCCTGGCTGGCGGCCGAGTCAGCCGGCCAGTGCGGACCGTGCAAGCGCGGCCTGCCCGCTGCCGCCGAGGCCCTGGCGCTGCTGGCCGCCGGTGCCGCCGAGCCGGCGGTACTGGAGGACGCCCGGCGTGCCCTCGGCGCGGCCCAGGCCGGCGGAGCCTGCTCGCATCCGGACGGCACGGCCCGCTTCCTGCTCACCGCGCTGGACGTCTTCTCCGAGGACGTCGACGCCCACCTGTCCGGCCCCGGCTGCGGTCGTCCGGTGCGCGGCGTACTGCCCCTCCCGCCCGCGCAGGGCGCCCGGCTGGAGGTGGACTGGTCCCGCTGCACCGGCCATGGGCTGTGCGCCGTGCTGGCCCCCGACCTCATGCGCCTCGGCCCGCACGGCTACCCCGCCTCGACCAGCATCCCGGTCGCCCCCTGGCAGGAGCACGGCGCCCGCCGGGCCGTCAACCAGTGCCCGGCCCTGGCGGTACGTCTCCGCCGTGGTGCCTGACGCCTCGGGTGAGCCCCGCCGCGACTGCCGCGCGGCGCTGTGGCGAGCCGGGCAGGTACCTCGGCTTCCGCCGGTATGGCCGGCCCGGACCACCGGCTTCAGAGGAAACCCAGAGCGTTGGGCGACTGGTGCGTGCCCGCGTCCCGCGCTACACCATTCATGACATGTACATGACTGAAATCTGTCGCCGCCGGGTTTCCGAGACCGAGGAGTAACCCCCATGAACTTCTCACCGGCACTGACGTTACGCAGCATGCGGCCCGTCGTGCAGGCCGTCTTCCGCCTGCTGACCGGGTTCCTCTTCGCCTGCCACGGCGCCGCATCCCTGTTCGGGGTCCTGGGCGGTGCCCATGGCGGCGGCACGGTCCCGGCCCTGCAGTGGCCCGGCTGGTGGGCCGCGGTCATCGAACTGGTGGGGGGCGCTCTCGTGGCGCTCGGCCTGCTCACACGGACGGCAGCCGTCATCTGCTCCGGGTCCATGGCCTACGCCTACTTCAGCGTCCATCAGTCCAACGCGCTGTTCCCGATCGACAACGGCGGCGAGCCGGCTGTCATGTTCTGCTGGGCGTTCCTCCTGATCGCCTGCCTCGGCCCCGGCGCGTACGCGGTGGGGCCGCTCGTCAAGGGCGGGAGAGCCCCCGCGGCGGACGAACGTGCGACCCCGGTACCCACCTCGTAGCCCATCGGCTGAGAGGTAACTGAGAGGTGCCTGTGCCACGCTGGCGCGCCCACACCCCCTGAGGAGCTCCTGGATGACCCTGATCAACGGTCTGCCCGCCCATGTGCTGTTCGTCCATGTGGTCGTCGTGTTGATACCCCTCACCGCGCTGGCCCTGGTGACGGCCGCGCTGTGGCCGCGCGCCGCCCGGCGGCTCGGCGCCCTGCTGCCGGTGCTCGCCCTCGCGGCCCTGGCCAGCGTGCCGCTGACCACGCACGCCGGCGAATGGCTGGAGCGGCACGTGGACGACGACGCCCTCGTACGCCGGCACACCGAATTGGGCGACGGGCTGCTGCCCTGGGCCTTGGGCCTGTTCGTGCTGGCCGCCGTCGTGTGGTGGGCCGGGCGGCGCACCCCGGCGGAGCCCGGCCGGAACGGCGGCATGCGCTGGTCCGCCCTGCCCGTGCGGATCGTCGTCGGCGTGCTGTCGCTGGCAGTCGCGGTGGGAGCGGTCGTGGACGTCTACCGGATCGGTGACTCCGGAGCCAAGGCCGCCTGGCACGACGCCTACTCGAAGACGGCGAAGGGGGCGAAGCACGCCTCTTGAGCGGGCGCGCGCCGTCGGCGGACCCTGTCCGGGCGGGCGCTGCCGTACCGAAGAGGCTCGCTGCCCCGGAGCCGGGGGCCTGGGCGCGGGAGTTCCCCGCCCAGGCCCTCGCTTGCAACGGTCAGCGAGCCCGGACGCGCGGTCGGGGCGCGGTGCCGGGAGGCGGGAGCACCACGCCGTCCGCCTGTGTCACCCGGACACGGCCGCCCCACGCGCGACCGCGGTCATCCCAGATCCAGGACGAGCTTGCCGACGTTGTCCCCGCGGAAGAGCATCTGCAGCGTCTCGGGGAAGTCGTCCACGCTCCCCCGCACCACATGTTCCTTGACCTTGATGCGGCCGGCGCCGATCCAGGCGGAGATCTCCTGCGCCGCCTCGGCGTAGCGCTTGGCGTAGTCGAAGACGACGAAGCCCTCCATGCGGGCGCGGCGCACCAGCAGCGAGAGGTAGTTGGAGGGGCCCTGGACCGGCGTGGCGTTGTTGTACTGGCTGATCGCACCGCAGATCACGACGCGCGCGTGCATCGCGAGCCGGGTCAGGGCGGCGTCGAGGACGTCCCCTCCCACGTTGTCGAAGTAGACGTCGATGCCGTCGGGAGCCTCACGGCGCAGCGCCTTCCTGACGTCTTCGGCGCGGTAGTCGATCGCCGCGTCGAAACCCAGTTCGCCGGTGAGCAGCGCGCACTTCTCCGGACCTCCGGCGATGCCCACGACGCGGCAGCCCTTCGCCTTCGCGATCTGGCCCGCGATGCTGCCGACGGCACCGGCCGCCCCCGACACCACGACGGTCTCGCCGTCCTTCAGTGCCCCGACCTCCAGCAGGCCGAAGTAGGCGGTCATACCGGGCATGCCGAGCGCGCCCAGGTACGTGGAGGGCGGGGCGAGGGAGGTGTCGATCTTCATGGCACCCCTGCCGTCGGAGACCACGTACTCCTGGACGCCGAACGTCCCGACCACGTGATCACCCGGCTGGAAGTCGGGGTGCTGGGAGGCGGTGACCTCGATGACCGATCCGGCACGCATCACCTCTCCGATGCCCACCGGCGGCAGGTACGAGGGGCGGTCGTCCAGCCAGCCCCGCATGGCCGGGTCCAGCGAGATGACGCGCGTCCGGCCGGCGAAAAGACCGGGGCCCGGCTCTTCGACGGGCCCGGAGCAGTGCTCCCAGTCCTCCGGCTTCACTTCGCCCACGGGGCGGGCGGCCAGACGGATCTGGTGGTTGGTCACGGACATCGCGCCTCCTGTCGTTCACAGCCTCGAAGCAGGGTACCGACCAGTAGGTATGCCTCGATGGGTGACGTTCACCACACCCGGACGGGACTCCGCTCGTCCCGGGCCGCCCCCGGGCGGGCGGCCCGGGACGCAGGCCCGCGAAGGCCACGGTGTCACCGTACCGCCCAGGTCAGTGAGGTGGTCGCCGCTGCCCGGACCGCGGGATCCCGGATGGCCGTCGAGAGGTCGGTCACGGTCGCCGTGACCTGGTGGCCGCGGCCCCGGACGCCCAGTTCGCGCGGCGTCACCGAGAGATCGCCCGTCGCCGCGAGAACCTGCCTGTCGTCGACGTACCAGGTCAGTTCGACGTCGGCGAGCCCGGTCAGCGGTGCCAGGCATACCGTGATCAGGCGCCCTTGCCCGATCGGCCGGGTTGTGGGGAGGGAGGAGGTCAGCGCGTCCGCGTCGGCGTAGAAGCCGGCGATCATCGCCTCCCTGCCGACGACGTTGAAGTCGGTCGAGGCCAGGGAGCGCATGATGGATGTCTCGGTCGGCCGGAAGATGCCCGCCTCGTAGTACCCCCCGCCTTCGTACGTGCCCACGACCGAACCGGACGGGTCCTGGGCGCCGAGCCAGCGGTACCACTTCGTCGCGCCGAGGTCGCGGTGGATGGTGAGGTTCGCGGCGGCCGGTTCCTCGGCCGAGGGGTAGGTACCGTAGCCCGTGTACTGGTACTCGTCGGCCAAGTGGCCTATGGAGTGGCCCAGTTCGTGGGCGCCTATGAGGTAGGACCTGTCGTTGTCGGACGACATCGTCGCCACCCCGTGGAAGGTCGAGCCTGCCGGCAGGTCGGCGGCGGAGTAGCCCGCGCCGCCGTACTTCGCGGAGTTGGCGATGACGAAGACGATGTCGGCGTCCGGGGCCAGGCCGGCGTACCGGGCGACCTCGTCGGTGTCGACACACAGCAGGCGCTCGATGCCGTCGCAGAAGAAGGAGGAGCCCAGCGCGGTGTCCTTCACGGCGTCGGCCCCCGGGTCACCGGAGACGCCGGAATCGTGGGAGACGGTGTTGACCAGCCAGATGTTGAACAGGCCGCGGTAGCTCCGGTACGGCTCCACATCGAAGATCGCGTCCAGCTTCTCCTCGGCGTCGGCGGCGAACTCGCCCTGCTCGCCGGCCGTGTAGCCGTCACCCATCACCACCAGATCGAGCCGCCCGGACACCGGTCCGGAGCGCTGGAGCGCCTTCACCGCCGGGGTGGTGCCCGCCAGGCCCGGCCTTTCGCGGAAGACCCGGTCGCCCGCCGGGACGGCCACCTGGCGCGGCTCGGCCCGGGGTCCGGGGAAGTACTCGACGTGCTGAGTGCGGACCGGCGGGGCAGCCGCCTCGGCCGACCCTGAGTTCACTCCGCCTGCCAGCGCCGCCACGGCGGCGAGAACAGTCCCGGCAGCGGTGATCCAGCGCATACGCGGTCTTGCGCGGTGCGGCACGGCAACCCTCGCTCAAGTATTCAGTTAAGTGGATTTAATGTCGCAGTTAATGTAGGGGTCCGCGCCCCAACGCACAAGGCCTGAAGCCCAGTTGACGGAGCATGGGCACCTGGCGGCCGGCACGGGCCTGGTGAGCCGCCACGACCCACCGGATCAGCGGCCAGGCGGGTCCTCGACGGCGGCGTCCGCCGGAACGACCTGCTCCGTCCAGATGATCTTGCCGTTCGTGGTGTAGCGGGTACCCCACCGGTGGGCGAGCTGGGCCACGATCAGCAGGCCCCGCCCTCCCTCGTCGGTGGTGCGGGCATGGCGCAGGCGCGGCGAGGTGCTGCTGGCGTCGGAGACCTCGCAGATCAGGCCACGGTCCCTGATCAGGCGGAGACAGACCGGTCCGGTCGCATGACGGATGGCGTTGGTGACCAGTTCGCTGACGACGAGCTCCGTGGTGAACGTCAGGTCGGGTACGCCCCACTCCGTCAGCTGCTGGGTGGCGAGTGAGCGGGCGCGCGCGACGGCGGCCGGATCGCTGGGCAGGTCCCAGGAGACGATCCGGTCCCGGGCCAGGACACGGGTCCGGGCGAGGAGCAGGGCCGCGTCGTCGGAGGGCTGACCGGCCAGCAGACCATCGATCACTCCGCGGCCCGTCTCCTCCAGAGTCGGCCGGGGCGCGGCGAGGACATCGCCCAGCCGGGACAGCCCGACACCGATGTCCCTGTCGACGGATTCGATGAGACCGTCGGTGTAGAGCGCGATGAGGCTGCCCTCGGCCAGCTCCATTTCGACGGCCTGGAAGGGCAGGTACCCGAGGCCGAGTGGTGGTCCGGCGG
Source organism: Streptomyces durhamensis (assembly GCF_000725475.1). NCBI lineage: Bacteria > Bacillati > Actinomycetota > Actinomycetes > Kitasatosporales > Streptomycetaceae > Streptomyces > Streptomyces durhamensis. Next base: position 79,796 of record NZ_JNXR01000010.1, read on the forward strand.
GCAGGTCCAGGACTTCGGCACCGCCGGCCGGAGAGACGATCACCGGCGGGAGGTGACCGGCGCGGGCCAGCGTGCACCGCCCGCTGACCGGGTCGTAGACGGCGTACAGGCAGGTGGCGCCCAGGAACGCGGTGCCCGGGGCCCCGTCCTCGGTCGCCGGCGAAGCCTCGCTGCCGTCCGCCCCCATGAGGCCGATGACCAGGTCGTCCAGATGGGCCAGCAGTTCGTCCGGGGAGAGGTCCAGGTTGGCGAGGGTGCGTACCGCGGTGCGCAGGCGTCCCATGGTCGCCGCGGCGTTCAGGCCGTGCCCGGCCACGTCCCCGACCACCAGCGCGACCCGTGCCCCGGACAGCGGGATCACGTCGAACCAGTCGCCGCCCACACCGGTGGGGGCGTCCGCCGGGAGATACCAGGACGCCACCGCGAGCGCGGAACCTCCCGTCAGTTCCTGCGGCAGCAGATAGCGCTGCATGGAGCGGGCCGCGGTGCGCTCGCGGGTGAATCGGCGCGCGTTGTCGATGCACACCGCCGCGCGGGAGACGAGTTCCTCGGCGAGACGTACGTCGTCCTCCTCGAACGGGCCCCGCCGCCCGGACCGTGCGAACGTCGCCGCACCCAGGGTGACACCGCGCGCTCGCACCGGGACCACCATGACCGAGCGGAAGTCGTAGTCGCGGAAGGAGGCGCCGAGCGACTCGTCCTCGGTCACCCACGGGCTGGCCGTGCGGTCCAGGGTCCGTTCGACCAGGGTTCTGCTTTCCATCAGGCAGCGGGTCACCGGCGACGAGGCGGCACGGCGGACCGCCTCCCCCACGGCCAGGCTCCCCTCGGGACAGCCCTCGCGCACCGACTGCTGCCCCGCGCGCCGGATGACGGGCGACATCCCGACCGGACCGGGTGCCGGTTCCTCGCCCCTCATGACCGAGTCCAGCAGGTCCACGGCGACGAAGTCGGCGACGGCCGGCACGGCGTCGTCGGCCAGTTCCTGGGCCGTCCGCGTCACGTCCAGGGTGCTGCCGATGCGGGTGGCGGCGTCGTTGAGGAGGGCCAGGCGTTCCTGGGCGCGCCGGCGTTCGGTGACGTCGATGACCATGTACCAGACACCGACGTTCTGACCGTGCCGGTCCTTCATGACGAAGAACGACGAGGAGAACGCGCGGCCGGCGTCGGTGTCCAGCTGGCTGGGGCTGGGGTATTCGTAGTCCATCACCGGAGCGCCGGTCTCCAGGACTCCGCGCATCTTCTCCTCGAAGGCCGCGGCCTCCGCGATCGGCAGCACTTCCGCCATCCGCCGGCCCAGCCGATGTTCGAGGGGGATGCGGCGGTCCAGTGACTCGTTCACCCAGACGTACCGCAGGTCCGTGTCGAGGACCGCGATGCCGACGGGGGCGTGGGTGAGGAAGGGGGTGAGCATCAGCTGGCTGACCCCGCCGCCCGGCATCCGCCAGAAGGCCCGTTTCGGGGGCCGTCCGACGAATCTGCCGAAGACCAGTGCTGCCACCGTGGCGACCAGCACGCCCGGCACCATTTCGTAGATGCCCGACTCGAAGGGACCGAGCAGCGGATTGATCTTCTTCCACAGCAGCACTGTGACCGCGCCCGAGACGATCCCGGCCATGGCCCCCGCCCAGGTCATCCGGGGCCAGTACAGCGAGAGCAGGACGACCGGCCCGAACGCCGCTCCGAAGCCCGCCCAGGCGTAGGCGACGATGCCCAGCAGCCCGCCGCCCCTGAGCGCGATCACGAAGGCCACCACGATCACGATGACGACGGCGGCGCGACCGACCCAGACCAGGGTCCTGTCCGAGGCACGCCGGTGGAGGAACGCGTGGTAGAAGTCCTCCGTGAGGCTGACCGAGGACACGAGGAGCTGGCTGTCCGCGGTCGAGATGATCGCGGCCAGCACGGCGATCAGCATCACGCCGGCGCCCCAGGGGTTGAACAGGGTCCGGCTGAGAGTGATGTACACCGTCTGCGGGTCGTTCAGCGGTGTGCCGGCCCGGGCGATGCCCACCAGGCCGACGAGGGTGGCTCCGGCGAGCACGAAGACGGCCCACCCGGTCTCGATGCGGCGGGCCGCCGGGACGGCGCCGGTGCTGCGGATGCCCATGAAGCGGGCCAGGATGTGGGGCTGACCGAAATACCCGAGCCCCCAGGCGAGCAGCGAGATGATCGCGACGGCGCCGAGGGAGCCGCCCGCGGACCACCGTCCGTCCGTGTAGTCGGCCTTGGCGCCCATGTCGAGCAGGCTGGGGGTCTTGCTGTTGAGGGCGTCACGCAGTGCCCCGAAGCCGCCGAGCGCCCCGATGCCGACGACGGGGAGCACGAGCAGGGCGAGGAACATCAGCGTGGCCTGCAGGACGTGTGTCAGGCTCACGGCGAGGAAGCCGCCCAGGCACGAGTAGACGACGATCACCAGGGCGGTCAGGGTCACTCCGAGCCCGAACCCGACACCGAAGATGTGCCCGAACAGCAGGCCACCGGCTACCAGCCCACTGGCGACGTAGACGGTGAAGAACACGAGGGTGACCGCCGCCGAGACCATCCGGAGCGTCCGGGTGCGGTCCTCGAACCTTTCCTCCAGATAGGCCGAGAGGCTGACGGCGTTCCCGGCGCGCTCGGTGTAGGTGCGCAGCCTCGGCGCGACGAACAGCCAGTTGAGGTACGTACCGACCACCAGACCGACCGCGATCCAGCTGGCACCGACACCGGCCGCGTACACCGCGCCGGGAAAGGCGAGGAACAACCAGCCGGACATGTCGCTGGCCCCCGCGGACAGGGCGGCGACGAACGCGCTGAGCCTGCGGCCGCCCAGGGCGAAGTCGGCAAAGGTGTGAGTGCGGCTGTAGGCCCAGATACCCGTTGCGATCATGATGGCCACATACACAAGGAAGGTGGCCATGATCGGCGCACTCAAGTCGATCATGTTGTCCTCGCCCGTGGTTCCCGAGCATGGGCGCGACCGTCACATGCCTGACAGCCGTGATCCTTCATTCACAAATGTACCGATTGCGGCAACCACCGGTCGGCGGCGTCGCTTCTACCGGTGCCGACAGCGTCGGCACGAACACGGCAGCCGAGTCCGCCCCCCTCGGGGCGCGACGTGTTCAGCCGCCTACTCGGAGCACTCTTGAATCACGGGGTGGCTGCAGCGGACGGCGACGGCCGCGATGTCGTCGTCGAGCCTCCCGCCGCTGTAGTGGAGCAGGTCCTGGTGAAGCCGGTCCAGCAGCTCACGGGGGGCAGCCGGGCCGAGCTGCCGCATCCACTCCGGCAGCGGGAAGAACATGCCGGTGCGGTCCCGGGTCTCCGTTACGCCGTCGGTGTAGAGCAGTATCTGGTCACCCGAGGTGAAGGCGATGGTGTCGACGTTGTAGTCGTCCCCGAGAAGCGTCGCGAGGTTGAGGGGCGGTGAGGGGACGGTGGGCTCCAGGACGCAGACCTCCCCGCTCCGCATCAGCAGGGGCGGAGGGTGCCCGCAGTTGAGGATTTTGGCATGTCCGCTCCCGTACGGGATCTCGGCGATCAGGGCGGTGGCGAAGTGCTCGGGTTGGTCCGGGTCGAGGATCGCGAGGCTGTAGCGCCCTATGCTCGTCTCCAGGCGATGGATGATGCCCCTCAGGTCGGGCTGGTCGTACGCGTTCTCCCTGAAGCAGTTGATCACCGCCGAGGCCGCCCCCACCGCCGGCAGCCCCTTACCGCGCACATCACCGATGAGCAGCCGAACACCGTACGGCGTGTCGGCCACCTCGTAGAAGTCACCTCCGATCCGGGCCTGCTCCTGGGCCGCCAGGTACAGCGACTCGATATCGACGTCCTGGACACGGCGCGGCAGCGGACGCAGCAGCACCTGCTGCGCCGCGTCGGCGACGAGCCGGACCTGGAAGAGTGTCTCCTCCCGCTGGATGCGGAGGTGGCTCGTATAGGCGGCCGCCAGAGTGACCGCGACGATCGCGGCCGCCGTGTAGGGCGTCCCCAGGTCGACGTAGACGAGGCTGAGCCCGATCATGACCAGCAGGCAGAACGCCCCCAGCAGGATCGTCGGGAGCACGGGCCACATCGCGGCGGCGAGGGCGGGCGCGGCGGGCAGGAGACGGCTGAAGGCGATCTCCCTGGGGGTGGCGAAGGCCAGACCGGTGATCAGGACGGTGAGAAGCACGGGGGACAGCAGTACGGTCTCGCGTCGGCCACCGGGGGGAGGGCGGTGGCGCCGCGGCCGTCCAATCCTGATCACAAAGTTATCTTATCGGGGCATAACGGTCTTCGTTCCGTGAGGGCGCGTGCACGAGCCGGGGACCGCTCACCAGCGGTTCGCCCGGGGCGGCGGCAGCGGGCCGCCAGGGGGCGAAGGTGGACGGGCAGCCCGGTGCAGCGCTCCTCACCCCCGTGGCCGCCGATCACGGACACGTCGAAGCCGAGCGAGCCCGAGCGGCACCGGCCTCGGCACTTCCCGGCTTGGCCCACTGTCACAGGAAGCCGTTAATCTGCCGTTTCATGACCGATGACTTGCGGGGTCACATACCGCCCCCCGCCCGCCGAGGGACCGGCGGCGCACGTCCGTTGACCGGGCGTGAGACCGAAGTCGAGGAGCTGGTGTCAGCCCTGATCCGAATCGAGAACGGGCCGGGGCGGACCGTGGCGCTGGTCGGGGACCCGGGCATCGGCAAGAGTGCTCTCATGTGGGCGGTCGCGGCCGAGGCGCGAGCCGCTGGGATACCGGTCCGCACGGCCCGGGGACGATCCGCCACCGCGTCCTTGCAGGACGACGCCCCGCCCCCGCAGGACCTCCGTGAGGTGGTCGCGCGTGCGGCCGAGGGCGGCCCCCTGCTCGCCGTGGTGGATGACGTCCACCTCCTCGCGCCCGACCAGCTGCCGTACATCGAGCAACTGCTCCAGGCGACCGCCGGCGGTCACGTGCTGTGCCTCGTGGCATACCGGCAGCGCCAACTCTCCGCCATGGCAGCGGAAATGGCCTCGCGGGCGGCTTCCGATGGCCTGCTGGAGGTGTGGGGCCTCGGGCCGCTCTCCCCCGAGCAGGCCGCGGAGCTGCTCGGAGACCATCCGAGCGCGGACGAGATCTGCCGCGACGCCATGGGCAATCCGCAGTATCTGAAGATCCTCGGTGCGCACGGCCGGACCGGCGCCGAGGCCGTGACGGCGGTCCTCGGGGAGCTGGCCGGTCTCGATCCCGAGGCCCTCGCCCTGCTCCAGGCCGCGGCGGTCCTCGGCGAACCGTTCCACCCGGAACTGCTGGTCGCGGTCGCCGGGCAGGACACGGCCGCCGCCCTGCGCTTACTGGACACCCTCACCCGTCTCGACCTGGTCCGGTCCGCCGAGCCCGCTCCGCACCTCGCGGTGCGCCACCGAGCGGTGGGCGACGTCGTCTACGAACGGCTCGAACCCAGCCGGCGCACCGACCTGCACCGCCGGGCCGACGCCGCGCTGGCCGAGCAGGCCGCCCCCGTCTCCAGGCGGGTCCGTCATGTCGCCGGCGCCGCCGATCCGAACCGTCCGGAACATGTGACCATCCTGATCGCCGCCGCTCGCAGCATTCTGTACAGCTCGCCCGCGGTCGCGGCCGGCTATCTGAAGGCCGCGCTGCCGCTGCTCCGCGAGGGCGAGGAGCACTGGCACGAGGCCCAGGTCCTCCTCGCCCGCGCCCGCCTGCTGACCGGAGACGCGGCCGAGGGCAGGGAGTTGCTCGACGCCCTGCGGTCGGCCATGCCGGGCCGCCCCGGCGAGGTGACCGCGCTCGTCGACTCGAGCCGGATCGAACGGCGCCTCGGCCGGTACACCGAGGCAGGTGCCCTGGCACGCTCAGGTCTCGCGGTGCTGGCCGACCAGGACGCGGCGATCGCCGCCGCCCTGCACGCCGAACTGGCCGACCACGCCTACGACCTCCAGGAGTACGAGACCTGCCGCGAGCACGCCGACACGGCCGCAGCGATCGCGCACCGGTACCACGACCACGTCGGTGAGGCGCGGGCCCTGGCACAGGCCGCGCTCGGCTACCTGTTCACAGGTGACGTCACCACGGCGCAGGCACGGGCGGCCGCCGCGGCCGAGCTCATCGACTCCTCCTCCGACACCTCTTTGCTCACCCACCTGGACGCCTCGGTGCAGGTGGGGATGACCGAAGGAATGCTGGGACGGCTGCTGGACGCCGACCGGCACCTGACGCGCGCGGCGGTACTGTCCCGGCGGACCCGGCAGACGTACATCGAGCCGCAGATTCTCACGGTGCTCGCCAACGCGCGGCTGCGGTGCGGAAACCTCGACGGCGCGCTGGCCACCCTTGCCCAGATCACCCTCCGCGGCGACCGGGTCGTCAGTCCGGCGGAGGAGGCCGTCAGCGCCATGGTGCGGGCCGAGATCCTCTTCTGGCGGGACGGGGCGGGCGATCTGGAGGAGGCGGAGGCGTCGGCCGCACGCGCCCTGGCCGTCTGCGGCGACACGCCGACCGCGTGGGCGGTCGCCGTCCGCTGCTTCCACGCCGAGCTCGTCCTGCGCACCGGTGATCCCGCGCGCGCCCGGTGGCTTCTGACGGAGGCCGCCGGCGGCGCCGAGTTGTCCAGGCTCACCTCCTGGCGCAAGCCACGCTGGTGCGACACCCTGGCACAGGCGTCGCTCGCCATGGGTGACCCGGCGTCGGTGGAGCAGTGGGCCCGGCTGGCCGAGAGATGCGTCGAACAACTCCCCTCCCCCGGCCGCAACGGCTTCGCTCTGCGCGCCCGCATGCACGCCCACGCCGCTCGCGGGGAAACCGAGACGGCCCTGGAGAAGGCGGTGGAAGCGTTCTCCGACTTCTCCCTCAGCGGTGAACGCATCGAGGCCTGCGCGACCCTCCTCGCGGCGGCCGAGCTCTCCCTGCACACCGGACGGACGCAGGGGGTGGCCGACCGGCTCGCCGGCGCCGCGGTCCTCGCCGACCAGTGCGGCTCCGCCCGCCTGATCGGTGACGTGAGCCGCCTGCGGTCCCGGCTGGCCGACCGCACGGCGGTGGCCGACGCACTGCCCGCGCTGACCGCGCGCGAACGTGAGATCGCCGACCTCGCCAGCACCGGCATGACCAACGCCGGCATCGCCACCACGCTGTTCCTCAGTGTGCGGACCGTGGAGACCCACCTGAGACAGGTCTATCGCAAGCTCGGCGTCTCCAACCGCGCCGCCCTCACCCGCAGAATGCTGGACGACACCGCCTCCCGGGCGCGACAGGCGGATGCCGGCTGAGGTGAGCGGCCTCCACCTCCTCGACTGCCACGCCGTCGAGATCAAGCCGACGGCAGCTGTGCAAGGGCAGCTCGGGAATCATCGATGCGGTGGCAACGGCCGTCGGGGGCGAGGTCGGCGAAGACGTAGACCTCCATGGTGACGGTCGTGCCGTCGGTCTTGGTGAGGAAGCAGGTGTGCCGGTCGGCGTACGTGCTGCCGTCGTACAGCTCCTCGTGCACTTCCACGTGGCCGCCGGCGACCATGCCGCGCAGGTAGCGAGAGGTCACCGTCGAAGAGCAGGTCGTCGAGGGCGGCCTCGATCCGGTGCGGGCATCGGAGTTCCTCTCCGGGCGGCGTGCCGGCGGTTCGGCGTCAGCGGTTGCCGGTGATCGGTTGGCGGTCGGTGCACACGTAGTCCGGGTCCGCGCTCTTGGCCTGCCTGCCCTTGATCTCCACACGCGCGCCGGGCCTGATGGCGTCGTACACCCACTTCCCGGCTTTGGGTGCGAGGGCGATGGAGCCGGCGGGAACGTTGTGGCCGATGCTGGCGAGGCCGGCGGCGGGGTCCAGCGCCCACATCAGCAGCCGCTGGGTGTGACTGCGGTCGGTGAAGGTGACCGCCCACTGTTTGACGTGCGGATCCTTGATGACCATGCCGGGGCGCAGGGTGAGGGTGGGGTACTTGGCGGTGACCGTGACCGTCGTCTCGCCGATCGGGCAGTTCTCCTGCGGCGCGCTGATGGGGAACGTCCTGCCCGCGATGGTCAACGTGTGGGCTTCCAGGTCGACCGTCACCCGCTGGACGGGCGCCGGGGACGGGCGGGGCACGGACGTCGCGGGCGGCGTCGCCGGCTTGCTGGGCGGGGAGCCGAGGGCGCCGGAGGTGACCGTGACGACGGCAGCTGCCGCCAGCGCCCCGGTGGAGAGCAGAACGCGTCGGCCGCGGCGGCGGCGTGCCGCCCGGCTCCTCACCTGTGCTCCCGTGGCGGGGGCCGGTGCCGCGCCGCGCGCGGCCAGGCCACGAAGCCGGGCGGACAACTCCGCCTCGGCCAGGGGGTGCGGTGACGGCTGATCAGACACGGACTTCCTCCGTCGGGTGGGGTTCCTCGCTCACCAGGTGCGCGGCGAGTGCCGAACGGCCGCGCGACAGACGTGCCTTGACGCTGCCGACCGCCACGCCGGTCTCGGCGGCTATCTGCTCCACGCTCAGATCACACAGGTGATGCAGCACGATCGCGGTCCGCTGGGCTTCGGGCAGACGCCGTAGACCAGCGACCAACGCCACGTGGTCCGGGCTCGGTTCGCGCACCGGCCGCGGCGCGGACTCGCTTCGCACGAGCTCCCACCAGCGGCGCGCCCGCCGCCAGCGGCTCATCGCCAGACGGTGTGCCACCGTGCGGATCCACGCCTCGGGAGCCTGGTCGCCGCTCAGGACCGACGAACGCCGGTCCCAGGCGCGTACGAACGCCTCCTGCACCACGTCCTGGGCCTCGGCGTAGTCCCCCGTCAGGGCGTACAGCTGGCCGACCAGACGCGGGTAGGCAGCCGTGTAGAAGAGGTCGAACTCGTCCTCGGTCACCTTTTCGTGCTCTCTCTGACGGCGCGGGTCGCGTCGTGTGCGGCCGGTGCGGTCGGGGTCATGCGGTCGTGGTCTGTCCGGCGGCGCTGTGCGCGAGCCACTGCTGCCACGTCAGGTTCCAGTCGCCGTAGCCGTTTCCGGCGGCGACGGTGTCCTTGTCCGACCCGGTGACCGTGACGACGTCGCCGACCCGTACCCGGTCGTAGAAGCGCTTGGCGGTGCCGTCGGTGGCGAGGCCCACACAGCCGTGGGTGACGTTACGGTGTCCTGCCTCGGTGTTCGCCCGCGGGTTCTGGTGCACGTACGTCCCGGAGGTCGTCAGGTGCACGGCCCAGAAGTAGTTGCCGCGGTACTCGGCACCGAGGCCCACGGTGTGGGAGTCCATGAGCACTTCGGACTGTTTGTCCATCACGACCATGGTCCCCTTCCAGGTGTCCAGCCCCGGCCGCCCGGTGGTGACCGGGATCCGCTGCGTCGCGCCGCCGGTGCGGACGGTCATCTCGTGCGCGCTCACGTCGACCGTGGCGACCAGCGACCGGCCGATGGTGAAGTGGCTGACGCCCTGCGAACCGCGGCGCAGGGTGACCGTGGTGCCGGGCTGCCAGTAGGTGCCACGGGGGCGGAAGTCGACGCGCTGCCCGTCCAGGAGGTTCTGGTCCTTCAGCCAGCTCCACGCGCCGGTCGTGCCGGACGAGGTCTGTACGCGCAGCCAGCTCTCCACGGCCTTGCGCTCGTCGGCCGGGACCGGCCGGGGGAAGGTGACCGATATCGGCATGCCCACACCGACCGTCTGCCCGTCGGCTATGTTCACCCGCGCCTGCGCGAGCACGGCGGGCTCCGGCATGGACGGAGCCGGGCGCGCCTCGGACACCTTGCCCCCGCCCTTGGCCTTCGCGGCCGGCGCCGCGGAGGCCCGGGCATCCGGTGCGCCGCCGCCCTCACGGACGCCGGTACCCGTGTCCGTCGAGCAGCCGACGGCCGACAGCAGAGCGACCAAGGCCACGACGGCGGCGCCGAGACGGCCGGCGGTCCGACCGGCCGAACGGTCCAAATGCATGAGATCCCCCCATATGAAGTGCGGTATCGCCTCCTATACGCGCGGGCTCGGCACCAGGTTGCATGGGGATCGAAACTTTTCGGGGACCGGTGAAGACCGGGTCTTCGCAGTGTGCGGCGCCCAGGAGGGCGGGATCGCCAGCCACCCCCCGCACGGTCCGCCGCGCGGGGCGATGCTCGTGGCCGTGGGTACGCGTCAGCGGATGTCGTGGTCCGGGTGGGTCCGGTCGTACGCGCGTCGTGCCTCGGCGATGACGGGGCGGTGGGCGAGGGACCAGTCGGCGAGTGCCTTGACCAGGTGGGTCAGGCCGGCCCCGGTCGTTGTCAGGCGGTAGTCGACCTGGGCCGGGACCGTCGGGTAGACGGTGCGCAGGACGAGGCCGTCGCGTTCGAGTCTGCGCACGGTGAGGGTGAGCATGCGCTGGGAGATGCCGTCGATGGCGCGCTGCAGTTCGCGGAACCGGCGCGGTCCGCTCGCGAGCTCGACGATCACGAGCACCGACCACTTGTCCCCGATGCGGTCCAGGACGTCGCGGATGCCGCAGTCGGGGTGGTCCGCACGTCCGCAGGGGTCGAGGTCGGCGGGAGTGGTGGTTACCCCGGTGTGCGTGAGTGACATCAAACTGCCTTCTTGTGGCCGGTGGGCGTGCGGTCAAGGATCAAGCGTAGTTACCGATGAGGACCACCGACGGAAGACGGCGATTGACATGATCTTGGTGACCGGAGCGAACGGGAACCTCGGCGCGGCCATTCTTGCGGCGCTGCGCGCCCGCGGCGTCGTCGCGACGGGCGGCAGCCGCACACCGGACGGGGGGACGCGGCGGCTCGACTTCGACGACCCCGCGAGCCTCGACCTTGCCGATGTGTCGACTCTGGTGCTGATCTCCGCCGGTTACGCCGAAGACGACCAGGTCGTCGGGCGGCACGCGGCGGTCCTGGACGCCGCCGTCCGCGACGGCGTCCGGCACGTCGTCTACACGAGCCTGACCGGTGCCGGCGACCATCTCGGTTTCGCGCTCGCCCACCGCGCCACCGAACGCCTCGTGCGGGCGAGCGGACTGCCGTGGACGATCCTGCGCAACGGCCTGTACGCCGAACTCTTCGGCGGTCTGCTGATGTGGGCCGGCCACGGGGTGGAGTCCGCGTTCGGCGACGGTGCCCTGGCCGCGGTCGCGCGCGAGGACCTCGCCGAGGCCGCGGCGATCGTCGCGGCAGATCCGGCACGGCACGGCGGACGCGTCTACGACCTCGTCGGCACGCCGGTCACGGCGGTGCAGGTGGCCGACCGGCTCGGGGTCCCGCACCGCACGCTCAGCCTGGGCGAGTACCGGCGCCGGCTCCTTGAGGAGACCCCGGGACTGCTGCCGTTCCAGCCGCCGATGCTCGCCTCGATCGCCACGGCTGTCCGGCACGGCTTCCTGGACGGTACCGCCCCCGACCTTGCGGAGCTCCTCGGCCGCCCGGCCCGCGACCCCCTGGCTACGGCCGCCGCGGCCGCGTCCGCCGCGAGAGCGCAGGCGTACGTCTATTGCTGTGGCCGGCGCCACGCGCTCGGGCGCCTGCTGGAAGGTCAGCCGGGGACGACCTGCGCCCAGCCCTGGGCGACGGTCTTCCTCGCCTTCTCCAGTTGCGCGTCCGTCGGGAACTGCGGCGTGCCCTCGACCGTCGGCAGTCGTGCGGCGGCGACCTTGTCGAGGGTGCCGTCCTGCTTCATGGCGTCCATGAGCACCGGGCGGGCGTAGCCGCGCAGCCGCAGGTTCTGGCCTTGCGGGCTGAAGAGGTACTCCTGCCACAGGCGGGCGGCCGCCGGGTGCGGGGCGTTCTTGTTGATCGCCAGCGCGAAGTACTGGGCGAAGCTCCCGTCGAAGGGGATCGCGACCTGCCAGTTCACTCCCCTGCCGCGAAGCTGGTCGGCGTACTGCAGGTTGATGTAGTCCCAGTTGATGCTGATGGGGGTCCGGCCGTCCTCGACCGTGGCCAGGTTGGACGGGAGCGGGTTGAGGTTGCCGTTCGCGTCGAGCTTGGCGAAGAAGTCGAGACCGGGCTGGACGTCGGCGAACGAACCGCCGTTCGCCAGCGCGGCCGCGTAGACGCCGGCGAAGGCGGTGGCAGACCGGCGCGGGTCGCCTTCGAGTGCGACTTGGCCCCGGTACGCGGGTTTCTGCAGATCGGCGAAGGTCTCCGGGCAGGGCTTGACCCGGTTGGCGTCGCAGCCGATGGAGATGTAGCCCCCGTAGTTGTTGGACCAGCGGGCCTTCGCGTCCTTCTGGTTGTCGGGGATCGAGTCGTAGGCGGCGACCTTGTACGGCGCGATCAGGTTGCGCGCCGCTGCGTTGCGCGCGAACGTGTCCCCCACGTCGATCACGTCGGGGGCCGTCGGCCGGTGCCCCCGCTGCCGCAGTGCGTCGATCTCGTCCTCGCTGTGGCCCAGCGGATTGTCGACCGTGACCCTGATGCCGTACTTCTTCTCGAAGCCGTCGATCAGGCCACCGTAGTTGGCCCAGTCACGCGGTAGCGCGATCGCTCGGAGCGCGCCCTCGCGTTTCGCTGCGGCGATCAGCGCGCGCATGCCGCCCGCGTTCTCGGCGGAGGTGGCCAGCGCCGGCTTCGCGAGCTTGGCGGTCGGTGTGTTCTCGCAGGCGCTCAGGCCCAGTGCCACGAGAGCGAAGCAGCCGAGGGCGGCCGCTGCTCGGGCACGGGGTGTGGTCACGGCTGCTCCAGGGCGTGGCGGTCGAGGTCGTCGCCGGGGGACGTGTGGCTGTCACAGGGCGCCTCTCGCCACCGGAGGAGTGCCCGGGGCCGCCGTGGCCGGTCCGGGTTCCGGTGGCTCTCGCGAGCCGCGGGCCCACGTGCCGGCGAAGTGGTCGTAGAGGCCAGGGTACTCGGCCGCCTCGGCGGCTCGATGCCGCCGTGTCCTGCTCACAGTGCCGTGTCGTCCCATTGGCCCAGCAGGATCTCGCCGAGTCCTTCCGGCTCCGGCGTGGCGCCGTGGTGGAGGGACTGTTCCGCCCAGATGACCTTGCCGGTCGAGGTGTAGCGCGTTCCCCAGCGTTCGGCGAACCGGGCGACGAGGAAGAGTCCGCGGCCCCCCTCGTCGGTGACTTTCGCCCGGCGCAGCCGGGGTGAGGTGCTGCTGCCGTCGGAGACCTCGAAGATCAGGCTTCCTGCGGCCGGGCCGCTGGTCGGCACGGTGCGGAGCAGCCGGACGGCGATGGGCTCGGAGCCGTAGCGGATGGCGTTGGTGATCAGTTCGCTGAGGATGAGTTCGGCGGTGAAGGCCGCCTGCTCCAGGCCCCACTCCGTCAGCCGGCGGGCGCAGGCGGAGCGCACCGGGGCCACCGCCGCCGGGTCGCGGGGCACGTCCCACTCGGCGATCTGCGCTGGTCCGAGTCGGCAGGTGCGGGCCACCAGCAACGCGATGTCATCCCTGGGCCGGTCGGACAGCATGGCTTCCATCACCGCCGCGCAGGTCGCCTCCGGAGTGCGTTCGTGTCCCGCCAGAACATCGCGCAGGGCCTCCAGGCCGGCGTCCAGGTCTCGGGTGCGGTCCTCGATCAGTCCGTCGGTGTAGAGCACCAGCCGGGACCCTTCGGGCACGGTGAGCTCGGCGGTCTCGACAGGCAGGCCGGCGCCGAGCCCCAGTGGCGGCGAGACGGGCAGCCGGGGGAAGTCGACGGTGCCGTCGGGCCGGACCACCGCGGGTCCCGGATGACCGGCCGTGGCGAGTACCAGCTGCCCGGACGTGGGGTCGTAGACGGCGTACTGGCAGGTCGCCCCGGTGATCATCGTCTGTCCGTCCTCCGCGTCGGTGGCCTCCTCGGCGTCGATCTGGGCCACCAGCTCGTCCAGCCGGCCCAGCAGCTCGTCCACGGGCATGTCCAGGCCGGCGAAGTTGTGTACGGCGGTGCGCAGTCGGCCCATGGTCGCCGCGGCGTGCAGCCCGTGACCGACGACATCGCCCACGACCAGCGCCACCCGGGTGCCGGACAGCGGGATCACGTCGAACCAGTCGCCGCCCACCCCGGCCTGGGCCGGCAGGTAGCGGTAGGCCACGTCGAGGGCGGACTGTTCGGGCAGCCCGCGTGGCAGCAGGCTGTGCTGCAGGGTGACGGCCATGGTGTGTTCGCGGGTGTAGCGGCGGGCGTTGTCGATGGACACCGCCGCCCGGGCGGCCAGTTCCTCGGCGAAGGCCGTGTCCTCTTCCTCGAACGGCGGGGAGTCCTTGGCGCGCCAGAACTCCACCGCTCCCAGCACCACGCCGCGGGCTCGCAACGGGGCCACGAGCAGGGAGTGGATGCGGTGGTCGAGGATCCGCCGGGCCCGTCCGGGGTGCTGGGCCCACCAGCCGTCGGAGGCGCTCAGACCCCTGGCCAGCACCGGCCGGTCCTCGGTCATCGCCACGGCGACGGGGTGGTCCGGGACGAACCGGATCAGCTCGCCGACGGGGTGCAGGAGATCGTCCGAGGCCAGGCCGGCGACGGCGGTGCGGCGCAACTCGGTGAGTGCGGCGGGCGCGCCGGTGGACTCCTCCCCGCGCAGGACCGATTCCAGCAGTTCGACGGTGACGACGTCGGCGAACCGGGGCACCGCCACTTCGGCCATTTCCTCGGCTGTGCGCCGCACATCCAGGGTGGTGCCGATCCGCAGCCCGGCGTCGTAGAGCAGCTTCAAGCGTTCACGCGCCACTTCGGCGCGGCCGGAGAGGGCCTGGAGCTCCGTGGTGTCCCGGAGTGTCACCACGCTGCCGGCCGGTCCGTGAGGTGCGGTGAGCCGCTTGTTGACGGCGAGCAGCCGGTCGGCCGCCAGGTGCACCTCGTCGGTGGCCGGCCGGTCGGAGGCCAGCAGCCCGGCGAGCTCCTCCTCCAGGCCGAGCTCGGCGATCTGGCGCCGCTCGGCGTCCGTCGGCAGGTCCAGCAGGCGCCGTGCCTCGTCGTTGGCCAGCAGCAGCCGGCCGTCACCACTGACGATCAGCACTCCTTCCCGCACCGCGTGCAGCACCGCGTCGTGGTGCTCGTACATGCGGGTCATCTCGGTCGCCCCGAGGCCATGGGTCTGGCGCCGCAACCGCCGGCTGACCAGGCCCGATCCGCCTGCCGCGACGGCGAGCGCGGCGACGGCGCCGCCGAAGAGGACCGGCACCTGCTGGTTCACCCGGTGCCGCACCGTCTCGACCGTGACGGGCACGGAGACGATGGCGACGACGGAGCCGTCGGGCCCCCTGACGGGAACCGCCGAGATCACGGAGAGCCCCAGGGACCCCTTGAAGGTACGCGTGAACGGCTTGCCGGTCGCCGCCTGCGCGTAAGGACCGATGACGTGTTTCCCGATCTGGTGCGGGTCGCTGTGGGTGAGGGTGATCCCGTTCAGCCCGTACACGATGATGGCGTCGACGCCTGCGGCTTTCCTGGCGGCCTCGGCATGCGGCTGGAGTACGGCGGACGGGTGCGCGCTTTTCAGCGCCGCCGCGGTCCCCGGGGCGTTCGCGAACGTCTGCGCCGTGGTGAGCGTCCGCTGCCGGGCGTCCGCCATGACGTCGCGCCGCGCCTGTGCCACCAGGGCCACCAGGGTGGCCGCGACGAGCAGCATGACGACCGCCAGCTGCAGGAGGAAGACCTGCCCGGCGAGGCTGTGCACGCTCAGCAGCGAGCCCGACCGCCGCTCCTCTCCCACCTGACGGGGGCGATCGGGTCGATGAGTCCGCCCGGACGCATCGGGCATATCGCGCCCTTTTTGACCCGAAGCTCCGCTCATACCCCCTTTTTATCGTTTCTGAGCGGCCGACCTCTATGCGGCCTGGACCGGCCGGCCCACACCCAGGCCGTCGCGATCGCGCCGAGCATCCCCCGCGCCGCGGGTTCCCGGCCCACACGCCCCGCAGGGGTCGTTGTCGACCGCCTGCTGTCGCACGCCCGCGATCCGCATGATCGGCCGGCGCGTCAGTCCGTGCCGTAGTACAGCCGGAGGAACTCCTCCATCGCCGCGTCGACACCGACGCGGTCACCGGTGGCGAGCAGGTCGAGCAGCAGACCGCGGACGGTGGCGAGCCCCAGCCTGGCACGGTTCCGGGCCGTGGCGGGATCCGCCCCCGTCGCCGTCTCGGCGGCGACGAGTGGCTCCAGCCAGTCCGTCACGAGCCCGTCGAGGACCGGGACCGCCTCGGGGCGGCCTCGCAGCGCGTGCCCGCAGATCTCGAAGAAGAGCCGCTCCTGACCGGCCAGTCGAGGATCTGTCAGCTGCCGCCACAGCAGCCGCGCGACATCGGCGGGCGAGAGACCGGGCTCCAGCAGGATCCGGGCCAGCAGATCGCGCTGGCGCCGCTCCGACGTCCGGACGATCTCGACCAGCAGCTGCTCCTTGGAGCCGAAGTAGTGGATCAGCATGCGGTGACTGACCCCGATCGCGGCGCCCAGGCGGCGCAGGCTCAGATCCGCGATGCCGTGCGCCGCGACGTGATCGACGGCCGCCTCCACCAGTCGCGCGCGCCGGTCTCCGTCCCTGCCGGGAGCGGTCGCGCCCTCGGGACGGGAGTCGTCCGTGTTCACCACGACAGGAGTGTACCAATTGGTACATGCGGTCTGTACCGTGTGGGACATGAAGTCTGTCTCCGTGTCGATCGACGTCCCGCAGACGCCCGAGCAGGTCTACGACTTCCTCGATGTCATGGCTCACCACGAGCGATTCACCGACCACTACCTGACCGACTGGCGCTACAGCGGCCCCGGCCGCGGCATCGGCTCGTGCGCCACGGTCACGGCCACGCTGGCCGGCACGAAGACCGACGTCACCATCGAGGTGGTCGAGGCGGAGGCGCCGAGGCGCATCGTCGAACACAACGTCAGCGCGGCCGGCCGACGCCGGGCCCACGGCACGTACACCATCAGCCCGACGCGAACCGGGGGGAGCCTCGTCTCGTTCACGTACGCCTGGACGCGCGCCCCTTTCGCCGAACGCCTGCTGGCACCCCTCGTCCGGGCCACGATGCGGCGCGCCAACCGCACCGTCATGCGACGCCTGGCCACCGAGCTGGCTCGCCACGCGTCCGCCGCCGGCTCCTGACCGCGCTGCGTCTCGGGTCGTTGCCCCGCTCAGCTTGGGTGTGGCCGACGCCCGGGGAACCTCAGGTCCAGTGGCCCGCGGCGGCCGCCTCGGTGACGAAGTCCTCGAAAGGCCGGGGCGGTCGGCCGAGGGCTCGTTGCACACCGTCACTGAGCGCGGCGCCCGAGCCCCGGCCGATGGCCATGAGGATGTCGGCGAACAGGCGCGCGACGGCCGGTGAGGCGCCCGCCGCGACCTGGCGCCGGACGAAGGTGTCCGGATCGACGTCGACGTGCTGGACCCTGCGCCCGGTAGCCCTGGCGATGAGGTGCGCCGCCTCACCGAAGCTGATCGCCCGTGGCCCCGTCAGCGCGTAGATCCGGCCGCTGTGCCGGTCTTCGGTCAGCGCGGCTGCGGCGACCTCGGCGATGTCCTCGGCGTCGACGAAGGGCGTACGCCCGTCACCGGTGGGCACAGCCAGGCTTCCGGCAAGGACGCCGGGCCGCCAGGGGCCCTCGCTGAAGTTCTGCGAGAACCAGTTCGGCCGCAGGATCACCCAGTCGACGCCGGAGCCGCGCACGGCCTGCTCGACGGCGTGCAGCGGATGACCCTGCTCCCCGGCGCGCGGGGCGGACAGCAGCACCAACCGCCGTACGCCCGCGGTCACCGCCTCGGTCACGAAGCGCGGGAGGCGCGCCTGACGGTCCGCGCCCGGCCGAAGGCCGGGCTCCACGAGATAGACGGCGCCGGCCCCGTCGAGCGCGGGTTCCCACGTCGCCGGGTCGTCCAGGTCGAAGCGGATGTCGCCGCCCGTGCGGGACGCCGTGCGCACGGGCCGTCCGGCGGCCTTCAGCTGCCGGGCGATGCGGCTGCCGGTCTTGCCGGTGCCACCGAGAATGAGGATGTTCTTCATGCCGTCCAGACAACCCCGAGGGCGCGTGGACGTTCCATGGGCGAACGTCGAAACCACCTTTGTGATCGTCTAACGTGAGGGTGTGGACGTCCTGAGTGATCTGCTGCACCGGGCCCGTGCCAGGAACGCGTTGGTCAGGCAGCTGATCCAGCGTCCTCCATGGTCGCTGACCTTCGCCGACACCCCACCGCTCACGGTCGTGACCACGCTCGCCGGCCACGCCTGCGTCCGGCTCGACGATGCGGACACCGCCCCGGTACGCCTCGGTGCGGGTGACATCGCCCTGATCACCGGTCCGGGCCGCCACACGATCGCCGACGCCCCCTCCACCCCGCCTCAGGTGGTGATCCGCGGCCGGAGCAAGCACTTCGTGGACGGCAGCCGGGAAGCGCCGGGCAGTGTCCGGAGCCTGGGCCCGCGTACCTACGGCGACGGTTTGCCCGGAGCCACGATCATGCTCCGGGGCGCGTACGAAATCCGCGGCGACCTGGGCGATCGCGTGCTGGGCATGCTCCCGCCCCTGGCCGTCGTACCCCGCGGCCCCGTGACCCGGGCGGCACTCGATCTCCTCGCCACCGAGGCCAGCCGCGACGAACCGGGTCAGGACGCCGTCCTCGACCGGGCACTGGACCTCGTGCTCGTCCTGGCCCTGCGCGCCTGGTGTGCGGGCTCGGAGAGAGCGCCCGGCTGGTACCGGGCACTGTCCGATCCCGGGATCGGCACCGCGCTGCGCCTGCTGCACGAGGCTCCCGGCCATCGCTGGACGGTCGCCGAGTTGGCCGCCCGGATCGGCATGTCCCGCGCCGCCTTCGCCGCTCGCTTCACCACCCTGGTCGGTGAACCCCCGCTCACCTACCTCACCGGCTGGCGGATGACACTGGGGGCGGACCTGCTGCGCAACACCGAGGCGACCGTCGCCGCGGTCGCCCGCGAAGTGGGTTACGACGATCCCTTCGCCTTCAGCGTGGCGTTCAAGCGCAGCCGAGGCGTCAGCCCCTCGGCGTGGCGCCGCCAGGCCGTCCCGGGAGTACCCGACACCCCCTGACGAGCCTGCGCATCAAGGGAGTTGTTCGCCCAGGCAAGAAAAATCGCCCTGCGTGCCAGGGAGATCAGTGGACGGGCCGGCAACCGGACGTGTGCCCAAGGGCGTTCGCGCACGCCGCCCTCATCAGCGTCGCTTCCGTCCTCGACCACCCCCTGGGGATGACGGTCGACCCGCGGGGCCCCTCGCACGGTCACCGTGCGAGCCTCCGGCACCCGGCTCATGCTGGAGGTGAGGGGGGTGAGACAACGGAGGAAGTGGTGACGATGCGGACCGTCGTCGACCTCACGCGGTGCCAGGGCTACGCACAGTGCGTGTTCCACGCACCCGAGGTGTTCGAGCTGCACGGGGAGGAAGGACTGCTGTACGCCACCGCCGTACCGGACGATCAGGTCGCCCGGGTTCGCGAGGCCGCGGCGGCGTGCCCGGTGCAGGCCATCCTCGTCGGGGAAGAGGTGACCAGCCGTGCCCTCTGACCTGAAAGAAGGCCGGATCGTCATCGTCGGCGCGTCACTGGCCGGGCTGAGGGCCGCGGAGACGCTGCGCGAGGAGGGATTCACCGGTGCGCTGACCGTGGTCGGGGACGAACCCCATGCGCCGTACGACCGGCCTCCGCTGTCCAAGCAGGTGCTTCTCGGCCAGGCGACGGCGCACACCACCGAGCTGCCGCTGCGCCGGGACCCGGACGCCGAGTGGCGCTTCGGCGTACGCGCGACAGGAGTGGATCTGCTGGCGAGACAGGTGCTGCTGGAGGACGGGGAATCCCTGCCGTACGACCGGCTGCTCATCGCCACCGGGACCCGCGCGCGGCCCTGGCCCGACTCCGAGGAGGCCGCCCTGGACGGGGTGTTCACGCTGCGCACCCGTGAGGACGGCGCGGGACTGGCCGAGCGGCTGGCCGCGGGGCCGGAGCGGGTGCTGGTCATCGGCGGTGGTTTCACCGGCTCGGAGATCGCCTCGGCCTGCCGGGAGATGGGGCTTCAGGTCACGGTCGCCGAACGCGGCCCCGCACCCCTGGTGGGCGCGCTCGGTGCCACGCTGTCGAAGCTCGCGGCCGTGATGCAGCGCAACCACGGCGTGGACCTGCGTACCGGCGTGACCGTCACCGCCCTGAACGGGAACGGCGCGTTCACCGGCGCGGAGCTGTCCGACGGCAGCCGCATCGAGGCGGACGTGTGCGTCGTGGCGTTGGGGGCGGTCCGCAACGTGGAGTGGTTGGCCCAGTCCGGGCTTGCCGCGGGCCCGCGCGGCATCGCCTGCGACGCCGGGTGCCGCGCCTTCACCATGTACGGGATCGTCACCGACGACGTCTTCGTGGCCGGCGACGTCTCCCGCTTCCCGCACCCGCTGTTCGGCTACCAGATGCTCTCCCTGGAGCACTGGGGCAACGCGGTCGAGCAGGCCGAGGTGGCGGCGCACAACATGGTCAACCCGGGGGCGCTGCAGCGCCCGCACCTAGCCGTCCCGGTGTTCTGGTCGACCCAGTTCGGCCTCAACATCAAGTCGGTGGGCGTGCCCACCTACTCCGACCACATCGTCATCGCCCAGGGCTCCCTGGAGGCGCGCCGGCTGGCGATGGTCTACGGCTACCAGGGACGGGTCACCGCCGCGGTCACCGTCGACATGGCCAAGTCGCTCGACTACTACCGGCATCTGATCGAGACGGCCGCTCCGTTCCCGCCCCCGCCCGGCGCGGCGGACCGCGCGATCGCGGCCGACATCACGATCCCGTCCGCCGTACCCGATCCGTCGGGACTGTCCCACGGCCCGACCGTCGCCCTCACCGGTCACCTGCCCGACCGTCGGCTGACGGTGGTGTAGCCCCCATCCCGCCCCTACGAAGGAGCCGCCATGGACTCCGACACCCTGCTGGCACGGATCACCGACTACGCCAGCCGCCCCAACCCCTACCCGCTGTACGCCGAACTGCGCGAGGCCGGTCCCGTCGTGTGGCAGGCCGGCGGCAACTGTCTGATCGGCGGCTACCACCACATCGCCGCGCTGCTCCACGACCCACGCATGAGTGCCGATCCCCGTACCCGCGGCGAAATGACCCACAAGCCGCCGTTCCTGCGGCTCGACGACCCCGAGCACCACCGGC
Source organism: Streptomyces durhamensis (assembly GCF_000725475.1). NCBI lineage: Bacteria > Bacillati > Actinomycetota > Actinomycetes > Kitasatosporales > Streptomycetaceae > Streptomyces > Streptomyces durhamensis. Next base: position 100,734 of record NZ_JNXR01000010.1, read on the forward strand.
TGCGCACGCTGACCATGCGGCCGTTCGGCCCGCCGCACAGCCCCCGCCGAGTAGACGGCATGCGCGGCGAGATCGGCCGGATCACCGAGGAGCTGGCGGAGACCTTCGAGGCGGGCCGGCAGATCGACCTCGTCGACGACTTCGCCTACCCGCTGCCCGTCGCCGTGATCTGCCGCCTGCTCGGCGTACCGCACGAGGACGAGCCGCTCTTCCGGGCGTGGTCCGACGCGATCGTCGCATCCGCCGACGTCAGGCCCGACCAGGACACCACCGACACCGACAAGGCCGGCGACCAGGCACGCATCGAGATGGGCGGCTACCTGGTGAACCTCGCCGAGCAGCGCCGTGGCAAGCCGGGCGACGACATGCTCTCCGCCTTCGCCAACGAGCCCGATCCCGCCCTGCGGCTGACCCAGGAGGAACTCGCGGAGACCGCCGTGCTGCTCCTCATCGCCGGACACGAGACCACGGTCAACCTCATCACCAACGGCGTGCTCACCCTCCTGCGCCAGCCCGAGCAGCAGGACCGCCTGCGGCGCGAACCCGAACTGCTGCCGCGAGCGGTGGAGGAACTGCTGCGCTACGAGCCACCGGTCCATATGCGCGAGCGGATCCCGCACGCCGACATGGAGGTCGCCGGCACCCGCATCCCCGCGGGCACGTCGGTCATCCTGGTATTCGGCTCGGGCAACCGTGACCCCAGGCGGTTCCACGATCCGGACCGGTTCGACCCCACCCGTCCGGACAACCAGCACTTCGGGTTCGGCAGCGGCATCCATGTGTGCTTCGGCGCCCCCCTCGCCCGTATCGAGGCCTACACCGCACTCGGCGCGCTGCTCCCCCGCCTCGCCACCGCACAGCTGGTCCAGGACCCGCCGCCCTACCGCCAGAACGCCATGCTCCGCGGACCCCGCCACCTGCCCATCCAGCTGTGAGAACTCGATCAGCGATGACGGGGTCGGCCCGGTGGGCGGTGGGTGAGGCCCTCGATCATCAGGTCGAGGGTGAAGTCGAACCGGTCGTGGCCCTCGCCGGCGGTGAGCTCGGCGGCGTGACGGGTGGTGTGGGGGAAGGCCTCGGCGGGCAGGGCGGTGAACCGGTGTAGCAGTTCGTCGCGGTCGACCGCCCAGCGTCGTCCCCCGGGTGGGACGGCTCCGGCCTGGCCGGCCCGGCCACCGCGGCGCCTTCCTGCTGCTCGACCGCTCTCCTGACGGTGCGTTCGCCCGCCTCGCCGCGGCCTGGCCCGGGTGCGTGAGCGGCGTGGGCGACCACCACGGGACGCCGACCTGGGTGCTGGTACGCCCGGACAGGGTGGTGGCCTGGGCCTCCGACACCAGCGCCGTCACCGACGTCACCGCCCTCGAAGCCGCCCTGCGCCGACGGGCGGGCGCGCCGTCGTCCTCGTCCGGGAGGGAATCGGTGAGCTGACCCCCCTGCGGCATCGGAATGGGCCGTCGGCTGCCGCACCCATCGTGCCGTGTCGCCGGTTTCGCCCCCGGGTCGGCGGCACGCTCGGCGTTTCGGCCACCGCCGCTTCAGCCCCGGTCCTTGTGCGGCAAGGGTCGGTGCACCCCGCAAGCTCCGGCGCGCGCTCAATCACGGGGTTCCGAGCACGACCGAAACACATGTGTTCGAAATCCTGGCTGGTTCGTTGAGCCATACGAACGAGCAGCACAAGCGTCCAGGGGGGCCACGTTGACTTCGGCCGGCACACCACCACAACCGACTCGCGACCCGGCGTCCGCCCGCTGGGCCGGTGCGCGGACGAGGACGACGACGCCGGTTCTCCGGGCACTGGGCCGGCCCGGGCCGGGAGGCGCCCTGTGAAGAGGTTATTCGGGCGCGTGCAGACGGCCGAGCCGGAGGTCTCCGACGCCGAACAGGAGCTTTTCGGCGGCCCCTTGCGCTACGACTTCGGCTGGTCCGAACACGAGCATGCCCGACTCGACCTGACGATGATGTCGGCACTGCGCTCCATGCCGAGGCTGGTCGGGGCGACCTTGCGGATGGCGTGGCACGCCGACCGCAGGGCTCTGCTCACGGTCGCGGTCAGCGAGATCGCGCAGGGTGTCGCGGCGGCGATCGGCCTGCTCGCGGTCAACGCCGTCATGCACGCGCTGCTCGGCTCGGGCACCCCCGGGCAGCGGCTGCACGCGGTGCTGCCGGGCTTGCTGGCCGCCGCCGGAGCGGCCGTGGTCAACTCGGGCCTGGCCGGATGGTCCACCTCACGGGCGGGCCGGCTGGAGCCGCTGGTCGAGCGGACCGCCACGACCCAGTATCTGGCCGCCGCCGCGTCGGTGGAGCTGGAGGCCATCGAGGACCCGGAGTTCAGGCGGCTGATCGACGTCGCCCAGTACGGCGCCGGCTCCGCCCGCCGCATGATCGGTGCCTGCGTGGCCGCGCTGAACGGGACCATCTCGCTGGTCTCCACGGCCGGCGTGCTCACCATCCTCCACCCCGTCCTCCTGCCGATGCTGATCCTGATCGCGGCGCCGCGCGGCTGGGGTGCGATGCGGGTGGCGCAGGAACGGTATGTGTCGGTGATGAGCTGGATCGAGCACGTGCGGGCCAGCCGCCTCATCGGCAACCTGCTCACCGAGCGCACCGCCGCGCAGGAAGTGCGCATCCACGCCGTCGGGCCGTTCCTCCTCAGTCGCTACGAGCGGATGGCCGAGAGCGCCGAGGCCGAGCAGGAGCGGCTGGCCTCCAGCAAGGCCGTCACCGAATGGGTGGCGGCGGCACTGTCCGGCCTCGCCATGGCGGCGACGTACGCGGCCATGTTCCTGCTGATCACGAGTGGGCGCATGAGTCTGGCCGTGGCCGGCACCGCCGTCATCGCCGTCCGGTCCGGCTCCGCGAGCCTGGGCGCGCTGGTGATGAACGTGAACCAGCTGCACGAGGAGTCCCTCTACGTCCGCGACCACGCCCGGTTCCTGGACGAGGCGGCCCTGCGCACCATTCCCGGCGGGGGCGATCCCGTTCCGGCACAGGTGAGGCAGGTAGTCCTCGACCGCGTCAGCTACCGCTACCCGGACCGCGAAGCACCCGCTCTGGACGGGGTGTCCCTCACGCTGCCCATGGGCTCGGTCACCGCCGTGGTCGGCGAGAACGGCTCCGGCAAGAGCACGCTGATGAAGCTGTTGTCGGGCCTGCTGCTGCCGCAGAGCGGGACCGTGCGGTGGGGTGCGGCCGACGTCGCCTCCCTGGACCGCTCCCAGGTCTTCGACTGCGTCTCCCTGCTCACCCAGGACTTCCAGCGCTGGCCCGTGACGGCGGCGTTGAACATCCGGATCGGCCGGCCTGCCCAGGACGGCGGCCCCGAGCGTCTTCAGCCGTCCATCGACTACGCGGGTGCCGGCCCGGTCATCGCGAAACTTCCCGAAGGCCTGCGGAGTCTGCTGGCCCGGATGTTCCGCGGTGCGAGCGAACTGTCCGGCGGCGAGTGGCAGAAGATCGGGCTCGCCCGAACCCACTGGCGCAGTTCCACCTCGGACGCCGCGGGCGTGCTCATCGTGGACGAACCCACCTCCGCCCTCGACCCGGAGGCCGAGATCGCCGCGTTCGACCGCATCCGCCGGCTCGCCGCCCCGAACCGGGCCGTCGTCCTGGTCACCCACCGCATGTCCGGCGTCCGCCACGCCGACCGCATCTACGTCCTGCACCACGGACGGCTCGTCGAGCAGGGCAGCCACGACGAGCTCATGGCCGTCCAGGGGCGCTACGCCTCGATGTTCGACGCACAGGCCACGCAGTACGCCCCCGCTGTCCCCCGCCCCGACTCCCCCGCCGTCGCCGACCCGGCATGACCCCGCCCGGAAGGCCCCGCTCTGCCCTCAGGAGCCCCCTTGTCCGTAGAGGATCTCAACGCCGAAGCATGGACCGTGTACGGCCGACGTCAGCTGAACCGTGGGTATGTGCCGCCCGTTCCCGAACGGCTGGAATGGGCTCCGTGGAAGGGGGTCGGTCCGGGGGCGGAAGTCCTCGGTGACGTCACCGGCAAACGCGTCCTGGACATCGGCTCCGGCGCCGGCCACCACGCCGTTCACCTGGCCCGGACCCACGGTGCACGGGTCACCGCGATCGAACTGTCCCTCACCCAGCACCAACGCGCCACCGGTGCGTATGCGGGCACGCCCGGCGTCCGGTTCGTGCACGGCGACGTGGCCGACCACCTCCGCACCGCGGAACCCTTCGACGCCGCGTACGCCATCGGCAGCCTCGCCTTCGCCGACCCGCGCCGCGTCCTGCCCGCGCTGCGCGACGGCCTGCGCCCCGGTGCACCGCTGGTCCTCTCGCTGCTCCATACCGACCTGCACGGCCACGGCCCGTCCACGACCGTCGCGCCACGTGAACAGACGATCATCCTGCGGGACGATCCACCGTTGCCCACCCGGATGTGGGTCCTGGCACCGCAGCTGTGGGAGGACCTGCTCACCGAGCACGGCTTCCGAGTCGAGGCCATCGACCTTCTGCGCCCCTCGGACGGCGACAACCCCGTCGTCCAGCAGCTCATCCGCGCCCGCCGCCTCCCGCACCGCCCGACGCGCGTCTTCAGCCGGCCCCGCACCACCCGGCCACCCAAGCCCCACGCGGCCATCGGCGTCGGCGCCATCGTCCTCGGCGACGAGGGCGTGCTGCTCGGCCGACACCGTCGCGGCACGCTCGAACTGCCGGGTGGAACCGTAGAGGCCGGGGAGTCCCTGGAAGCAACCGTGATCCGGGAACTCGCCGAGGAGACCGGTCTGATCGCCAGGCCCGACGACATCACACTCCTGGGCACGCTCGTCGACCACGTCGAACACGTCGTGCGGGTCACCGTCGGCGCCCTTGTGAGCGCCTGGCAGGGCCGGCCGGCGACACAGCCTGACGAGAGCGTCGGCGACTGGGCCTGGTATCCCCTGGACCGGCTGCCCGACGGTCTGTTCGTGTGCAGCGCCCAGATCCTCACCGCATGGCGTCCGGACCTGCCGATCGACCATCCCCCGGCGCATTTCACCCCCTACGCCCCTCGTACGGCTCCTTCGGCGACCGCGGTGCGAGGCGGGTCGTGGTGACGTGGTGGGTCATGGTGACGCGGTGGGGCCGACGGCTCAGTGGAGGCAGAGGCAGAACGGATGGCCGGCCGGGTCCGCGTAGACCCGCCAGTTGGCCTCCGGGCGGAGCTGGTCCGTCCGCTCCAGCACGGTCGCGCCGAGGGCGAGCGCCCGCTTCTCCTCCCCGTCGAGGTCGTCCACGTCGAAGTCCAGGTGGAGCTGCTGCGGGTACTGCTGGCCGGGCCATTCGGGCGCTCGGTAGCCGTCCACCCGCTGGCAGGCAAGCGGCGTCCCCTCGAACCCGTGCACCTCCACCCAGTCGGGATCCTCCGAGTCCATGACCACCCGGCCGCCGAGCAGTTCCGCGTAGAACTCCGCGAGCCGTACCGCATCGGCGCAGTCCAGCGCGATCGCCTGCAGCTTCCGAATCACTTCCGACACCCCTCGCTCTCCGGCCGCATCCGCGACACTCCCGTACGGGAGGGGTCGTACCCGCCGCGGCGGCGGGCATGCCAGGTCGTCAGGGGTGTGGCTGTGGTCGGCGGCAGCAGCCCCGCGCCGTCCGGGCGCCGGGCGAGGCGCCGGGCCGCCCCTATCGGCCCCACCGCGTGGGAGGCGGAGGGGCCGATGCCGACCGCGTACGGATCATCGCGCTGAGCGCCGTCAGGGCACCTCCGGGCTGCGGTACTCGCTCGTCGCGTCGATGAGCCAGCGGGCCAGGTAGTCGGCGAACGAGGAGCGTGGGAACAGCCGGTACGTCGGCGCGTCGTCGACCTGCCAGAGGACCACCGCGACGGGGCCGACCGTGGTGGACACCGCCCGGCCGGGGGCGAAGGCCCGGGGGTGCAGGTCCAGCGGGCAGCCCTTCTCCAGCACCTGCCGGGCGGACGGGCCGCTCAGCTCCAGCGTGGTGCGGTTCGCCGAGACGTCCACGACCGAGCCCCGGTCGCCGTCGAGTGCCTCCCGCAACTCGGCGGTCACCATGGCCGGTTCGGCCTGGGACAGTACGAGCCATTCGTCGGGGCCGAGCCAGACGACCGTGTGGGGGCCGGCCGAGGTGGTGTGGCCGCACCGGCGCGGGAGCCGTGCCCCGAGGGTCTTCTCGATGCGGTCGGCTGCCGCGGAAGCGGGGGCGACGCGCAGGTTCACCATGGTGACGAACGGCCACTCGGTCAGCGTGACGCCGCGGGCGCCGGTGACCGCGGCGGCGCGCATCCGCTCCGCCAGGTGTGCCAGGGGGCTCACCCGTGCGTCGAACGTCGGCTCAGCCATCTCGCTTGGTCCCTTCGGGGTCGTAGAGGACGAAGTCGGTCACCTCGACGGGCACCAGGTCCTCGCCCACGGGAGCGAGCAGGGTCTCGCCGATCCTCGCCCGTCCGTCGGCGACGAGGGCGAGGGCGAAGGGGCGGCCGAGGGCCGGGCTGTGGTAGCTGGAGGTGACGTGCCCGAGCATCGGCACCGGCCCCGCCTCGGGGGTGACCGGCACGTGCGGCGCGACGAGTTGGGTGCCCTCGGGCAGCCGGGTCGTGCGGTCGCTCGGCAGCAGTCCGACGAGTTGCTTGCGGTCGGTGCGGGAGGTGTCGGCGCGGGCGAAGGACCGCTTTCCGATGAAGTCCTTCTGCCGGGAGACCACCCAGGACATGCCCGCGTCCTGCGGGGTGACGGTGCCGTCGGTGTCCTGGCCGACGATGATGTACCCCTTCTCGGCCCGCAGGACGTGCATGGTCTCGGTGCCGTACGGGGTGATGCCGTACGGCTGTCCGGCCTCGTGGACCTGCTCCCAGACGGCCAGGCCGTACCAGGCGGAGACGTTGATCTCGTAGGCGAGTTCACCGGAGAAGGAGATCCGGCAGACACGGGCCGGGATGCCGCAGGCCAGGGTGGTCTCGCGGAAGGCCATGAAGGGGAACGCCTCGGCGGACAGGTCGAGGTCGGGCGCGAGCCGGGCGACGACCTGGCGCGACTGCGGGCCCACGACGGCGATCGTCGCCCACTGCTCGGTCACCGAGGTGCAGTGCACGTCGAGTTCGGGCCATTCGGTCTGCAGCCACTCCTCCAGCCAGTCCAGCACTCCGGCGGCGCCTCCGGTCGTGGTGGTCATGAAGTAGCGGTTGTCGTCGAGGCGCAGGGTGACACCGTCGTCGAAGATCATGCCGTCGGGCTTGCACATGACCCCGTAGCGGGCCATGCCGGGCTTCAGCTTCTTGAAGGCGTTGGTGTAGACGCGGTTGAGGAACTCGCCCGCGTCCGCGCCCCAGATCTCGATCTTGCCGAGGGTGGAGGCGTCCATGAACGCCACGCCCTCGCGGGCCGCCCGGCACTCGCGGGCCACGGCCGTGTCCATGTCCTCACCGGGCCGCGGGTAGTACCAGGGGCGCTTCCACTGCCCGACGTCCTCGAACTCGGCGCCGTGTGCCACGTGCCAGCTGTGGAGGGAGGTGGTGCGCTCCGGGTCGAACAGCTCACCGCGCTCGCGCCCGGCGAGGGCGGCGAAGGCGATCGGCGTGTACGGCGCCCGGTAGGCCGTGGTGCCGATCTCGCCGGGTGACGCGCCGGCACCGAGCGCCTCGGCGATCACGCCGATCGCGTTGACGCCGGACGTCTTGCCCTGGTCGTTGGCCGTACCGAGCGAGGTGTAGCGCTTGACGTGCTCCACGCCGCGCATACCGGCGCCGGTGGAGCGCCAGACGTCGGCGACGGTCACGTCGCGCTGGAGGTCGACGAAGTGGGTGTCCCAGGTGGCGGGTTCGCCGTCGGGGGCGGGGACCAGCCACAGGGCACGCGTCGGGCCGGTGGGCCGGGCATCGCCGGGCGACGGTACGGCGACGGGGAACCCGGCGTCGGCCGCGGCCCGCGCACCCGCCCGTGCCCCTTCGGCCAGGCAGCCGTCGAGGTCGTACGTCCCGCGGACCGCGCCGGCGACCTGCTGGTCGCGTACGGTGCCGTCGGGGACGAAGGCGACCAGGTCCTCGTCCCAGCGCAGCCGGCCCTGGCGCTGGCTGTGCAGGTGCACCACGGGGCTCCAGCCGCCCGAGACGGCGAGCAGGTCGCAGTCGAACGGTTGTGGTGCACCGGTGAGCCGGCCGTCGGTGCCGAGGGCCTGGACGGTGACGCCGGTCAGCCGTCCGTCGCCCGCGGTGTCGATCACCGCGCTGCCCGTCAGCACCCGCACGCCGGTGGCGAGCGCGGTCTCGGCGGCCCGGGGGGAGAGCTCGGGCCGCGCGTCCACGACGGCGGCGATGTCGATGCCAGCGGCGTGGAGGTCGGCGACCGTGTCATAGGCACTGTCGTTGGTCGTGCCGACCACGGCCCGCGAGCCCGGGACGACCGCGTAGCGGTTGACGTACGAGCGCACGGCTCCGGCGAGCATCACACCGGGCCGGTCGTTGCCGGCGAAGACGAGGGGACGCTCGTGCGCGCCGGTCGCGAGGACGACCTGGCGGGCGCGGATGTGCCACAGCCGTTGGCGGGAGACGCCCTCAGGAGCGGCAGTTCCGAGGTGGTCGGTGCGCCGCTGGAGCGCCAACAGGTAGTTGTCGTCGTACGACCCGAACGCCGTGGTCCGTTGCAGGACGACGACCTCGGGGGCGGCGTCGAGTGCCGCGCGCACGTCGGCGACCCACTCCGAAGCGGTCTGTGCGCCGACCCGCTCGGTGCGCCCGGAGAGCAGCGAACCGCCGGGCTCGGGCTGGTCGTCGACGAGGATCACGCGGGCACCGGAGCCGGCGGCAGCGGTGGCGGCGGCCAGCCCGGCCGGTCCGGCGCCGACGACCAGGACGTCGGTGTGGACGTACTTCTTGTCGTAGCGGGCGGGGTCGGGGGTCGGGTCGAGCCGGCCCATGCCGGACAGCGTCGTGGCGGACAGGCCGTCGTACAGTTCCACGGTGGTGGCCGGGAGCATGCCCTCCGAGCACGGGCCGGCGAGCTGCAGCAGGGCGTTGGGTTCCTCGGCTCCTGCGGCGACGATGCCGCGCGGGCGGCCGCGGTAGAGCGACGGGGCGACCTGGGTGAGGCCGTTGGCCAGCATGGCCGAGGCGACGGTGTCTCCGGGGTGCCCGGTCAGCTCCCGTCCGTCGACGGTGAAGCGCAGTTCGGTGCCGCGGTCGATGCGGCCCCCTCGGCGGAGCCGGAAGTGCTGGTCGGTCATCGGTTCCCTCCGGCCTGGGGCAGTTCGGGGCGGGGCTCGTCGAGCCGGTAGACGGCGAGCACCTCGTAGGTCACGGTGTCGCGCAGGACGTTGAACCAGCGGCGGCAGCCGGTGCTGTGCACCCATCGCTCGGCGAAGGGACCCCTGGGGTTGTCGCGGTAGAAGACGTACTCGGCCCACTGCTCGTCGGTGAGGTCCGCGGGGTTCTCGGGGTGGGCGACGTGGGCCTGTCCCCCGTAGTGGTACTCGGTCTCGTCACGGGGACCGCACCATGGGCAGCTGATCAGCAACACGCTGTCCTCCTCAGTGGGCCACGGCTGCCGCGCCGTGTTCGTCGATCAACGCGCCCGTCGTGAAGCGTTCGAGGGCGAAGGGGGCGTTCAGCGGGTGCGGCTCGCCGGTGGCGATGGTGTGCGCGAAGGTCCAGCCGGCGGCTGGGGTGGCCTTGAACCCGCCGGTGCCCCAGCCGCAGTTGACGTAGAGGTTCTCGACAGGGGTGCGGCCGATGATCGGGGAGGCGTCCGGGGTGACGTCGACGATGCCGCCCCAGGTCCGCAGCACATGCGCGCGGGCGAAGACCGGGAAGAGTTCGACCGCGGCGGCCATCTGCTGCTCGATCACATGGAAGGAGCCGCGCTGGCCGTAGCCGTTGTACGCGTCGACACCCGCGCCCATCACCAGTTCGCCCTTGTGCGCCTGGGAGACGTAGACGTGCACGTGGTTCGACATGACCACGGTCGGGTGCACCGGCTCGTGCAGTTCGGAGACCAGGGCCTGCAGCGGATGCGACTGCACGGGCAGCCGGAAGCCGGCCCGCTGGGCCAGCAGGCTGCTGTGCCCGGCCGCCGCGAGGCCGACCCGGCCGGTGAGGATGCGGCCGCGGTTGGTCTCGACGCCCACCACCCGGTCGCCGTCCTTGAGGAAGCCGGTGACCTCGCAGCCCTGGATCAGGTCCACGCCCAGCTCGTCGGCCCGGCGGGCCAGCGCCCAGGCGACGTGGTCGTGCTTGGCGATGCCGGCCCGCGGCTGGAAGGTGCCGCCGAGGACCGGATACCGGGTGCGGGTCGAGACGTTGAGGATGGGGCAGACCTCGGCGACCTCGTCCGGCCCCAGCCACTGGGCGTCGACTCCGTTGAGGCGGTTGGCGCCCACGCGGCGCATGCCCTCGCGGACGTCCTGGAGGGTGTGCGCGAGGTTGAGGACGCCACGCTGGCTGAACAGGAAATCGTAGTCCAGTTCCGCCGGGAGCCCCTCCCACAGCTTGAGCGCGTGCTCGTAGATCGCCGCGCTCTCGTCCCAGAGGTAGTTGGAGCGGATGATCGTGGTGTTGCGGGCCATGTTGCCGCCGGCCAGCCAGCCCTTCTCCAGGACGGCGACGCTGGTGATGCCGTGGTTCTTGGCGAGGTAGTAGGCGGTGGCCAGGCCGTGGCCTCCCGCGCCGACGATCACGACGTCGTACGAGGAGCGCGGCTCGGGGTTGCGCCACAGGAAGTCCGGGTGCTCCGGCAGCGGCTCGGTGGTCATGCCGCGTCTCCGTTCAGGTGGGGGTAGAGGGGGAAGGCGGCGGCGAGTTTCCCGACCCGGGCGCGCAGTTCGTCGTCGGGCTGTTCGCCCTTCAGCGCCTCGGCGATGATGTCGGCGACCTCCCGGAACTCCGCCTCGCCGAAGCCGCGGGTGGCCAGGGCCGGGGTGCCGATCCGCAGTCCTGACGACACCATCGGCGGGCGGGGGTCGAAGGGCACCGCGTTGCGGTTGACGGTGATGCCGATGCGGTGCAGCCGGTCCTCGGCCTGCCGTCCGTCGAGCGCGGAGCCGCGAAGATCGACGAGGACCAGGTGGACTTCGGTGCCGCCGGTCAGCACCGTGATCCCGGCCTCGGCCACGTCGTCGGCCAGCAGTCGTCCGGCGAGGATGCGGGCGCCGTCCAGGGTGCGCTGCTGGCGTTCCTTGAACTCCTTGCCCGCCGCCACCTTGAAGGCCACCGCCTTCGCCGCGATGACGTGCTCCAGCGGGCCGCCCTGCTGGCCCGGGAAGACCGCGGAGTTGATCTTCTTGGCGAGGCCGGCGCGGCTGAGGATCACGCCGCCGCGCGGGCCGCCGAGGGTCTTGTGGGTGGTGGTCGTCACGACGTCGGCGTACGGCACCGGGCTGGGGTGCAGGCCCGCGGCCACCAGGCCGGCGAAGTGTGCCATGTCGACCAGCAGGTACGCGCCCACCGCGTCGGCGATCCGGCGGAACGCGGCGAAGTCCAGCCGCCGGGAGTAGGCGGACCAGCCGGCGACGATCATCCTGGGCCGGTGGGCGAGAGCGAGCTGCTCGACCTCGTCCATGTCGATGCGCATGTCGGACTCGCGCACGTGGTACGGCACGACGCTGTACAGCTTGCCGGAGTAGTTGACGCGCATGCCGTGGGTGAGGTGCCCACCGTGGGCCAGGTCCAGGCCCAGGATCGTGTCGCCGGGCTCCAGCAGGGCGAACATCGCGGCCGCGTTGGCCTGGGCGCCGGAGTGCGGCTGCACGTTCGCGGCCTCTGCGCCGAACAGTTCCTTCACCCGGGCCACGGCCAGCCGCTCGACGACGTCGACGTGTTCGCAGCCGCCGTAGTAGCGGCGGCCCGGGTAGCCCTCGGCGTACTTGTTGGTCAGCACCGAGCCCTGGGCCTCCATCACGGCGGCCGGGGCGAAGTTCTCCGAGGCGATCATCTCGAGGGTCGACTGCTGGCGGCGCAGCTCGGCGTCCACGGCGGCGGCGACGTCCGGGTCGAGTGTGCCGAGCGGGAGGGAGAGAGGGGAGGCGAACGTGCTGATCGACGGGTTCGTTGCCATCTGCGCACCATCCTGACAGCCAACTAATGAGCAACTGATATATTAGCCTCTGCGCTAAGGTATGGGAGCTCGCTGGACAGGTCAAGGGGACATCGATGCAGCAATGGGCGACCGAGACGGGAAGCGAGGAGCTGTCCCTCGCCGAACGCGCCTACCGCGCCATCCGCGACCGGCTGGTCATGCTGGAGATCCGCCCCGGCGCACCGATCAACGAGGAGCAGCTGGGCCAGTCCCTCGGCGTCGGCCGGACGCCGGTGCGCGAGGCGCTCAAGCGGCTTCAGTACGAGCGCCTGATCACGACCTACCCGCGACGCGGGACCTTCGCCACCGACGTCAACATCACCGACCTGGCCCACATCTCCGAGGTGCGGCAGGAGCTGGAGCCCCTGGCCGCAGCCCAGGCCGCCCGGCGCGCCACGGCCACGGACCGCGCGGCCCTGACGGCCCTGCGGGGAGAGCTGGCGGGCGGGGACGTCCGTGCGCACGAGGCCGCCGAGCTCATGCGCCTGGACCTGCGGGTCCATCGCGCGATCTACGCCGCCACGCACAACCCGTACCTGGAGGACACCCTCGTCCGCCACGACAACCTGGCCACGCGTATCTGGTGCCTGTTCGTCGACCGGCTGTCCGACATGGCCGGCCACGTCGAGGAGCACGTACCGCTGATCGAGGCGATCGTGGGCGGCGAGGCGGACAGGGCGGCGGAGCTCGCCCGCAGCCATGTCGAGGGCTTCGAACGGGCCGTTCGCGAGGCCATCTGAGACGCCCGTCCGGCCGGACCCACCCCGTCGCCGGCCGGGCGTCAGCGCAGCACGGCGCCCCGAAGACCGTCGCGGCGCAGCCGGGTCCGCCCCGCCGGCCAGGACCACCGGTGCGGGGCGGCGTCGCCCTCGGGAAGCTGGGCGATCATGTGGCGGACGCGGCGTTCGATCGTGACCCGAAGGGGCTCAGCCGGGGGTCACCGGCTCCTCCTGCGGCCACCTTCCGGTGTCTCCTTCCCGGTGACGCGCTCCGGTGGCCGGCATAAGCACCGGCTCCAGTCGGACGCGCTGCTGATCGGCGAGGTACCGCTTCAGCTCAGGGGGCCGGTAGTCGCTGTCGATGTCGTAACGGTTCTTGGCCGGCACGGACAGGAACTCGTTTCCGTCGAGTCGGCCGTCCTCGTCCGCCGCGCATCCGATGGGCCGGTGCAGCGGCCTGGCCAGTCTCCACAGTTTCGTGCGCGAGGAGTGCAGCATGCCCAGGGCGTCCGGCTCCACACGGAAGTCGCTGCTCTCTCCCGCCTTCATCTCGCTCGGCCCGACCGCGCTGAGCGCCTCGGCGTCGAACTTCAGCCCGTATCTGCGGGCTTGGCCGACCATCCACTGCAGGGTGATGTCGGACAGTCCCGTCTCCTTGTAGCCGCCGCCGACATCGCAGTGCACCCCGGCGAACCAGACCTGCTTCAGCACCTGGCCCCCGTCGGCGGCACCGGGCCGCTGGTGCCACAGTGTCGGCTGGAACGCCGAGCGCTGTTCGTCGACGGCCAGCGCGTGGAAGGCGGCCTTGACCCAGCTGCTCAGGTCGGTGTCGTGGAAGGCCCAGCGGTGGTTGAACCGGTTCACGACCGGCTGGAGCCATCGAAGGTCCGGCACGGGTACACCCAGCGCACCCACCGTGTCCCAGACCCCTATGAAGTGGATTTCGGTCTCGTGCGCGTACGTGCGGCGGAACAGCGTGGAGGCCACGCCGCTCGGCCTCTCGATCCGGTCGCGGTACAGGGCCCAGGCCTGCGGGATCCGGTCGGCCTGGTCCCGGCGCAGGATGCCGCAGTTGCGCACCAGACCCGCCAGGCTGCGGGCGGTGAACGCCCCCCGGCTGAAGCCGAACAGGAACAGCTCGTCGTCGGGCTCGTACGTCTCGACGAGGAAGCGGTACGCGTCGATGACGTTCCGGGACAGTCCCGCCCCGAACGCGCCGCCGCGCAGGCGCTCCCACCGGGAGGTACCGACGCCGCTGTGGTAATAGACGCGCTGGTCCTTCCCGCCGGCGGATCCCTGGTGCACGGACAGGGCGATCTTGGTGACGTTGGTCTTGCTCGGCTGGTCGGCGAAGTTCCATGTGCCGTCGCAGCAGACGACCAGACGCTTGGTCATGACCATCCCTCCTGGTGTGCGTGTTCGTCCCCCGGGTGCGCTCGTCGTCCGGGGCGCACCCTGTCCGTACTCGCGACCGAGCGGCTACTTCTCGTCGAAGACGAGGTCTTCCGGAGGGTGGGTGAGCTTCACGCTGTTGCCGTTGAAGACGTCGACGACGGTGCCGAATCCCGTCGACTGTCCGGTGGAGATGACGAACAGCCGGTCGTCGCGCTGCTCCAGGTACGCCCGGAAGCCGGCCAGCGAGGAACTCCCGTCATTGAGAATGAGGTAGTCGGCCAGCCGGCGGAAGAGCTTGGGCATCAGCACCGAATCACCGGTCAGCGAGTCCAGATCGACGTGCTTGGCTCCGCTTTGCGTCACGTCCTTCGGCCACAGCCCTTTCTGGGCGCCCCGGGCATCCACGACCGCCTCGGCCATGGCCTTGCGCAGGTCGACGAAAAGGTTGCGGTAGAAGGTCGGGTAGGCCATTCCCTCGGTCAGCTGGTGGTAGTTCACCGTCTGCTTCATCGCGGCGACGTCGACACTGACGGACTCACCGCTGTCGCCCAGATCCGGGTCGCCTCGGCCGGCCAGGGCCACACACCGCCCGTACGTGTCCGCGTTGCGCGTCAGGATGTAGCCGGGCCGGCCGTCGTGTGCGCAGTGCGTGACGATGCCTTTGAGATCGCGCTCCACGTCTTCGAAGCCCAGCCACGTGAGCAGCTCTGCCGCGGCCTGCGCGGCGAAGGGCGGGGGCTGGTGGAGCTCAGGGCCGTGGGGCGGGCGGTAGTGCGTCTCCAGGGTGTCGATCCCGTCCAGGCGCAGCTGTGCGCCGCCGGCGTGGTTGCGGTGCACGGCGCGGCCCGGCACCAGGTCCCACTCGTCCGGGTTGTGCGGGTAGAAGCGCACAGAATCTCCGTCAGGACTGGCCCCGACGATCTTGTATTGTCCCTTGATCAGCAGCATCGGCATAACTGATCTCCCTCTCCCTTGCTTTCCGGATAATCGTCTCCGGACAATCGACGAAGACCCGACAGACCTCGGCCTTCTACGGCAATCCTCCCTCTCGTCAAGGCAGGCGTCCACCGGAGACAAGTTGATCCGTCAAATAGGCCATAGGGAAAGTCGGCAACACACAACTCCCGCCTTTTTCTGTCCTGATGACGGAACATCAGGCAGTTCTCCGGATTTAAGTGTCTCTAAAAGTTGAACAGGAAGCTTCGCCTTTTTCGGACGGGAAAGAACGTGAGAAAAAGGGGGTCTATCCGCCCGGCTCCGTCGGCCGCCCACCGGAGGGCGACGCCGGACGCCCGAGCCGGCCGGACAGCACCCTCTGTGCGGCGCCCCGGCCGTCCCCAGCGGACCTCGGGTGGGCGGAATCCCTCCGTCGACAAGTCCGGCGTCAGTAGGGTGATGCGCATGAAGGCACTTTTGTTGTCTGGTGGCTCAGGTACCCGATTGCGCCCCATAACGCATACATCGGCGAAGCAACTCGTACCGGTCGCGAACAAGCCGGTGCTGTTCTACGGCCTGGAGGCGATCGCAGAGGCGGGCATCACCCAGGTCGGGATCATCGTCGGGGACACCGCCGAGGAGATCCGCGAGGCGGTCGGCGACGGTTCCGCGTTCGGCGTCGATGTCACCTACATCCCGCAGGCGGCACCGCTGGGGCTGGCCCACGCGGTACTGATCGCCCGTGAGTTCCTGGGCGAGGACGACTTCGTGATGTACCTCGGCGACAACTTCGTCGTCGGCGGCATCACCGATCTGGTGGACGCCTTCCGCAACGAGCGGCCGGAGGCACAGATCCTGCTGACGAAGGTGCCGAACCCGACCGCGTTCGGCGTGGCCGAGCTGAACGCGGCGGGCCAGGTGATCGGACTGGAGGAGAAGCCCAGGCGCCCCAAGAGCGAACTGGCGCTGGTGGGTGTGTATCTGTTCAGCCCGGCGATCCATGAGGCCGTGCGCTCGATCGAACCGTCCTGGCGCGGCGAGTTGGAGATCACGCACGCCATCCAGTGGCTGATCGACGCCGGACGTGATGTGCGCTCCACCACGATCTGCGGGTACTGGAAGGACACCGGGAACGTCACCGACATGCTGGAGGTCAACCGCTCGGTGCTGGAGAGCCTGGAGCGCCGGATCGACGGCACGGTCGACGACGCCAGCGAGATCATCGGCCGGGTGCGCATCGAACCCGGGGCCAAGGTGACCGGCAGCCGGATCGTGGGCCCGGCGGTCGTCGGCGCGAACACCGTCATCACCGACTCGTACGTCGGCCCCTTCACCTCGATCTCCGACGACTGCCGCATCGAGGACAGTGAGATCGAGTACTCGATCGTGCTGCGCGACTCGTCGCTGAGCGGTGTCCGGCGGGTGGAGGCCTCCCTCATCGGCCGCAGCGTCGAGGTCACTCCGGCGGCCCGCAAGCCCGCCGCCCACCGTTTCGTCCTCGGCGACCACAGCAAGGTGCAGATCTCCTCATGACGGCCTCCTCCGCTCCCGCGCGCCCGACCCGCATCCTGGTGACCGGTGGCGCCGGTTTCATCGGCTCCCATTACGTCCGCACGCTCCTCGGGCCGACCGGTCCCGGGGACGTGGCGGTCACGGTGCTGGACAAGCTCACCTACGCCGGCAACCCGGCCAACCTCGCCGAGGTGGCCGATCACCCGCGGTTCACCTTCGTCAAGGGCGACATCTGTGACGCCGCGCTGGTCGACGAGCTTCTCGCCGAACACGACCAGGTGGTCCACTTCGCCGCCGAGTCGCATGTGGACCGCTCGATCCTGGGCGCCGCCGAGTTCGTCCGGACCAATGTCCTGGGCACCCAGACACTGCTGGACGCGGCCCTGCGCCACAAGAGACCGCAGAGGTTCGTGCACGTCTCCACCGACGAGGTGTACGGCTCCATCGACTCCGGTTCCTGGCCGGAGACGGACCCGCTGCTGCCCAACTCCCCGTACGCCGCCTCGAAGGCCTCCAGCGACCTGATCGCCCTCGCCCACCACCGCACCCACGGCCTCGATGTGCGGGTGACCCGCTGCTCCAACAACTACGGGCACCACCAGTTCCCCGAGAAGGTCATCCCCCTGTTCATCACGAACCTGCTGGACGGCGAGAAGGTCCCGCTGTACGGCGACGGCGGCAACGTCCGCGACTGGCTGCACATCGACGACCACGTCCAGGGCATCGAGCTGGTGCGCGACAGGGGACGCGCCGGTGAGGTCTACAACATCGGCGGGGGTACCGAGTTGTCCAACAAGGAGCTGACCGCGCTGCTGCTCGACGCCTGCGGCGCGGACTGGGACACCGGTGTCGAGTACGTCGCCGACCGCAAGGGACACGACCGCCGCTACTCGGTGGACTGCGGCAAGCTGCGTGCGGAGCTGGGCTACGAGCCCCGCAAGGACTTCGCCACCGGCCTTGCGGAGACGGTCGGCTGGTATCGCGAGAACCGCGCGTGGTGGGAACCGCTGAAGGGGCGATCGACGGTCTAGTGCCGCGTCCTCATCCCGGCGGGGGCGGCCGGGAGGAAACGCCCGCCCCCCGGTCACCTTCCGACGACGAACAGGTAACCATGACCACCACTTGGCTCATCACCGGCGCCACCGGAATGCTCGGCCGGGACGTGCTGGCACGGCTGCGCCGGGACGGGGAGCGGGCCGTCGGCCTGGCCCGTGGCAGCCTCGACATCACCCACGCCGACGCGGTGCGCGACACGTTCGACGCGCACCGGCCCCGGATCGTGGTCAACTGCGCCGCCTGGACGGCCGTGGACGACGCCGAGGCGCGCGAGCCGGAGGCCCTGCGGGTCAACGGCGACGGACCCCGCCACCTCGCCGAGGCGTGCGCGAGGACGGGCGCCGGGCTGATCCAGGTCTCGACGGACTACGTGTTCGCGGGCGACGCCGCCGGCCCGTACGCCGAGGACGCCCCGACAGCACCGCGCACCGCGTACGGACGCACCAAGCTGGCCGGGGAACGGGCCGTGCTCACGGCGCTCCCCCGGACGGGGTATGTGGTGCGCACGGCCTGGCTGTACGGCGCGGGCGGCGGGAACTTCATCGACACGATGATCGGGCTCGAATCGGTGCGGGACACCGTCGACGTGGTCGACGACCAGCGCGGCCAGCCCACCTGGACGGTGGACCTCGCGGACCGGCTGGTAGGGCTCGGGCGGGCCGCCCTCGCCGGCACCGCACCCGCTGGTGTCTACCACGGCACCAGCGGTGGCGAGACGACCTGGTTCGGTCTGACCCGGGAGATCTTCCGGCTGCTCGGCGCGGACCCCGCACGTGTGCGGCCGACCACCAGCGCCGCCTTCGCGCGGCCCGCTCCCCGCCCCGCGTACAGCGTCCTGGGGCACGACCGCTGGCGTCAGGCGGGGATGGAACCGATCCGTGGATGGCGCGAGGCGCTGCGGACGGCGTTTCCGGCTCTGCTCGACCAGAAGAAAGGTTCCTCCAGGTGAACTTCAGGGTCCAGCCGACCGCGCAGGTCGACGAGACGGCCTCCGTCGGTGACGGGACGACGGTGTGGGATCTGGCCCAGATACGCGAGGACGCCCGGCTGGGCAGCGGGTGCGTCGTGGGCCGGGGAGCGTACGTCGGACCGGGCGTGCGGATCGGCGACAACGTGAAGCTCCAGAACTACGCGTTGGTCTATGAGCCGGCGGTGCTCGCCGACGGAGTGTTCGTCGGCCCGGCGGCGGTGCTCACCAACGACTACTTCCCCCGGTCGGTGGACCCGCAGGGCCGGCTGAAGCGCGGAGGCGACTGGGAGGCCGTGGCCGTGGTGGTGGGCGAGGGGGCGTCGCTGGGGGCCCGTTCGGTGTGTGTGGCGCCGGTGCGCGTCGGCCGTTGGGCGCTGGTCGCGGCGGGCGCCGTGGTGACCCGGGACGTGCCGGACTTCGCGCTCGTGGCGGGCGTTCCGGCGCGCCGGACCGGCTGGGTCGGCAGAGCCGGCGTTCGACTCGTCGAGCGGGAAGGCGAGGCCGGCGGGTGGGAGTGTCCCGAGACGGGCGCGCTGTACGACGAGAAGGACGGCGAACTCACCGAACGCGCATGACGCGTGTTTCCCGCAAAACGCAAATCTTCGAACACTTACCTGCATAACATGTGTGCGAACTGTGGAGACCAAGCACAATGAGCGCACGAACCAGTGCCCAGGGGGGGTTACCGGGTGGGGACAGCTGTGCCTGAAACGCGGAGCGGCGACCGCTCCGACGTCTGACGTCCGACGTCTTCCTTCCGTCGCCCGGCCATCCGTGCCGCGGCGATCACAAGTCTGCGCAAATGAGGACCCACAGGGGGGTTGGTGTGTCCGCACAATGACCATCACACGTCTGGCGGCGCTCGGTCGTGAGGAGCCGCAGCTACTCGCCCTCGCCCAACGGCTGCTCGCGGTCGCCGAGTCGGGGCTCCCGTCGATGCTCCTCCCCGGCGGAGAGGCCTTCACCTTCACCATGGCCGGACGGAGGGCGCCCGACGGTTCCTGGGCCCTGGAGCGGCGCGGGACCAGCACCCGGTACGCGGCCATCACCGCCCTCGGGGTGCGGTACCTGCCCGAGGACCGCCAGCGCCAGGTGCTCGGCGGGCGTACCGCCCAGGAGTTCACGGGTCTGCTGGTGGAGTCGCTGCCCGCGGTGACCAACCTCGGCGACGCCGCGCTCATCGCCTGGGCCGCCGCCGAGACCGGGCACCCCAAGCTGTCCGACGCCGTCGCCCGGGTCGAGGCCCTGGACGACGACGGCCGGCCGCAGTACACCGTCGAGGCGGCGTGGGTGCTGTCCGCCCTCGCGGCGGCCCGGAGCACAGTCGATGTGGAGAGACGTTTCACCACGGCACGCGACCGTCTGCTGCGGGCCCGTGTCGGGAACAGCCCGCTGTTCCCGCACGCCACCGGACCGGGCCTGCTGCCCTGGTACCGGGAGCACGTGAGCTGCTTCGCCGACCAGACCTACCCGCTCCAGGCCCTGGCCCGCGCACACGCCTGCGGCGACGCGGGCGGCGATCCCGAGGCGCTGGCCGCGGCCGAGGCCTGTGCGGCGCGCATCTGCGAGCTGCAGGGGGACGGCGGGCAGTGGTGGTGGCACTACGACGCCCGCACCGGCGGTGTCGTGGAGGGCTACCCGGTCTACAGCGTCCACCAGCACGCGATGGCGCCGACCGCTCTGTTCGATCTCGCCGACGCCGGCGGCACCGACTTCGGCGCGTCGATCCGCAAGGGCCTGCGCTGGATGACGGACGTGCCCGAACTGGCCGCC
Source organism: Streptomyces durhamensis (assembly GCF_000725475.1). NCBI lineage: Bacteria > Bacillati > Actinomycetota > Actinomycetes > Kitasatosporales > Streptomycetaceae > Streptomyces > Streptomyces durhamensis. The sequence goes on from NZ_JNXR01000010.1 coordinate 121,121, forward strand.
CGTCCGGCGGACCGGGAGCCGCTGATCCTCGACGCACTCGGCGCCACCTGGCGCAAGGTGTACCGGGGCGACCCGAAGAAGGCCGTACGCGCCGTGCGGGGACTCGGCACCCGCGTCGCTCCGAACCTCCGGCTGAAGGCCCTGGACCGGCTGTACCGCCCGGTGTCCGTGGACCGCGAATGCCGGCCGTACGAGTTCGGCTGGATGCTCCACGCCTGGCAGGGGGGCCGCGGATGAGCGGGCGTCAGTCTCTCTTCGGGGTCGAGCTGGACGCCCTGACCATGGACGAGGCCGTGCAGCGCTGCCTCGCGGCGGTGCGGGACGGCAGACAGCTCGAGATCGGTGTGGTCAACGCCGCGAAGCTGGTGAACATGCGGCGCGACCACCGCCTCGCGCAGGCCGTGGCCGGCTGCGATCTCGTCCTCGCCGACGGACAGGCGGTGGTCTGGGCCGGCCGGGTGTTACGCGCCCCGCTTCCGGAACGGGTGGCCGGCATCGACCTGTTCCTGCGGCTGCTGGCCGAGGCGGAATCGGCCGGCATGCCCGTGTACTTCCTCGGCGCCAGGCAGGAGGTGCTGGAGCAGATGCTGCGCCGGGTGGCCGAGCGCTTCCCCCGGCTGAAGGTGGCCGGCAGCCGCAACGGCTACTTCGAGGACGCACAGCAGGAAGCCATAGCGGGCGCGATCGCACGAAGCGGCGCCCAGCTGCTGTTTCTTGGCATGACCTCACCAAAGAAGGAGATCTTCACCGCCGCCTACGGCGCACGGACCGGCGCCCGGGTCGTGCACGGCGTCGGCGGCTCCTTCGACATCCTGGCCGGCGTCACCAGACGGGCCCCCGCATCCTGGCAGCGGTGGGGACTCGAATGGCTCTACCGCGCGCTGCAGGAGCCGCGCCGCCTGGGCCGGCGCTATCTCACCACCAACGCTGCCTTCGTCCTCATGACGGCGCGCGAGTTCATCCGGCTCACCCCGCCGCCCGCTTCCGCGAACAGGAGTCACTGATGCACGTCGTCGTGGTCGGACAGGGATACGTCGGCCTGCCGCTGGCCATCCGCGCCGCCGAGGTCGGACACGAGGTGATCGGCTTCGACGTCGACTCCCGGCGGATCAAGAGCCTTGCCGCAGGCGAGTCCTTCGTCGAGGACGTCTCCTGCGAGCGGATCCGCGCCGCACTGGACGACGGTTCCTATCGGCCGAGCGAGTCCGCCCGCGACTGCGGCGGCTTCGACGTCGCCGTGGTCACCGTCCCCACCCCGTTGCACGAGGGCACCCCCGACCTGCGCTACATCAAGGAATCCGCGGTCACCCTCGCCCGCTACCTGCGCCCCGGGGCCACCGTCGTCCTGGAGTCGACCACCTATCCCGGCACCACCCAGGAGTTGTTCGCCCCGATCCTCGAAGAGGGCTCCGGTCTCACCGCGGGCACGGACTTCCACCTCGGCTACAGCCCGGAGCGGATCGACCCGGGAAACGCCGTCTGGGGCTTCCAGCAGACCCCGAAGGTCGTCTCCGGTGTCAACGAAGCGTCACGCAAGACCGTTCAGGACTTCTACGCGCAGCTCGTCGACACCACGGTGCCGGTGAGCTCGCCCAAGGAGGCCGAACTCGCCAAGCTCCTGGAGAACACCTTCCGCCATGTGAACATCGCGCTGGTCAACGAGATCGCGATGTTCGCCCACCACCTCGACATCGACGTCTGGCAGGCCATCGACGCCGCCGCCACCAAGCCCTTCGGCTTCATGAGGTTCACACCCGGACCGGGCGTCGGCGGCCACTGCCTGCCCATCGACCCTTCGTACCTGTCCTGGAGGGTGCAGCGCGAACTCGGCCAGAGCTTCCGCTTCGTCGAGCTGGCCAACGACATCAACAACCACATGCCCGAGTACGTGGCGCGCCGCATCGGGGACCTGTTCAACGAAAGACGCCGTTCCGTGAACGGCTCGCGGATCCTGCTGCTCGGACTGGCGTACAAGAAGAACACCGGCGACGCCCGCGAGTCGCCCGCCCTGCGCATCTCCCAACTCCTGCTGGACATGGGCGCCCAGGTCAGGGCGGCCGACCCGCACGTCGTAGAGAGCCTGCCGGTGGACACCCGGCTGGTACGGGTCGAACCGGTGCCGGAGGAACTGAGCGCCGCCGATGTGGTGGTGCTCCTCACCGACCACGACAGCTTCGACTACGAACTCATCGCCGAGCACGCCCCCTTCGTCCTCGACTGCCGTCGGCGGCTGCCGGCCGGACCCACGATCGAGGTGCTCTGACCCATGCCGCGAGTCCTCTGTGTCGCCGGGGCGCGCCCCAACTACATGAAGATCAAACCGGTGATGGACGCCCTGGAACGCCGGGGCGCCGAGGTGCTCCTCGTCCACACCGGCCAGCACTACGACCCGGCCATGAACGACGTGTTCTTCGCGGACCTCGGCATCCGGCCGCCCGACCGCTTCCTCGGGGTCGGCTCGGGCACGCACGCCGAGCAGACCGGACGCGTGATGACCGCGTTCGAGCCGCTTCTCGGCGAGGTGTCCCCGGATCTCGTCGTCGTGGTCGGCGACATCAACTCCACCGTGGCCTGCGCCCTGGTCACGGCCAAGGCCGGACCACTGCTGGCCCATGTCGAGGCCGGTCTGCGCAGCCGCGACTGGAGCATGCCGGAGGAGGTCAACCGCGTCGTCACCGACCGGGTCAGCGACTTCCTGCTGGCCCCCTCGCCCGACGCCGCCGAGAACCTGCGCGCGGAGGGGTACCGGGACGACCAGATCCACCTCGTCGGCAACGTCATGATCGACACACTGCTGGCCAACCTGGACCGGGCCAGGGCCTCCGGCATCCTCGACCGATACGGCCTGACCCGAGGCGAGTACGGCCTGGTCACGCTGCATCGCCCCGCCAACGTGGACGACCCCGGGATCCTCGCCGCGCTCCTGAAGGCCCTCGGGGAGATCGCCGGCCGCTGCCCGCTCCTGCTGCCCGTGCACCCTCGCGCGGCCGGCCGGCTGGGCGACGCCGGGGTCCCCGGCGGCGTCCGGCTCGTGCCGCCCGCCGGTTACCTGGACTTCATCGCCCTGCAGGACTCCGCCCGTGTGGTGCTGACCGATTCCGGCGGCATCCAGGAGGAGACCACCGCGCTGGGAGTGCCGTGCGTGACCCTGCGGGACAACACCGAGCGGCCCGTCACCGTCGAACAGGGCACGAACGTACTGGCCGGCCGGGATCCGGCGCGCATCGTGTCCACCGTGAACCGGGTGCTGGACGATCCGCCCGCACCGCGCCGGCCCGAGCTGTGGGACGGTCGCGCCAGTGAGCGCATCGCCGACGTGCTGCTGGCGGGCGTCGCCGCGAGCACCCGGCCGAGGCCCACCGACCGCGGCCGAACACCCCCCATATGATCCGCTTGCCACATATGCTCGTCGAACGTCGGGTCGCGAGGGGGGACCGCCATGGATCTCGCTGAGATCGTCCGGGTCATGCGCAGGCGCTGGTACGTCCTGCTGCCCGGACTGCTGCTGACCGCCGCCCTCACCGTCGCCGTGGCCCTGCTGGTGCCGGTGACCTACCAGTCACAGAGCACGGTGGTCCTGCTGAACTCGCAGAAGGCCACCGTGGCCTACGACGGGAACCCCTTCCTGAGCACCCAGACCTCGCTCACCGGGATGGCCGACAGTCTGGCCCGCAACCTCAACTCCGACGTCTCCGTCCGGGAGCTCAAGTCCCGTGGCGCGACCGGCACGTTCGAGGCCAAGCTCGCCGACAACGCCCAGGGGCCGCTCATGTGGCTCACGGTCACCGGCACCGACAAGGCCGCCGTGCTGACCTCGGACCGCATCCTGACCGCGTATGCCGAACAACGGCTGGGGCAGTTCCAGAAACAGCAGTCGGTCGCCCCGAAGGCCATGATCCGCATGACGACCATCGTGGCCCCGCAGACCCCGGCGGCACAGACCAAGACCCGCATCGAGTACCTGGTCATGGCCGGCTGCCTGGGCCTGGTCCTGAGCCTGGTCGCCGCCTTCTACGTGGAGGCGCGCCGCCGCACGCACACACCGGCGCAACCGAAGGACACCGCTTCGCCCGTCGCCGGTCCCGACCCGGCGGCCGGGGAAGCGGTCGCGGACCAGACGATCGCCCTCCGGCAGCCGCCCGCATGGTCGCGGCCCGCCGAGAACAGGCCCGCCGCGGAGCCGAGGGCCGGACGTCCCGCCATGGCCGTGGCGCCCGCCGCCGAGCCGCTCGACGAGGAGTCGACTCATGGACAGCGTTCGCACACCGGACAGCGAGACCGCTGAACCGGGCGACACCCCCGCTCCCGTCTCCTTCGGCCGGAAGGTGCGCGACGCGGCCCGCTGGAGCCTGATCAACACGATGGTCATGCGCCTCGGCAACTTCGCCACCGGTATCCTGCTGGCGCGCTTCGCCCTCGGACCCGCCGAGTGGGGCGTCTACGGCATCGCCCAGACCGTGCTCCTGGTCCTGCTCTCCGCGAACGAACTGGGCGTCAGCCTGGCCATCGTCCGCTGGGACGGCGATCCCCGCCGCTTCGCGCCCACCGTGCTGACGCTGGCCACCGCGTCCAGCGGCCTGCTCTACGCCGCCCTCTTCGTCGCGGCGCCGACGGTGGCCGGGCTGCTCGACTCGCCCGAGGCCTCGACCGTGCTGCGGGTGATGTGCCTGTGCCTGGTGATTGACGGGGTGGCACAGGTGCCCGCCGGATTCCTGACCCGGGACTTCGCCCAGGGCAAGCGCATGGCCGTCGACGCGCTCAACTTCGTCCTCAGCACCTCCGTGACCCTGGTGCTGGCCTTCGCCGGCCAGGGCGCCATGAGCTTCGCCTGGGGCGCGGTCGCGGGCAACGTCGCCGCCCTCGTCGGCTGCGCCGTGGCCGCTCCCGGCACCCTGCGGTTCGGCTGGGACCCCGAACAGGCCCGCGCGCTGCTGAGGTTCGGGCTCCCCCTGGCGGGCGCGAGCCTGCTCGCCCTCGCCGTCGTCAACGTGGACACCATGGTCGTCGGCTCCTCCCTCGGTCAGGTCGCCCTGGGCTTCTACGTCCTGGCGTTCAACATGTCCGGCTGGCCGGTCCGCATCATCTCCGAGGCGGCCCGACGCGTCTCGTTCGCCGGCTTCTCGCGCCTCGCCGGCTCGCCGCATGCCCTGGCCCAGGGCTTCAGCCGCGCCCTGGGGGTGCTGGTCACCGGCACCGTGCCCCTGTGCGTGCTGCTCGGCGGCCTCGCCGCCCCGGTCGTGCACCTCGTGTACGGGAGCACGTGGCTGCCCGCCGCCGATGCGCTGCCGTGGCTGATGGCCCTCGGCCTGATCCGCATCGGCTGCGAACTCGCCTACGACTGTCTCGTCGCCACCGAGCGGCGCCGCGCCCTCGTCCTCACCCAGGCACTGTGGGTCGTCGCCCTCGTCCCCGCCCTCGTCGTCGGCGCGCGCGGGGGCGGCATCGTCGGCGTCTCCCAGGCCCACGTCCTCATCGCCGCCGGTCTCGTCGTCCCCGCCTTCCTCCACGCCCTCGGCCGGGCCGGTATCGGCCTCGCCCCCATCGCCAGGGCCTGCGCATGGCCCTTCCTCGGGGGATCGGTGATGGCCCTGGTGATCCTCGCCGCGAAGCGGCTCCTGGGCGACGGCACCCTGGTCCTGTTCGCCATCGGCGCGGGGGCCCTGGCCTGCTACGTGGTGTGCGTCCTGCCCAGCCGCCGCTTCCTGCTCGGCTCCCGGACACCGGAGACGGCATGACGAGGCTCTGCCGCCTGCTCGCCGCACTGGCCCTCGTGCTGACCGCCGGCTGCACCGGGGGCTCCGGCTCCTCCCCGGCCACCCCGGGCCCCTCCCACAGCACGCCGGGCCCGTCCCCCAGCACGCCGCGCGCGTCCCCCGCGCGCCCCGGGGAGGCCGGGTTCCCCGACGCCGGCACCACAGGCCCCCGCATCCCCCTCACACCGCACTCCACGGGCGACATCAGCGTCAGGACCGACGGCACGGTCATCAGGGGCTGGGACATCACCGGCTCACTCGACATCTACGCGAACGACGTGACCATCATCGACAGCAGGATCACCTCCACCAACTGGTGGGGGGTCAACCTGCGGCCCGGCCACAGCGGCCTGCGGGTCCTGCACACCACCGTCACGGCCGTCCCCGGCAAGGGCCCGGACAACGGCGGCGTGGACTACGCCGTCTCCAACATGGGCACCAGCTCCGTCGAGGTCGGCTGGTGCGACATCTCCGTCTTCGGCAACGCCCTCTCCATGGGCCAGGGCCACCTCCACGACAACTACGTCCACGACCTCGTCCCCTTCCGCAACAACGGCGGCGAGTGGCAGCACACCGACGCGGTCATCAGTGGCGGCGGCGGCAAGGGGAAGCTGGTCATCCGGCACAACACCCTGCTCAACTCCGTGGCCGTCGACCGCGGGGCGTCCGCCGCCGTCGGCCTGTTCGCCGACACCGGACACGTCTCGGACACCGTCATCGACGACAACTTGCTGGCCGGGGGCGCGTACGCCCTCTACGGGGGTGGTGACGGGGCCACCGGGATCAAGGTGACGAACAACGTCTTCTCCACCCGGTACCACCGAAACTCCGGCGGCTACGGGGCCGTCACCGCCTGGAACGCCGGCGATTCCGGCAACGTCTGGCGCGGCAACCGGTTCTCCGACGGCACCCCGATCACGCCCGAGCCGGCCGGCTGAGGAAGAGGATCATGCGACGCATCGCCCGTGCCCCCTGGGAACTCCTCAAGCGCACCTTCGGCTGGCTCGTCCTCTTCGAGCTGCGCAACAAGGTCCTGCTCGCGCCCTCCGCGCTGCGGCTGCGCCGCTTCGAGACCGCCGAGACCCGCCGCCTCACGGCTGCCGCCGGCCCCTTGCCCGACGCCCTGGTCGCCACGGTCATCGCCACCCACCGCCGCCCCGACCAGCTGCGGGCGGCCGTACGCTCGGCCCTGGCCCAGAGCGTTCACGACCAAGTCGTCATGGTCGTGGACGACGGTGCCGGGCTTCCCGAACTCCCCGACGATCCACGGTTGTTCGCCGTGTCGCTGACGCGCAACACGGGCGTGGCCGGCGTCGTGCGCAATGTGGGCATCCGCCTCACCCGGTCGCGGTACGTGGCGTTCCTGGACGACGACAACCTGTGGGAACCCGACCATCTGGAGCGGGCGTTGGCGGTCCTGGAGTCCCCCGACGGGCCCGACGCCGTCTACACCGCGCTGCGCCGGGTCCTGCCGGACGGGACAGAGCGGGACATCCTGTCCGTGCCGTTCGACCGCCGCCGGGCCGCTCGGGAGTCCTTCCTGGACACCAACGCGTTCGTCGCGCGGCGCGACGGAGCACTGCGCTTCAGCCGTCTGCGGCGGACGCCGGACGTGCTGCCGCGGGAGGACTGGGAGCTGGTCCACCGGTACAGCCGCGACCACAGCGTGCGCCACGTACCGCACGCCACCGTGCGGTACCTGGTGAACCCCGGCAGCTTCTACACGACCTGGTCCGGCTGAGCCCCCGCCTCACGGCCCTGGCGTGATCCGCAGCGCGCCCGGCCTGGACAGGGCCGCCGCCGCCGCGCGGCTGGCCCTCCTGCCGAGCGCGGCCCGCGACGCCTCCCGCAGGAAGACGGCGCCCCTGAAGCACGCCGTCGCGACGCTGCCGTGACGCCGCCCGTACAGCCGCACGCGGTTGAGGGTCAGCAGCGTCCAGAGCCGGGGCGAGACCTGGGAGTCGCCGCCCAGGTGCACCGCCTCTGCCGTCGGCTCCAGTTGCGTGGCGTAGCCCAGGTCCCGCGCCCGCAGGCAGTACTCGGTCTCCTCCGAATAGAGGAAGAAGGACTCGTCCCACGGACCGCAGGCGGCCAGGCAGTCCGCGGAGACGGCCATGAGCGCGCCGGTCGCCCAGTCCGCGCGCGTCGGGCGTTGATACGCGACGGGGTCGGTGACGAGTTCACTCAGGCGCGGGAAGCGCCCGGCCCTGCGGTTGCCGATGACGGCCTCGCCGAGTGCGCGGGACACGCTCGACTCGCGGCGCAGCGAGTAATGAGGCGTGGCCCGGCCTTCTTCGTACAGCAGGGGTACGGCGATCCCGACGCCGTCGCCGAGGCTGTCGAGGAGGCGTCCGGCGCAGCCCTGCCGCATCCGGATGTCGGGGTTGCAGATCACCACGGCGTCGTACGCGCCGGCGGCGGCCAGCGCCGCGTTGATCCCGGCGGCGTACCCGGCGTTGCGCCCGGTCTGGACGACCGTGGCGTCGGGGGCCAGGGTCCCGAGGACCTCGACGGTGTCGTCGGCGGAGTCGTTGTCGGCGACGACGAGCCGCCAGTCGAGGCCGGCCATGCCGACCGGGAGCGCGGCGAGGAACCCGGGCAGCACCGGGGCACTGTTCCAGGTGACGACGATGACGGCGACTCGGTTCAACGGGACTCCACTGGTCGGGGAAGGTGCGCGTCAAAGGCGCGGCGGGGGGCCGGGACGGCGGCGGTCGCGGCCTCGCGCCGGAGGAAGCCCAGATAGCTGCCCCCCGCCCCCAGCGTCAGGAAGAACATGCCGGCGAACATCGGAAAGCTCAGTGAGTCGAAGGTGGCGCTGATGACCAGGGCGACGACCGACGAGGCGAAGAACGCCTGCCCCAGTTCGCGGTCGGACTCGGTGCGGGCCAGCCGGCGGATGGCGCCGCCGTGGTGGACGCCGGTGACGAACAGGGTCAGCAGGGCGACGAGCCCGAGCACACCCATCTCGGCCAGGACCAGCATGTACTGGTTGTCCGTGAAGAAGTACAGGTCCGGCGTGAAGGTGCCGAAGCCCCGCCCGAACAGCGGGTGCTCCCGCAGATAGGGCACGATCGCGCTGTACTTGACCGTGCGGGCCTGCGTGCTGCTGTCGGAGTTGGACAGGAACGACGCGAACAGGCCCGTGATCGTGCCGATCAGTCCGGGGATGAGCACCTTGAAGACGGCCACGGACGCCGTCATCACGCCGATCGCGGCCCAGCGCCGGGCCGGCTTCCAGCGCGGCACCATCACCAGGGCCACCAGCAGGAGGCCGATGATCGAGGTCCGCGACACCGTCAGGGGCAGCGCACCGCCCATGAGCAGCACCGGGCTCCAGCGGCGCAGCACGTGGAGGTGGCGGCGTACCGGGTCCAGGGCCTGCTGGATCGCGAAGGGCAGGAGGATCGCCAGCATGCCGGCGAACTCCAGCGGCTGGGCCGTGGTGGCGCGGGGCCGGGTGAAGGCGCCGCGGTCCATCACGTTCACCTGGGCCACGCTGGTCTGGAGTCCGGGGACGTGGAGGGAGTCGGCGATGTTGGTGGCCGCGAAGAAGTCGTAGAAGCCGATCGCGGCGACGACGGATCCCATGACCACCACCCGGCGCATCAGCACGTCCAGCCGGCCGCGGTCCTGCACGCCCGCCGACGTCAGGACGACCAGGGACACCCACACCAGGAAGCCGATGAGGCCGCGGTCGGCCCCGAGGACCTCCTCGTGCGAGCTCTCGCGGCTCGCGTCCGCCATGTACGCCGCCAGGACCGCCAGTCCGAGTACGCACATCACGACCCGCGCGGCCCTGGTGCCCGGCGCGGGAAGGATACGGCCGCCCAGCCAGGTGGCGAGGTACCACAGCAGTCCGAGCAGGGCGAAGACGTTGGCCGGGGTGCCGACGCCGCCGAGCGCGGGCAGGGCCAGGTTCGACGGGACGAAGAACGCCAGGACCAGGTAGACGGTGAGGATCGCGGTGGCGTCGACCCGGCGGTTCAGCGGGCCCGCGCGTAGCCGCCTGGGGGCGTGGGCCTGTTTCGGCCGGGGAGCGGCGTGCCGCCGCCGGCGCACCACCGCGACACCCTCCATGAGGATGGACAGCAGGAACGCGCTGACGACGCCCAGGATGACGACGGCCGCGATGTCCTGGTAGCGGCTCTTCGACTTCGCCACCGGGGCCTGCGGGAGCACGATCGGCGCCGTCTGCACCAGGTACGCGGGCGGGACCTTGGCGGCCTCCTGCAAGGCGGTCAGCTGCTCGCCGGCGAAGGTGGTCAGGGTGTTGGTCTCCCTGAGTACCTTCGCCCGGTCCGTTCCGGTGACGCCGAGCACGAGCAGCGGGCTGTCGCTGGCCGGCGCGAAGCCGGCCGTGTACGGGTCCGTGACGCCCCGGGCGCTCAACTCCTTGGCCGCGTCGCTCGATTCGAGCGTCCTGATCAACACGTCGGCCGTGACGATCAGCGAACCACCCGCGTTCGAGAGGGGGTTGCCGAACGTGGGGGCCAGCCGGGCGACGGCCGAGGAGTCCAGCAGGGCGACCGAGCTCTGCGACTGGTAGGAGACGGGGACGGTCACGTACAGATAGGCGCCGCCGAGGAGGCTGAGCAGGGTGAAGGGCACCATGAAATACCAACGTCTGCGCAGAATGGCCCCTATCTCACCGAGACTCACGAACCATCCCTCCATTCGGTGGCATCCCGCCGCGCGCCCTGCCAGTATCGGGGGCGACGGAAGGAACCCACATGTCGCCCGGGAACGTCGCCGACGCGCTGCTCCGCCGCTGGTACGTGGTGGTGGTCGCACTGCTGCTGACGGTCGCCGGGGCGTACCACGTGGTGCGCCCGGCCGCCCGGTACGTCGGCTCGGCGGTGGTCGTCCTCAAGCCGCCGGTGACGCAGAACCAGCCCAATCAGCTCACCAATCTGCAGCCGCCGCTCGCCGTGGTCTCCTACGCGGTCGTCCAGCAGCTGCAGTCCCCCGCCGGAGCCGCGGAGCTGCGTGCCGCGGGTGTTCCGGGGACCTACCACCTCGTCCCGCGCAACAGCGGCACCAGCGCGACGCCCCGCTATCTGATCCCCTCCCTGCAGGTGCAGTCGCAGGCCTCCGGTCCCGACGCCGCCGTGACGGCGGTCCACCGCGTCATCGACGTCTACGTCCGGCACGTCGAAGCGCTCCAGACGGCCCAGGGGGTCCCGGCCGGGTCGCGGATCACCGCCTCCGTCCTGACCTCCCCGAGCGCCGCCGAGGTGCGGGGCGACCGGAGCAGGGGCCTGGCGGGCATGGCCCTGCTGGGCGCCGCGGGGGGCGTGCTCGGTGCGTTGTGGCTCGACCGGTACGCCCTGCGCCGCGGGAAGACCCCTCCGGGCCGCCGTCGGCACTCCTCCGGTCCGCTTCCCGCGGCCCACTGAGCCGGACTGCTCGCGCATCAGATGCCGCGGCGCTTCCACGACTCCCACCACAGCCACTCCCGCCCGCGCTCGGCCACGGCCGACCACACCAGTGGCTGCAGGTAGGGCATGGCCTTCGGACCGATCCGCCTGCGCAGGCGCAGCGCGCGGTACTCGGGCAGCGCCCGGTATCCCGGCAGGCACTCCTCGGCGAACGCCTCGCATGCGTCGACGGGGACGGCCGCGGTGCGCCCCCGGTCGTAGGCCCGGTACGCCCGGCGCAGCGCGAAGCGGGCGAGGCGGGTGTGGACCGCGTCGGCCAGGCGGTCGGCGTGGGGCAGCCGGTCGGCGCATTTGACGAGCACGGAGTCGAAGGCCACGAGGCGCTGGCGCAGGTCGTCCAGCTGGCCGCCGAAGTCGGTCGTGGACATGTTCTTGCCGTGGACCCGGTAGTAGGCCTGGTCGGCACCGCGCAGGTAGCCGACGTCGGCGTGTGCGGCGAGCCGCATCCACATCTCGATGTCACCGGCGTGGGGAAGGGCCGGGTCGTAGCCGCCGACCGTGCGCTGCAGGCTGGTGCGGACGACGACTTCCGGCGAGGTGATGCAGCCGGTGCCCTCGCGGAAGCGGCGCTCCAGCCACCACTGCCCGGGGTAGACGACCGAGCCGGTGCTCTGTGTGCGGGCCTTCGGCAGTGGGCCGCCGTGCCGGAAGCGCAGGGGGCGCCCGTAGGCGAAGCCTGCCTCGGGATGGGCGTCCAGCAGCGCGGCGGCGCGGACCAGCGCGCCCGGGACCAGCCGGTCGTCGGCGGACAGCAGGGCGACGTAGTCGCCGTCGGCCCATTCCAGCAGGCCCTCGTTGTAGGTGGCGATGTGGCCCTTGTTGGTCGCGTGGACGCGGACTTCGATCCGCGGGTCGGAGGCGGCCAGTTTGTGCGCGATCTCCGCCGAGTCGTCGGGTGAGGCGTCGTCGATGACGAGTACCCGGACGTCGACGCCGTCCTGCTCGTCCAGGACGCTGCTGACGCAGTCGGCGAGGAAGTGGCCGTACTTGTAGCAGGGGATCACAACGCTGACGGTGCTCATCGATGCAGGAGGCCAATCCCCGGTGGTGGCCCTGTGCCGGGCTCGGCTGGAGGCCGCCACCGGTGGGTTCCGGTCGGTCAGTTCTTCTTCTTGCGGGCGGTCTTGCCGGTCAGGGTCCAGCTGCGGGTCGTCACCGGGTGCCGGTGGTCGTCCCGGGCCGTGAGCGTGACCTTGAAGCGGGTGCCGTCCGGCAACGGGGCCGACAGGTGGACGGACGCCTGGTGGGTGGCCCGGTCGTAGGAGGTGACGGCGGTGACGTGGAGCTTCCGGGCGGCCCGGGAACCGCGCAGGATGGTCACGGTCGCGTCGACGGACGACACCGCTGCCTTGTCCTGTACGGCCATGACCAGGGCGCCGGCCGCGTCGGCGGTGTGTGTCACCGACGCCGCGGTGACCTCCGAGGCGGCGGTGGCCGACGCCGGCGAGGCGCTGGGGTTGTCGGCGGTGAAGACGGGGCCGACCCAGTAGTTCGCGGAACCGTAGGAGCCGTTGGGGAAGGCCGGGTCGGTGCCGTACCGGTAGAGCCCGTTGTGGTGCGCGGTGGTGTCGGCGGTCGCGGTGAGCGGATAGGACTGGTGGGCTGCCGCGAAGTAGCCGCCGTCCACCGCGTAGTTGCCGTGCGGCGCGTGGTAGGAGACGACGTACGGGGTGCCCGCGGTGACGGCCACCGGGGTGGCGAAGGTCAGCGTCTGCCAGCCGGAGGCCGTCTCACCGGTGAAGGTCCCGGTGGCGAGCAGCGTGCCGTTGTCGGCCCACAGGCTGCCGGTGTGGGTTCCGGTGTTGCCGGTGCCCTTGTAGAAGGTGACGCCGGTGACCCAGCCGTTCGCCGAGGAGGTGAACCGGGTGCCCAGCTCCACGGAGTTGGTGTCGCTGGTCATGTCGGTGCTGGCCGGCACGGCGGAGGCGTTCCAGAGCGTGCAGGGGCAGGTGACCGCGGGTGGGGTGGAGCTGGTGGTGAAGGACCAGGTCACCGGGTCCGTCATGGTGTTGCCCCACAGGTCGGAGGCCCGGACGGAGGCGGTGTAGGTGGTGCGCAGCTCCAGCTCCGTCGACGGGGTGAAGGTGGCCTTGTTCGACGCGGGGAGCGTGGTGGTGCCCGGCACGGTGGTGCCGTCCGGGCCCTTGAGGGTGTACGTCAGGCTGTCGGTGTCGACGGCCGAGCTGAAGACCGTCGACACCGGCGCCGTGATCGCCACACCGGTCGCCCCGGACGTCGGGGAGGTCGAGGTGACGGTGGGCGGGGTCGTGCTGGCCGTGGAGGTGTCCAGTACCACGTCGACCCAGTAGTTGCTGCCCGGGGACTGCGAGGACGGGAAGGCGCTGGTGGCGCCGTAGTGGTACACGCCGTTGCCGCCGTCGGTGCCGGATTTCAGTGCCGTGAGGGGTGCCAGGCCGGCGTCGCTGTCGGAGAAGGCGCCGCCGTCGTAGGAGTACCCGCCGTTGGGGGCGAAGTAGGAGGCGACGTAGGTGGTGTTGGCCTTGACGCTCACCGGGGTGGCGAAGTTCAGCTGCTGCCAGCCGGAGGCGGTCTCGGCGCTGAAGGTGCCGGTGGCCAGACGGGTGCCGGAGGCGGTCCACAGGCTGCCGGTGTGGGTTCCGGTGTTCGCGGGTGACTTGTAGAAGCGGACGGCGGTGATCGAACCGGCCGCTGTGGTGCGGAACTTGACGCCGAGTTCCACCGCGCTGCCGTCGCCCGCGTTGACGGTGCCGGGGACGGCCGAGGCCGGCCAGATGGTGCAGGGGCAGGACTGCGGGCCGACGGTCACCGGGACGGTGGTGACGGCGCCGATGTTGACGCTGTCGTCGACCGCGCGGACCTTGACGGACGCCGGGCCCGGGGTGGTGGGGGTCCAGCTGTAGCTCCAGGACGCCAGGCCCTTGGCGGCCTTCCAGGTGGTCCCGCCGTCCGTGGAGACCTCCACACGGGCCACCACGCCCCCGCCGGAGTCGGTGGCGGTGCCGGTGATGGTGACCGGCTTGAGCGCCGGGACGGTGATCCCGGAGTCCGGGCTCTTCACGGTGACCGCCGGACCGGTGGTGTCGGTGGAGGCCGTCGTGGTGACGAGGTTGCTCTGCAGGGTCAGCGGCTTGACGCCCATGTCGGCGAGGATGTTCACGGTCGCCTGCTGCATGCGGGCGTCCTCGGTGACCACCGTGTCCTCGGGGTTGTACGTCGGGATGTCGGTCAGGCCCCACGACCACTGCACGGTTCCCGAACCGAACACCAGCGCCCCGGAGTCCTGGTCGCGGAACTCGACGAGATTGTGGGTCGCCGTGCCGTTGCCGTACACGTTGCCCCAGTCCATGCGGAGCTTGCCGTCGGCGATGTCCACCGTCGTGGACGACAGGTCGATCGCCCCGGCGGGTCGGGTGCTGTTGTCGAGGTCGCTGTCCCACTCGTAGCCGAGTGTGCCCGTCGGGAAGGTGGCGGTCTGGCCCGAGGTGAGGTTCGCGACGGAGGTGTTGCGCCACAGCCGGTTCCTGCCGTACGAGCCGGGGACGGTGATCGCGTCGCTGCGGTAGCCGTTCACCTGGAACATGGAGCCGGTGAGGACGTTCGGCGGCTGGTAGGTCTGCCCGTAGCCGGTGCTGGCCGGATCCATCCAGGTGCCGGTCCAGGTGCCGCTGGGGTCGGCGATGCCGTTGTTCTGGGCCATCTTGGTCATCTTGTAGCAGACCAGGGTGCGGTTCGCCGTGCTGGTGCCGTCGATGCTCGGCGCGAGCCGCGTCTTCCAGAAGACCTCGTTGCCGCTGAAGAAGGCCTCCCGCACCCCGGCCTTCCGGGCCGCCAGGACGTTGGAGTACTGGCTCTGCGTCCAGTACTCGTCATGGCCGGAGGACATGTAGACCTTGTGCTTCTTCAGCAGGGTGGCGCCGCCCGCCGACGACACGTCCACGCCCGACGTGTAGCTGACGTCGTAGCCGTTGCGTTCCAGCCAGGACAGCATCATGTACTCGGATCCGTAGATGCCGTTGTCGCCGCCGATGTCCAGGGGCCGGTTGTAGCTGACCTCGTAGGCGCGGCCGTCCGGCGCGGGCCCGGTGCCGCCGTAGAGGTCCTGGCCGCCGTAGTCGTTGTAGGCCTGCCAGGTCTGGTCGCTGGTCTGTACGACGATGTCCGAGGTGCTGGAGTCGTTGCGGACGACGAACGGGTACGGCATCAGGCCGTCACCGTCGGTCTGCGTGAGGTTCGCGATGTACAGGCCGGACACGGCGTCGCCGGGCACGGTCCAGGTGGCGGTGACGGGCCAGTTGCCGCAGTCGACCAGGCCGGTGCCGCTCTTGGTGGTGCAACCGGCCGGCTTGGTCAGGTAGTTGGCGGGGTAGGTCACCGCTGCCTGGGCCGCGCTGGACATCTCGCGGGCGCCGTCGCCGCCGTACCAGCCCAGGCGGTAGATCTCGACGTGGTACGGGACCTTCGACTGGATCTTGAACTGGACGGTGTCGCCGGCCTGGACGCTCTCCTTGGTGGTGAAGCCCTTGATGTCTCCGTAGGCGTTGGCCGAGAACCAGTCGGACTTCGGGCTGCCCGGCTTGGAGTTCTCGCAGACGATCGGGTTCGAGCCCGCTCCGCACGGATCGGATGCCGCCTGGGCGGGCACAGCCTGGGGGAGCACCGCCCATATCAATGCCGCCACGACGGCGAGGCGGATGCCCCGGATCCGTCTGCTCCATGTGTTCATGTGTACCTCTCAGCGGTGCTGTGCGGGATCGACCCGTGAGGTCGTGGTGGAGCGGTGAAGCGGGGACCGGTCAGCCGCGGAGCGCGTCGGTGAGCGCGTCGACGACCCGTTGCTGCTGGTCGGGGGTGATCTGCGGGAACAGCGGAAGGGAGAGGATCCGCTCCGCCGCCTTCTCGGCGTTCGGGAAGTCGCCCCGGGAGTGGCCGAGACGGCGGTAGGCCGGCGTGAGGTGGACCGGGGTGGGATAGTGCACCCCCGCACCGATGCCCTCGGCGTTGAGCTTGCCGACGATGTCGTCGCGGTCCGCGCCGGTGACCTGGACGACGTACAGGTGCCAGACGTGGACGTTGCCGGGCGTCGTCGTCGGGAGCACGACGCGGCCGGTGGCCGCCAGGCCGGCGAGCAGGGCGTGGTAGCGTGCCGCGGCCGACCGCCGGGCGGCGTTGCCGTCCGCGAGCCGCGCCAGCTTGGCCCGCAGGACGACGGCCTGCAGCCCGTCGAGACGGCTGTTGAACCCGGGGACGTCGTGGCGGTACTTGGCGACGCCGCCGTGGTTGGCGATCGCCCGTACCAGGCCGGCCAGTTCCCCGTCGTCGGTCAGCACCGCGCCCGCGTCGCCGTAGGCGCCGAGGTTCTTGCCCGGGTAGAAGCTGGTGGCCGCGATCCCGCCGCTGCCCGGCGTCCGGCCGTCGCGGGTCGCGCCCTGGCACTGCGCGGCGTCCTCGACGACCCGTACGCGGTCGGGCAGTTGGCCGGCCAGTGCCGTCACGTCGGCCATCTGCCCGTACAGGTGCACGGGTACGACAGCGCGGGTGGCCGGGCCGATCGTGTCCAGCGCGGCCCGGGGGTCGAGCAGACCGCTGTCGGGCAGACAGTCCGCCAGGACCGGTCGCGCTCCGGTCCTGGCGACCGCGCCCACGGTGGCGATGAAGGTGTTGGCGGGCACCACGACCTCGTCGCCGGGCCCGATCCCGCCCGCGCGCAGGGCGAGTTCGAGGGCGTCGGTGCCGTTGGCGACGCCCACGCAGTGCGCGACGCCGCCGAAGTCCGCGTACGCCCGCTCGAAGTGACGGACCTCGTCGCCTCCGATGAACGCGGTGTCGGCCAGGACACGGTCGAATCCGGCGCGTACCTCCTCGGCGACCTCCGCGTGGGCCGCCTTGAGGTCGACAAGCGGAATCTGGTTCATCGGACGGGTCCCCCCATTGTTCGCGTCGCAAGCTCGTCAAGCGCGGGAGCGGCCGCCTCGCGCAGCCGCCGGGCCGGGCTGCCCGCCCAGACCTCACCGGGCGGAACGTCGCCGAGCACGGTGCTCCCCATACCGGTCAGCGACCAGGCGCCGACCGTCGTGCCCTCCCGGACCAGGGCCCCCGAGCCCACATAGGCGCCGCGCTCCAGCCGTACTCCCCCGCCCAGGCGGACGCCGGCCGCGATCGTGACGTAGTCCTCGACCACGTCGTCGTGGGTGAGGACGGCCTGTGGCATCACGGCGACATGGGCGCCGACCCGGACGGCGGCGGTCAGGACGCACTGCGCGAGCAGGACCGAGCCGGGCCCGACCCGCGAGGTCGCCGACACGGCCGCCGTCGGGTGGATCACCGTGGCGTAGCGGTCCGTGGGCAGGCCGAACCGGCGGACCAGACGGGCGCGGGCCGCGTAGTCCCCGGGATGGCCCACGCAGATCACGACCCGGGCGTCGGGCAGGTCGTGGACCAGGTCACCACCGCCGAGCACGGGCACGCCGTCCACCTCGGTGCCGTGCAGCGCGGGGTTGTCGTCCAGGTGCCCGAGCAGCTCCAGGTCGGCCGCGTCCCGTACGGCCTGTGCGGTCTCCCGGGCGAAGCCGCCCGCGCCGACGATCAGCAGCCCGCTCATCTTCGGACCTGTTCGCGCAGCGCCGCGACGACACGGTCCTGCTGGGCCTCGGTCATCGTGTGGAACAGCGGCAGGATCAGCGAGTCGCGGGTGATCCGCTCGGTGGCCGGCAGCGGCGCCCTGGGGTGGCCGGCGTAGGCGGGTTCGAGGTGCGCGGCCATGATCCCGCGGCGGGCGGAGACGCCGGCCTCGGCGAGCGCGGCGAGCAGGTCGTCCCGGCCGGCGGGGAAGCCCTCGTCCAACAGCACCCAGTAGGACTGGAAGTTGCTCTGCCCGTGCGCGGGGTCGCGCACGGGGGTGAGGCCGGGGATGTCGTGCAGCAACGCGTCGTAACGGGCGGCCAGTTCGCGGCGGCGGGAGATCATCGCGTCGAGTCTGCCGAGCTGGACCAGGCCGACCGCGGCCTGGATGTCGGTCATCCGGTAGTTGAAGCCGACCTCCAGGTAGCTTTCCAGTACCGGCTTGTTGCTCACGTGACGGTCCACCGCCGAGGCGTTCATGCCGTGCTCGCGCAGCCGGCGCAGGCGGGCCGCCCAGGCGGCGTCGTCCGTGGTGATCATGCCGCCCTCGCCCGTGGTGACGAGCTTGCGGGGATGGAAGGACCAGGTGGCGAGCAGCGCACCGTGCCCCACCGGCTTGCCACCGACGGTCGAGCCGACGGCACAGGCCGCGTCCTCGACCAGGGGCAGGTCCCAGTCGGCGCAGGCGGCGCGCAGGGCCGGTACGTCGGCCGGTACGCCGCCCTGGTGGACAGCCAGGACGGCCCGGGTGCGCGGGGTGCGGACCGCGTCCACGGTGGCCGTGGTCAGGTTGCCGGTGGCGAGGTCGACGTCGGCGAACACCGGCTCCGCGCCGACGTACCGGACGGCGTTGGCGGTGGCGATGAACGACAGTGAGGGCACCACGACCTCGTCGCCGGGCCCGAGGCCGAGCGCGACGAGCGACAGGTGCAGGGCGGTGGTGCAGGAGCTGACGGCGATGCCGTGCTCGGCGCCCACCCGCTCCGCGAAGGCCCGCTCGAACGCGGCGACCCGGGGACCCTGGGCGACCCATCCGGACAGCACCGCCTCGGAGGCGGCCCGGGCCTCCTCCTCGCCGAGCCAGGGGATCATCACCGGGACGCGGTCGGTGCTCACTTGGCCGTCTCCCGCTCCGTGCGCCACCACCGCACCAGGTCGCGCAGCCCCGTGCGCAGGTCTATGTCCGTCGTGAACCCGAGCCGTTCTGCGGCCCGCGAGGTGTCCGCGAGGCGGCGGGTCACCCCGTTCACCGCGCGGGCGGGCCCGTGCACCGGCTCCAGGCCGGAGGCCCCCATCGCCTCCAGCAGGCCCTCGGCGAGCTCCTTCAGCGAGGTCTCGGTGCCGCTGGCGATGTTGAACACCTCGTCGGTGAGGTCCGACTCGGCGGCCAGGACGTTGGCCCTGGCGATGTCGCGTACGTCGACGAAGTCCATGGTCTGCGTGCCGTCGCCGAGGATCAGCGGCGGCTCGCCCGCCTCGATGCGCTCCATCCAGCGGATGAGCACCTCGGTGTAGAGGCCGTGGATGTCCATCCGCGGGCCGTAGACGTTGAAGTAGCGCAGCGCCACGTAGTCCAGGCCGTACATGGCGTGGAAGCTGCGCAGCATGCCCTCGTTGAAGGCCTTCGCGGCGCCGTAGAAGGTGTCGTTGTTGTACGGGTGGTGGCGCTCGGTCGTCGGGAAGTCCTCCGCCATGCCGTACACGGACGCCGAGGACGAGGCGATCACCTTGGCCACGCCCTCCTCGGCCGCCGCCTCCAGGACGTTGAAGGTGCCGTCGACCAGGACCTCGTTGGCGAGCCGTGGCTCCTCCGCGCACTGGGTGATGCGGATCGCGGCGAGATGGAACACCACGTCGGCGCCCTCGGTGGCCTTCCGTACCGTTTCGGCGTCGCGGACGTCGCCCTCGACGATCTCCACGGCACCGCTGGGGAGGGCCTGGGCGAGGTTGGCCCGCCGTCCGCGCACGAAGTTGTCGAGTACGACGATCTCGCGGGCGCCGCCCTCGGCCAGGAGGTCGACCAGGTTGGAGCCGATGGTGCCCGCTCCCCCGGTGACCAGGATCTTCTTGCCTCGTACGCTGCTCAACTGCACTTCCCTCTCATGGATTACGGCTGTCAACGCCCGGCCCGCAGGCCGACGACCGCGCCCCGGAACTCAAGGCTCCGGGAGGCCGCCTCCAGCACGTCCAGCACGCGCAGGCCCGCCCGGCCGTCGGTCAGCGGCGCCCGGCGTCCCCTGATCGCGTCGGCGAACTCGTCGACCATGCCGCGCAGCGCCTCCTTCTCGCCGATGGCGGGCGCGACCATGTCTCCGGAGCGGTACGAGACGAGCATGTCCCGGCGTTCGTCCGCGCCGATCTCCTGGGGCGAGGCCAGGTCCACGCCCCGGTCGTAGATCGCCACGCGCTGCAGGGGGTTGAGGTCGTCCCAGACCAGGGTGCGTTTGGCACCGCCCACCATGGTGGTCCGCACCTTGGTCGGCGACAGCCAGTTGACGTGCACGTGGGCGATGGCGCCGGTGTTGAGCTGGAGCGTCAGATAGGCCACGCAGGCCTGTCCCGCGCCGATCGGGTCGGCTCCGTGGGCCGCGACGGCGACCGGCTCGACGTGGTCGGGGAGGATGAAGTCCAGGATGGACAGATCGTGCGGGGCCAGGTCCCACAGGACGTCGATGTCCTTCTGGACGAGTCCGAGGTTGATCCGGACCGAGTCGACGAAGTGGATCTCGCCGAGCTCGCCGGAGCGGACCAGTTCCCGGATGCGGCCCACGGCGGGCGTGTAACAGTAGGTGTGATCGCACATCAGGGTGAGCCCACGCTCTTCCGCCTCGGTCACCAGGCGCATACCGTCGGCGTACGTCGCCGCGAGCGGCTTCTCCACCAGGACGTGCTTGCCGGCGCGCAGGGCGGCCAGGGCGATGTCGAGGTGGGTGCCCGCGGGCGTGGCCACGGCGACGGCGGCCACCGAAGGGTCGGCGAGGACGGCCGCGTAGTCCGCGGTGGCCTGCACCGTCGAGTATCCGCCGAGGACCCGCTGGGCCCGCTCGACGTCGAGGTCGCACAGCCAGCGCAGCCGGAACCGCTCGCTGGCCTGGAAGTTGCGGACGAGGTTGGGGCCCCAGTAGCCGGCCCCGACGACCGCGACACCCCACGGCTCCTGCTCCACTGTGGTCCTCTTTTCTCGATCCATCAGTACGCCCCCGTTCCTCGCACCACCGCGGACCCGGTGCGCACCAAGATCGACAGGTCGAGGCCCATCGACCAGTTGTCCACGTATCCGAGATCGAGCCGGACCGCTTCCTCCCAGGGCAGGTCGGATCGGCCGCTGACCTGCCACAGTCCGGTGAGGCCGGGCTTGACGAGCAACCGGCGCTTGATGTCCGGCGTGTACCCCTCCACCTCTTCGGGCAGCGGTGGGCGGGGGCCGACGAGCGACATATGGCCCTTGACCACGTTGATGAGCTGCGGCAGTTCGTCGAGCGAGCTGCGGCGCAGAACCGATCCGACCCGGGTGATCCGTGGGTCTTCCCGCACCTTGAACAGCAGCCCGTCGCTGTTCTGGTTGAGGTGCTCCAGCTCCGCCCTGAGCGCCTCCGAATCCGGCCGCATCGTACGGAACTTGAGCATGGTGAAGTGGTCGCCGTACCGGCCCACCCGCTGCTGCCGGAACAACGCCGGCCCGGAGCTGTCCAGCCGGACGATCAGGGCGACCAGCAGCATGGGGAGCGCGAGGACCGCCAGGAGGGCCGCCGCGAGTGTCCGGTCGAGCAGTTCCTTGGGCAGCCGGGAGGTCCGGGAGAGGTTCGGCGCCTGTATCCGCATCAGCGGCACCCCGTTGGTGGGCCGTACCGCGAGCCGGGCGGCGGACACATCGCTCAGCACGGGGGCCAGCAGGAACTCGACACCCTGTACGGCGGCCGTCCAGGACATCCGGCGCAGCGCGGTGGCATCGGATTCGGCTACCGGCAGCGCCACCACGGTGCTGATCCCGATAGCCCGGACCACGTCGTTCATGTCGCCCAGGCCACCGAGGAAGGGGATCCCCAACTTGCGTGTCTCCCCGGCGTTTTCGGGATCGCTCAGACACACTCCGGCGACCTGAAGTTCCTGTACGCCGCCGCGCCGCAGCACCGCGACCAGCTCCACGACGCCGCGCGCCGGACCGACCAGGAGCGTGGCACTGCGGTCCCGGCCCCGCGCCCATCGTCGGTGCAGGCGACGGCGCAGTGTGTAGCGGACCGGCAGGGCGATCGCGGTGACCGGCACCGCAGCCATGGTCATGTCATGAAGGAAGTCCGAATCGTGCATGAACAGCCAGTAGACGACCGCGGCCAGCGCCGGCAGGGCGACTGCGCCGCGCAGCACCCGCCGGTACTCCTCGGCCCCCAGGCCCAGAGTGCTGCGGTCGTAGGTGCGATGGGCGAGCATGGCGACGATCCACATCGGAGGCAGCACCACAGCCACCGCCCAGCGGCCGTAGGCCGCGTGGATCAGGAAGGCCGCGGCAGCGGCCGCTAACCCGTCCGCGACCAGCAGAACGATCCGGTATCTGTGCTCCCAGCGTCTTCGGCGACCTTGTAGACGTCTGTGTTCCACAACCACTTGCTCATGCGTGACCTCAATGGTCATGCCTCCCCCCACATGCACGGCTACCCTGACCGAAGTGCCCTCGACACAGCGGCACTGGAAAGCGAGAGGGCTTCGGCGGTTCCCCAACCGCCTTCATGCCCCCAGCATGCTGGTACTGACAGTGCAAAAACCGTTCATCGCGCCGGACCGTGACATGCGGTCACGTTCCCCACCCAAACCGGTCCGGCGATCCTCAATCTAGACCACCAGCCGCAGTCACGGGAACAGTTGGACGAAACACGCATCGCCTGAGCGATATTGGCTGCATACTGCCCCCGTGACGAGCATCGTGATCCCGGCTCACAACGAGGCACGGGTCATCGGCCGGCTCCTCGACGCGCTGCTGGCCGATTCCTCCGAGACCGAGACCGACATCGTGGTCGTGTGCAACGGCTGCACGGACGACACCGCACGGATCGCGGCCGCACGCGCCCCGCGCGTCCGGGTCGTCGAGATTCCCGTCCCCTCCAAACATGTTGCCCTGCGGACCGGCGACGATCACGCGCGCGGCTTCCCCCGCCTGTATGTGGACGCCGATGTCGTGATCACAGCCGCTGACGTACGGGCGCTGACCGAGCCGCTGCGGGACGACGCCTCCGGCGTTCTCGCCACCGCCCCCGCACGGCAGATCCCGCTGACCGCCTGCGCGTGGCGGGTGCGCGCCTACTACCGGGTGTGGCAGCGGCTGCCCGCCGTACGCGAGGGGCTGTTCGGCCGAGGCGTCATAGCGGTCTCCAAGGCCGGACACGCCCGGATCGCCGCACTGCCGCCGCTGATGGCGGACGACCTGGCCGCGTCCCTGGCCTTCACCCCCCGGGAGCGGCTCGTGGTCGGCACGGCCAGGGTCGTGGTGCAACCGCCGCGCACGTGGCGGGACTTGGTCAAGCGGCGGATCCGCGCCGCGGTGTCCACCGCCCAGGTCGAACAACACCGACGAGCCGAACAGCAGCGAAGACCCGAAGAACCTTCGGCGCGCACGAGCAGAGCGGATCTGCTGGCCGTGCTGCGCGGGGAGCCGAAGCTGTTCACCGGTGTCGTGGTCTTCGTCGCGGCCGCGGCCGTCGCCCGGCGGGGAGCCCGAAAGGCCATCCGGGCACAGGACTTCGGCACCTGGCTCCGGGACGAGAGCAGCAGGCAGTCCTGATCCGCATCGCCACCGGGAGTCCTCGACCATGTATCTCACCGACCGCTCCACGCCGCCGGGGGCGGACGCCGAGCAGGGCCGAGGACGCGGCCCGGGGCCCAAGGTCGCTCCGCTGGTGCTCGTGCTGGGCGCGGTCAGCCTGATCACCGACGTCTCCTCGGAGATGGTCACGGCCGTCCTGCCGCTCTACCTCGTCACCACGCTCGGGTTCAGCCCGCTGGGGTTCGGCACCCTCGACGGTGTCTACAACGGCGTCAGCGCCCTGGTCCAGCTCACCGGCGGTCACCTCGCCGACCGGGTGCGCAACCACAAGCTGATGGCCGGGCTCGGCTACGGGCTGTCCGCGCTGTGCAAGCCGCTGCTCTTGCTCGCCGGCAGCCTCGGCACGCTCGGATGCGTCCTCGCCCTGGAACGGACCGGCAAGGGCCTGCGCACCGCCCCGCGCGACGCGATGATCTCCCTGTCGACACCGGCCGGGGACCAGGGCCGGGCCTTCGGCGTGCACCGGGCGATGGACACCACCGGCGCGATGCTCGGCCCGCTGGCGGCCTTCCTCATCCTGCGCGCGGCGGCCGACGGCTACGACGCGGTGTTCGGCGTGAGCACGTGCGTCGCCGCGCTCGGCGTGCTCGTGCTGGTGCTGTTCGTACCGGGCAGGGGTCACGGTGCGCCGGGGGTGGCGGACGGCAAGCAGCCCGTCCGCGTACGCGAGGCGCTGGCACTGCTGCGGCTGCCGCGGCTGCGGGCGCTCGCCTGCTGTGCCGCGCTGCTCGGCCTGACCACCGTCAGCGACGCCTTCGTCTACCTGCTCCTCCAGCGGCGCGCGGGGGTCGGCGAGGAGTGGTTCACGCTGCTGCCGCTGGGCACCGCCGTGGTGTTCCTGCTGCTGGCCGTGCCCCTCGGCGCGCTGGCCGACCGGATCGGGCGGCGCACCGTGTTCCTCGCCGGACACGCGGGCCTGCTCGCCGCCTACGCGCTCCTGCTGTGGGCCCCGGCCGCACCGGTCCTGCCTCCTCTCGTCCTCGCCCTGCACGGCACGTTCTACGCGTGCACCGACGGGGTGCTCCCGGCCGCGCTCTGCGGCATCGTGCCCGAGCGGCTGCGCGCCAGCGGTCTCGCCCTGGTCGGCACCAGCCAGGCGCTGGCGCGGTTCTGCTGCTCGCTGGCCTTCGGCGCCGCCTGGACGGTGTGGGGAGACGGCCCGGCACTGGCCGGCTCGGCGGCCGGCCTGCTGTGCTGCGCCGCCGTCGCGGGCCTGGTGCTGCGGCCGGCGGACAGGACCCGATGACCACCACGCCTCCACGAAACACAGGGATCCGGATGACCTCGATGCGCCGCCGCCTGTTCCTGCTCGTCGCGGCGGTCCTGCTCCTCGCGGGACTGGCCACCGGCGTGGTCCTGCACGCCGCGGCCCGCGCGGACCGGGCGGACCGACCGCAGACAGGCGGCCCCGCCGTCAGCGCGGGCAAGCTGACGCTGGACCAGAAGAGCCGCCTG
Source organism: Streptomyces durhamensis (assembly GCF_000725475.1). NCBI lineage: Bacteria > Bacillati > Actinomycetota > Actinomycetes > Kitasatosporales > Streptomycetaceae > Streptomyces > Streptomyces durhamensis. The sequence continues at coordinate 146,185 of NZ_JNXR01000010.1, forward strand.
CTGTTCGTCAACGCGGCCCCCGGCCCGCACCGCACCGCGGTCGCCTCGGTACCGTCCAGCGACCCGCAGGCCGGGCGGACCGCCGCGGACCTGAGGTGCGCGCGCTTCTACGCGGCGGCCGGCACCGGCATCTGCCTCCAGTCCAACCCCGGCGTCCTCAGACAGAGCGACCGCGCCCTGCTGCTGGACGCCGGCCTGCGCACCCGGCGCACGTTCCCGCTCGCGGGCACCCCCAGCCGGGCTCGGGTCTCGCCCAGCGGCCGCTTCGTCGCCTGGACCGTCTTCGTCTCCGGCGAGTCCTACTCGTCCGCCTTCTTCTCCACCCGGACCTCGATCCTCGACGCCCGCACCATGCGGCTGACTCCCAGCCTGGAGACGTTCTCCGTCGTCAAGGACGGCAAGCTCTACCACGCCTCGGACATCAACTTCTGGGGCGTCACCTTCGCCTCCGACGACGACACCTTCTACGCCACCCTCAACACCGCCGACCGCACCTACCTGGTCCGGGGTTCCCTGTCCCGACGCACGGTCACCACCCTGGCCCGGAACGTGGAGTGTCCCTCGCTGTCCCCGGACGGGACCCGGGTCGCCTACAAGAAGCGGGTCCTGTCCGGTGCCGCCCTCTGGCACGAGTACGTCCTCGACCTGCGCACCCTGCACGAGACGGCGCTCGCGGAGCGCCACAGCGTGGACGACCAGGCCACCTGGCTGGACAACCGCACCGTCGCCTACGCGCTCCCCGCCAACGGCACGGTCGGCAGCAGCGACCTGTGGAGCGTGCCCGCGGACGGCACGGGCACCCCCCGCCTGCTGGTCCCGGGTGCTTCCTCCCCGGCACCGCTGTAGCCGGGGATCGCGGGAACGCCCGCGAGACGGCGGCCGCTCTCGGCGCGCCTGCCGGTCAGGGGGGTCCCTTGTCGCCGACGGCCGGCGGTGGCGGCTCGCCGAAGCGGACGGAGATCTTCTCGAAGCCCTTGAAGGACTCGGTGGCGGCGTAGGAGCGGTAGGCGCGCAGGTCGCCCGTGGCGAGGTGGACGTGGTCGGTGAAGGGTGTCAGCAGGCTGCGCGGCCACAGCCGCAGGCAGCGCACGGCGATGACCTCCGCCGCGGCGAGGTACACCGTGGCGGCGAGGTAGATCCAGGCGAGCAGGCCGAGCACGATGCCGAACATCCCGTAGGTCGCGGTGGCACCCTGCAGCACATGCCCGACGTAGTAGGAGCCGCCCCACTGCAGTGCCTGCCAGGCGCACGCGGCTCCCAGGGCCGGCCCGTACGTCACGCGCAGCGGAAGTCTCCTTCTGGTCATGAGCCGGTAACTCAGCAGGAGGAGAGCGGCGTTGAGGACGACTCCCACGACCCCGACGGCGATCCTGACGCCGGTGGCCTGGCGTGTCCCGAAGAGGGTGGCAGCGGAGTAGGCGGTGGCCAGTGCCGTCGTCAGACAGAGTCCCGCGGCGAGCAGGAGCAGGAAGTACAGGCCCCTCGCCCGTGAGCGCAGCGGGTCGGGACGGGCGTGCCGCGGCACTGCGAAGATCTTGTTCAGCGCGTGCTGGACCGCCTGGGCGATCCCGAGGGCTCCGTAGACGCTGCCGGTGATGCCCACGACGACGGCGGCTCCGCTGCCGCGGAACGAGTGGATGTTGTGGCCGAGCTGGTCACCGATCACCGGGAACTGGCTCAGCGCCGAGTGGAGCATCGAGTGCTGCAGCTGCGGATTGCCGTGCAGGGCGGCGCTGAGGATCGCGACCAGGAACAGCAGCAGCGGGAAGAGGGAGACGAAGCCGTAGTAGGCCATCAGCGCGGCCAGGTAGGTGGCCTGGTCGTCGAAGAACTTGTACACGACCGCGAGCGGCACCCCCGCCCACCGGTGCCGTCTCTGATACCGGTCCAGCCGGGCCAGCACATCCATGTGCCCTCCCACACCCTCGGGTGCGAGTCCGCAGGTCAGCGGAACGCCTCAGCATTTCCGGTGCCCCGGTCGGGGATTCCCACACTGAGGCTCGTGATCGTCTGCGTCGGACGCGGCGCGGGTGGCGGCCGTGGCGGGCGGCGCCCCGCCCACGACACCGTGGTGGAGGGGCGCTGCTGCCCGGGCGTGCGGGCTGCGCGTCAGTACGCGGAGTTGACGTTGTCGATGGAACCGTAGCGGTGCGCGGCGTAGTTGGCGGCTGCGGTGATGTTCGCCACCGGGTCGGTGACGCTGTGAGCCGTGCCGTTGACGTGGTACGCGTTGAAGGTGGGGTCGATCACCTGGAGCAGGCCCTTGGACGGGGTGCCCTGCTGCGCGTTGACGTCCCAGTTGTTCTGGGCGTTGGGGTTGCCGCCGGACTCTCGCATGATGTTGCGCTTGAGGCCTTCGTAGCTGCCGGGGATGCCCTTGGCCTTCATGATGGCCAGGGACTGCTTGATCCAGCCGTCGAGGGTCCCCGCGGTACCGGTGGTGCCCTTGGGGCCCGCGTGGGTGTCGCTGGAGGTGGCCGCCACCTTGTGGACGGTGTTCGCCTGCGGCGCCTCGGCGGCCTGCGCGGACGCCGGCATCAGGGTGAGCGCAACGGTCGCGGCGCCGGTCGTGGCGATGCCGGTCAGGGCGAGGGTGCGGAGGCGGGCAAGGCGGCGGGTGGCGGTGATCGCGGTCATGAAGGGGTCTCTCCTGTGGGGACGTCGTAGAGGCGCCGGCCGGATGTCGGTCGCGGCCCGTAGGGCGTCGGGGCGAGGCCCCGTGCTGCAGGGGACCGTGGGCGGGCCTGAGGATCTGGGCCCGGTGCGTCCCGCGGCTCCCGGCAACGAGAAACATGGTTAGCGCCGCACAGAAACCGTGGCAAGAATGTGACGTACTACCCGACTACGGAGAAATGTCCAAAATTAGGCGTTCAGGCGGTTTGCTCGCCTGTTCGGGGCGGGGCGGCCCTACGATCGCCGATAGGACGTGACCTCGGTCTCGTGGGGTGCATCACCCGTCAGCGCCCCTTTCGGCACGCTCCGGCACCCGCAGACGGCCGCCCCGCGGCCTCAGCCGCGCGCGGCCACGTAGAGGCTCTGGGTGCTGCGGCCGAGCGGCCCCTTCTCGTCGTGCAGGGCCGCCTCGGCCAGACCGACGCCCGCACCGTCCACCATCGTCCGGGCGTCCAGGCACACCCACTCCCCCACGGGATGGCGGTGCAGGCCGACCGTGAGGTCGGCGTTGACGAAGACGTAGCGGCTGAAGTCCAGCTCGGCGCTGACGCCGTTGCCCGAGTCGGCAGCCGTCAGCACACGGCTGAGCGGCGTGATCTCCTCCCCCGACACGAGGGGGACCCTCATCCGCATCCACGCGGTGGCCGGACCGGGCTCCAGGAACGACCCGGCCGCGAAGCGCACGTCCATGGCGGTGTGGTAGCCCTGCTCCCACGGCACCGGGAAGAACGCCGCCGGGGGCGCGGTCGAGGGGCCGGGCACCTGCCGGCCCGGCGACACCTGCGGTACCGAGTCCGGCACGGTCTTCATCAGCAGAGCCGTCGCCCGCATCACTTCCCGACCCCCGTCGGGGGTCAGCACGGCCTCCACGAGTTCGACGCTGCGCCCGGCGCGCAGCACGCGTGTGACCACGGTCAGCGGCCGTATGGGAACCGGGCGCATGATCTCGTACGTGAGCCGCACGACCCGGGTGTCGGGCCGTGCGCCCGGCCGTTGCCCGACGGCCAGAGCGAGCAGCGCGGCCGGCGGGCCGGCGTGCTGGGAATCGGCGTCCCAGGGCCCCCGGGTGTAGGCGGTGGGCAGGAACCGGTCGTCGGCCTCCCGCTCGTAGAAGGCCTCGGCTTGCGACGTCGCCACCACTGCCCCCTTCCTGCCGCCACGCACCAGCCGCCATCTTACTAAGCGCTTGTTCAATCCGCGGGGCAAACGGCGGAGGTTCCGTCGCCTCGGTGGCGGTGAGGAGAGCCGAACCCGGCCGTACGCACTGAGGCGGTGTGTCGTTTCGTGGAAGCCGGGCGCAGGTCCGTGGTCCCCGGCTGCCCTGCGTCGACCGCCCCGAGGCCGGGCATCTACGCTCGGTGCCCAGCGCGGCGGTGATCGTGGGGACGGGCTCGGACGGGGGGAATGCGGTGCACACGGGGTGGAACAGGCTGTGGCGCTGGACGGCGTGGGGCGGGATCGGGCTGAGTCTGTACGCGGGCTGGCTGACGGTCGACGACGTACGCGACCGCGCCGTGAGCGAACGCGACATCAGCGCGGCGTGCGACCGGCTCGTGTCCGGAGCCGCGGTGATGGACCTGCAGGGTGGCATGGTCCGGGCGAAGGCCGGCGACTACGACAGGCTCGACGCACGTCAGCTGCCCGATTCCTGCACGGTGTACAAGGTTCCCGGGCCGGGCAGGACGACGAGCCTGTTCACCCTGGTGGTCCAGAGCAGTGACACCTACGCGCCGCTGAACCGGATCGGTGACGACAGCCGGCTCGAGCCGTTCTACACGATGACCGGCGACGGCGGCCAGAAAGCCGATGTGACCGCTGTCGCCGACCGGCGCCCCGAGTCATCACCCATGGGCGACGGCACCCTGGGCTGGTACGGCAACGGGTACACCACCGTCCGCGCCGAGTGCGGTCCCGGCAGCCGCGCGACGGCTCCCGGGCTGCTGCACGTCACCGCGCGGGCCGACTACGAGGACGTCTCCGCAGCGGACCGTCAGCGCCTCGCCCGTATCGCACACTCCGCCACCGAGGTCCTCACCGCGCGGATCGGCTGCCGGACCCGGCTGCCCGCCCTGCCCGACGACCAGCTGGCAGCCGTGCCGTCCGCCCTTCGCCCCGCGCGGGCCGTGGGTGGTTCGTGCCGCTGGTTCGCCCGGCGCATCGAGCGCCAGGGGCAGGGCAGGTTGCCCGACCGCGCCCTCGCCGTACCCGTCCGGGACACGAACCCGATCGAGAGCTGCCTGCTGGCGGTCGGCCCCGACCAGGTGGGCCGTATCGCCGCCGGGCTGGACGAGGACAAGCGCGCCTACGCCCGCAGCGCGCTCACCCACTCCCCCTGGTGGCTCCACACCGCCGCCTCCTACTTCGGCGCGGAGGCTCGCGCTGTGGGACACGACACCCTCGGCGGAAGGGGCGAGACCATCAGGCCGGGAACGGCCGGCCACGCGAGCGGCGCCTGGTGGGCCGCCTCCGTCTGCGCGGGCAAGCCCGCCCTGCACACCCTCACCGCCAGCTACACCTACGACGACGTGCTCGGCCCCCGGACGCTCTCCACACTGTTCCGCGCGTACGTCGACACCATCACGAAGCAGCGCGGCTGCACCCATGTGACCTATCCGGACGGCGCGGACTTCCGTAGCTCCTGAGCCCGTCCTTCAGTCCAGCAGGCCGGAGGTGCCCTCCTCCCGCACCACGCACAGCGCCCAGATGATGAGCGCGGAGAAGGCGATCAACACGATCGACCAGATGGGGTAGTACGGCAGCGACAGGAAGTTGGCGATGATGATGAGCGACGCGATGACCACTCCGCAGACCCTGGCCCACGCGGCGACCTTGAGCAGTCCGAGTCCGACGACGACCGCGACGACGCCCAGGACCAGGTGCACCCAGCCCCAGCCCGTGAGGTCGAAGCGGAACACGTAGTTGCGTGTCGTGAGGAAGACGTCGTCATGGGCGATCGCCATGATGCCGCGGAAGATGTCCAGAAGCCCGGCGAGCGCCAGCATGACGGCCCCGAAAGCGGTCAGGCCGCTGGCCCATACGTCTCTGGTGGTGGGCGTGGTTGCGGTGTGTGCGGCGGTCATCGTGCTGCCTCGATTCTCTGCTGAGCGGCTGGCTCAACGCGCTGTGGTGGAGGGGGCGGCTCCGGTGCGTGGGGACGCGCCGCCGCCGGTGAGGACCAGTTCCTTCGCCCGCCGGAACTCGTCGTCGGTGATGTCGCCATGGGCCCGCATGTCGGCGAGCTTGGACAGCTCGTCGGCCCGGGTGGCAGGCGCACCTGCCTGGGCGGTCTGGCGGATGTAGTCGTCCACGGCCTGCTGCTGCGCGCGAGCCTGTTCGATCTCGCGGCGGCCCATGCCCTTGCCGCGGGCGATCAGGTAGACGAAGACACCGAGGAAGGGCAGGACGACGACGAACACCGTCCAGGCGGCCTTGCCCCAGCCGCCGAGGGCGTCGTCGCGGAAGATGTCGACGACGACCCGGAAGAGCAGGACGAACCACATGATCCACAGGAAGAACACCAGCATGGACCAGAAGACGCTCAGCGCCGGATAGTCGTACGCGAGATAGGTCTGCGCGCTCATGTCGCTTCCTCCGTTCCGGGTCTGCACCCGGTAGTCCTTTCTGCGCTGCCCTCAGCGTGCGCGGGGCGGGGACGGTGCGGCCTCACCCGGGGCGGGTGAACGGCGGTCACGGAACCGAGGGGTGCGGCTCGTCGGCGGTCCGCCCCGTGGCGGCGGCGAGCACCGCGGTGATGGTCAGCACCGCCAGGACGAGGACGAGGACGAGGACCACCACACCGACTGTCGGGCGGTTCCACAGCACGAGGGCCAGGACGCCGGCCCCGATGGTGACGCCACTGGTCCAGGACCGGTGCCGGGCCAGCCACTGTCCGGCGTGCCCCGTCTGGACGCCGACGCGGGTCAGTGCGTGCCCCGCCGCCGTGGTGCCGCGCTCCGCCACGGACCGCACGGCACGGGCGGCCCTGCTCGGGCCGTACAGGCAGGCGGCCAGCGCCGTGATCACGGAGACGACGAGCAGCATACGGACGCTGTCGCGCAGGAAGCGGATGACGGTGTCGTAGATCGCCGCGGCGGCGTCGGGGGGCAGCGTGGACGGGGGCACCGAGTCGAGGTAGACGCGGCGCGCGACCGCCAGGCCCACGAGCAGCACGATCATCATGATGCCGATGCCGATGGAGACGGCGATCAGCATCACCCGGTGCCCGGGTGCCGCCCACACGGCCGCGGCGGCCAGGGCGAGCGTCAGCACGGGCAGCCAGGTGCCGACGATGTCGAGCAGACGCATCGCGTTCTGGGCCTTGTCGAGCTTGTCGGTGCGGAACAGGGTGACCGAGCGGTCGACCTGCGGAATGGCGGAGGCCTTCTCGAAACCGGCGTCGACGAGCCGCTTCTTCACCTGGTCGATCACCACTCCGATGTCCAGCTGGACGGTGTCGCCCTGGGCCTTGAGGGCTCCCTGCCCCTCTCCGGTGAGCATGCCCACCACCGCCGACTGCGCCCGCCGGTTGCCCGCGATCCACGCCTCCTTGAACACGTCGCTGGTCACCACCCGGTTGATGACGCGGTGGACGACCGTCTGTACGGCGGAGCGCAGCGGGCCGGTGAGGGTCTTGGACGTGTCGACGACGCGGGGCGGCGCCCCGTTGTCCGCGAGCAGCTTCGTCAGCGAGTTCGTCACCGCCTGGACGTCCACCTGCGCCACCACGCGGTCGGTGAGCCGGTTCACCAGGGCGTTCTGCACGGCCGGCGTCGAGGCGAGCGGTGCGACGGTCTGCACGTACCGGTCGGTGTCGGCGACCGTGTTGTGGACCCATACGGCGACGACCGCCAGGGGGGAGAAGACGAGCGTCAGCACCAGGAGGACCGAGGCGGCCACGCGGCGCAGGTTACGGTGGCGTACCTGTGCGGCCCGGCGGAGCCGGTCGTACTCCGCGCGTTCCTCGGCGGACAGCGTCTGGGCGTTCTGCGCGGGCGTGCCGGAGCCGGACGGTCCGGAGGCGGTACCGGATGCCATGGCTCCTCCTTTGCGGGCTGGTCACTCGTCAGGCGATCAAGCGGGCGCTCCCGGACGGCCGGCGGGGCCGTGGGGAGACCCACCGGGCCAGCGTGCCGCCGGCGCGCTGGCGCGACGTCACCCTCGGCGGGTGATCCGCGCGCCGGGCCCGCGGCGGTGAGGTGGTACGGCGGGCAGGTGGCAGGCCCGCTGTGGAGCGGACGAAGAGACACGAGATGAACGATCCGGCGGTTGCCCGGGACAAGCACACCTCGTCAGGGCACGAGGTGCCCTCCGGCCGGCCGAGGCGACGGGCCGCGGCGCTGTCCGTCGCCCGGGCGGGGTGCATCGCGGTCGCCCTGGTCGCCGCGTACTACCTGTTGCCGCTGGACAGACCCGCCACGGTCGGTACCTCGCTCCTCCTCACGGGCGGCCTGCTGATCCTGGCCCTGGTCTTCGGGTGGGAGGTGTGGCTCATCATGCGCTCGCCCCATCCGCGGCTGAAGGCCGTCGAAGCCGTGGCCATCACGGTCGCCGCGTATCTGGTCCTCTTCGCGAGCGCGTACTACCTGCTCGAACGTGCTGTTCCGGGCTCGTTCGACGAGCCGTTGACCAGAACGGACGCCTTGTACTTCACGCTCAGCACGTTCACGACCGTGGGGTTCGGCGACATCGTCGCGCGGTCCCAGGCGGGCAAGGTGCTGGTGATGATCCAGATGATCTGCGGCCTGCTGCTGGTGGGCGTCGCGGTACGGGTGCTCGCGGCCGCGGTACGGGCCGGTCTGCGGCAGCAGGGGCGACCGCCGGAGTAAGGTCACTCCGGCGCTTGGCGCATCTCCAGCACGCGCAACCCCAGGGACTGGCAGCGGGCCAGCAGCCCGAACAGGTGCGCCTCGTCGACGACCAGGCCGAACAGGACGGTCTGACCGGACATCACCACGTAGTCCAGCTCCGGAAACGCCTTGCCCAGCATCTCCGTCATCTCTCCGTCAACGCGAATCTCGTAGCGCACGGCTGCTCTCCCCCACCTTCCTCGGCCAGACGTGCCGGTCCCTGTACGGGCGATCCTCCGTCCTCGGGCCACCGAGGGGCCTCACCCGTGGGAGGTGATACCGCCGCACCGCGCCGCGCCCCCGGCGGCCAGGGCGTTCCGGCGGGCGCCAAGGTCATAGGAGCCCCAGCTCGCGGGCACGGTGCACCGCGTCGTGACGACGGTTCACAGCGAGTTTCCGGTAGGCGCTCTTGAGGTGGGTCTTGACCGTGTTGACCGACACACACAGATCGGCCGCGATCTGTTCCGTCGACATCATCTCGGCCAGCCGCCGCAGCACGTCCCGTTCCCGTACGCTCAGCTCTTCCACCACCGGCAACGGCGACCGCTCCCCGGGCCTCGCCGGACAGCCGGGCGACGGCGGGCCAGGTGTGAGCCAGCCCTCGGCCAGTGCGCTCAGCGGCACCGTGCCGAGCAGCGGCCGCAGCCACGGTCCGGCCTCGTGGAAGGGGCGCCGCAGCCGCCCGCGCCGGGCTTCCCGGAGCGCCTGGGCGACGAGTCTGCGCTGGGTGGCGAAGTCCCCCGACGTCCCCGCCGCCTGCGCCCTGACCAGTGCGGCCCGTACGGTCACCGCGGGGCCCGGGCGGCCCTGTGGCCGTACCCGGTCGAGCAGTGCGACCGCGGGGCCGGTCCTGCCCGCGGCCAGCTCCGCCTGTGCGGCTGCGACGAGGCACAGCGGCTCGTGGCTGGGCTCCTCCTCCAGCAGTTTGGCGGCTGTCTCCGGCCTGCCCTCGGCGAGGTGTGCGGCGGCGGCCACCGACGCCCTGTGCGCCTCGGCCCAGGGAGAGGCCACATCGGCCACGACCGTCCGCTCCACCGCTTCGAGCGCGGCTTGCGTCTCCCCGCGGGCCAGGAGGACCCGCCCGGTGACGATGGCCCGCCCCGCCTGCGCCACCGGATCCGGCATCGGGTGCGACGCGTCCGCCGCGGCGTCCAGGAACGCCTGGGCCCGGTCCAGCTCGTCACGGTCGACGGCCACCGCCGCCAGCACCAGGTATCCCAGGCCCGGCCCGGGCTCCAGGGGGCACCCGCGGCGGTCCCCGTTCGCGACCGCGGCCCGGGCCTTGCGCTCGGCCCTGTCCGGCCACCCCTTCAGATAGTCGATCAGAGCCAGGTGGCCCAGGCACTCCCCGCGTGCCTGGGCCGTCGACGCGGCCCTGCCGGAGTCGACCACCGTGGTCAGGGCTGCTCGCGCGTCCCCGAAGCGCCCGGCCCACAACCGGGTCGCACCGAGGTGGGTGAGCAGGAGAGCGGTCAGCTCGGGGTGCTCTTCCAGGAGCCGTCCGGGCACCTCGCACCGCAGCCGCTCCGCGGCCCGGGCGGCCAGTTCCGCCCGCGCCGGCGACCCGGTCAGCCGGGCGGCCAGGGCTTCCAGCAGAGCACGGCTCAGCTGGGCCGCGGCCAGTTCGGGGGTGTCGTCCTCGCCCGGTCCGTTCTTCCCGGCCAGGCCCTGTGCCGCCCGTTCCAGGCGGCACAGGCCTCGCTCCACCTCGCACCGGGCCAGTTCGCGGGCCGCACGGACGAGATCGGTCGCCGGGCTCCTGGGCTCGGGTCCCATGTGGGAGAACAGCTCGGACAGGTCGTCCGAGTGCAGCCCGGTGAAGATCTCCCCGATGGCGAGATCGCCGACCACGGCGCCGGCGGCGCACTCCCAGTCGCCCGCCGCGGCCGCGTGGCCGAGCGTCTCGTCGAGAGAACCACAGCCCCGCAGCCAGTGCGCCGCACGGCGGTGGAGTTCGGCTTCCAGCCCGGGAGCGCACACCCGCAGACGGGCACGGAGGATCTCCCCGAACAGGGGATGGAGCCGGAACCAGGCGTGCCCGAGGTACTCGACGAACGCGTTCTCGCGGTGAAGCCCGGTCAGGATGAGTCCGGCGTCGGTGCGCTCCGTCAGGGCGTTGGCCAGGTCCGGACAGCACCGTTCGAGGATGCTGATGCGCAACAGCAGATCCTGTGTCTCGGGCCGCTGCCGTTTGAGCACCTCGGCCACCAGGAAGTCGGCGATGGTGGTGCGGTCGGCCTCGAACTCCTTCAGGTACGTCTGCGGATCCGGCTCTCCCTGTGCGGCCAGCGCGCTCAGCCGCAGACCGGCCGCCCATCCCCGGGTGCGCTCCACCAGCGCACCGACGTCGCCGGCGGGGAGGTGCAGCCCGTGCAGCGTGAGCAGTTCGGCCGCTTCGCCGGACGTGAAGGCCAGCTCGTCGTTCCTGATCTCCGTGACGGCGCCGGCCGCGCGATAGCGGTGCAGCGGCAGGAGCGGTTCGGTGCGCGTGACGAGGACCAGACGCATGCCGCGGCCCGCGTACCGAAGGACGGATTCCAGCTGGTCCGCGATCTCCGGGTCCCTCGCCCGGTCGTACTCGTCGATCACCACGACCACGGGTGCGTCCCGAGCGCTCAGCTCGGCGGCGAGCCGTGTGAGCAGTGCGTCGTCGACGTGGCCGGCCTCGGCGGGGGCATCCATCTCGATGGGCAGTGCCACGCCGGCCAGGCGCAGCGCCTGGAGAAGACACGCCCAGAAGGTGCCACAGCCCTTGTCGGCCGCCCGCGCGGTGAGCCAGGCCACGGGCCCGTCCCGCGCCGCCGCCCAGTCGGCGACCAGCATCGTCTTGCCCGCCCCCGCGGCTCCGCCGACCACGGTCAACGGTGTCAGAAGAGCCTCGTCGAGGTGTGCGGCCAACCGATCGCGGCGCAGAAACGTCGGGGGGCGGGCCGGCATGGCGAACTGCGTCCGCAGAAACGGGTCTCCCCGGGGATCCGCGTGCGGTGCGGTCGGAACCGGTCCGTTCTTGTCCGGCACGGCCATGGCGCTCACCACCACTGATGTCGTCAGGTCACGGACAGCGTTCTTCCTCCGTCTTCAAGCGTGGTCCCGCGCTGCGCGGTGATCAATGGGCCACTGGTCCCTGAGAGCCGCGGAACAGTCCCGGTGATCGGGAACGGCCCCTTCGACGGCCGTGCCCGGTCTCCGGGCCGTAGCGAGCGCGCTACTCCTGGTGGCCGCGAGCCCCTTCGATCGCCCAGAGCGGCGACGTGACCGCTCCCCGGAGGGTCTTGGCGCGGAGGGACTCCATGCCGAGATGGAGGGCGGTGGCGCCGTGGGCGTAGGCGTGCTCGGCGGGGAGGTAGTAGACGAGGTTGAAGTACTCGTGGGCGCCTCGCAGCCGCGCGTAGTCGTAGCCGGTGGCGCGGAGCCAGACGGTGCCCGCGTGGCGGTAGAAGAGGCTGAAGCCGGCCATACGGCCGTCGGCGTACGCGGCGAGGACGACTCCGGTGTCGGCCATGCCGTCGGCCTGGTCGTGCAGCAGCCGGGCCATGGCGGCAGGGTCGGCCTCGTGGCCGTGCCGCTGCTGGAGCCGGGCGAGCAGCGCACCGGCGCTGTCGGCGCACTCGGACAGTCGCAGGGTGCGCAGGTCGTATCCGGCCTCGGCGAATGCCCGGCGTTCGCGGCGGATGGCGACGCGTCGCTTGGACGGCAGGCCGGCGAGATAGTCGTCGAACGTGCTGCCGGGCAGCGGGATGCGGGCGTCCTGGCCCAGCGGCACGGGCTCGGTGCCGCAGGCGTCGGCGAGTTCGGCGGCCACCGTGCCGGAGACGTACAGCCACCAGGGCCGCGCCTGGTGGGCGTCGGCGAGCGAACCGGCCGCCGCCACGAGCCTGTTCAGTGCCTCGCGTCGCCGGTCGGGGGTGAGGCGGGGGTGCAGGAGGGGGGCGTTGAGGTAGCCGCGGCGGGCTCCCGCGAGCAGCGTCCTGACCGGTGCGCGGTCGGGGACGAGGTCGTGCACGCGGTAGAGGGCGTTGGGTTCGGTGTCGACCACGTACAGCGGTGCGGCGGCGATCAGCAGGCCGTCGTCGTGGACCAGGGCGTAGCGGACGCGGGCGGTGGGGTCGTGCTGCTGGGCGGCGAGCCACCGGTGGGAGAGGTAGAGGCCGGCCGGGGCGGCGAGGGTGTCCCACGCGGCGGCGGGGACGTCCCTGATGTCATGGGCGAGGGTGAGGATCACGGCAGCGGTTCCTCCCGGTCGGGCGGGACGAGGGCGTGGGCCGCGGGCACGGCGAGCACGCTGAGCAAGGCGAGGAGCAGCCAGGGCAGGACGGGCTGCCGGCTCAGGAGCGCGGTGAGCACGACGGGAGCGGCGGCGCCGCCGAGGGACCAGGAGAGCTGGAAGGCGGCCTGGTGGCGGCCGTTGCCCTCGACGGGGGCGCAGGCGACCGAGAGTTCGTTGAGCGCGGGAGAGCTGAGGATCTCGGACAGGGTGAACAGCAGCATCGCCACGACCAGTACGGTGGCCACGGCCCAGCCGGGCGCGCCCCTTGTGGCGAGGGGTACGGCGAAGAGGGCGAAGGAGGCGGCGCCGACCACGAACCCGCCGGCGATCGCGCGCTGCGGACGGTGGCGCGCCGAGCGGCGGGTGATGGCCGGGGTGAGGACGGCGACGGCCGCGGTGTTGACGACCAGGAGGGTGCCGGGGATCCACGCGCCCGCGTGCAGGGTGCCGGTGACGTACACGGCGAGCAGGACTGGCGGGACCATCTGCGCGAGGACGAAGGCCAGATTGGCCGCGATGAGCAGGAGGTAGCGGCCGTCCCGGAGGACCGCCTGCCAGCTCCCCCGCCGGACCGGTCCGCCGCCGTCTCCCGGATGGCCCGGCGCGTCCGGCGGGGTCGGCGCGCCCGGGTCTCTGGCGGGCTTCCAGGTCGTGAACAGGGCGGCTGCGCACAGGAAGGTGCCCGCGTTCGCGGCGACGAGGACGTACAGGCTGCTTGGGCCGAACAGGGCCAGGGCGGTGGCGGAGACGGCCGCGCCGGCACCGATTCCGAGGTTGCGCAGCGACGAGACGAACCCGAACCACAGGCGTTCCTCGCCGGGCACGCAGGCCAGCGGCACCAGGCTGCGGGCCGCGGTCCAGTACAGGTTGATGCCGGCCTGGACGACGAGGTGGGCCAGGCTGATCTGCCACGCGGAGCGGACCGCGAGGAACGCCGCGAACCCGGCGGCGGAGACGAGGTTGGCGACCGCGACGACCGCCTTCGGGCCGAAGCGGTCCAGGAGGGGGCCGCCGAGCGCGGGGGCGGGCAGCGCGAGGAGGTTGCCCAGGGTGAGTGCCGCTCCGATCTCGGCCAGGGAGAGGTGGGTGGCGTGGGTGAGGTAGACGACGGTGAAGGCGAAGACGAGCCCGGTGCCGAGGCTGTCGACCGTGTGAGCGGCGACGAAGCGGCCCGCTCCGGTGAGTCCGGGCAGCCCGGCCCGGGCCGCCAGAACGCCGTGCCGGCCACGGCCCGGCAGATCAGCGCGGCGCCGGCCGCGCCCCGGCCGGGTGCGGCGGCGCGCCGATCGCCCGCTGGTGGGGACGTTCACCGGCTCGCGGAGGTCAGGAGGCGGCGGATCTTGTCGAGCATGGGAGCGGGGATGAAGCCGCTCTGTGCGCACAGCGCGGTGAGTGCCTTCACGGCCCGCTGTTCGTCACCGGGGTTCACGGTGAACGTGAGGATGCCGCCGTGGTCGTGGCCGTCGATGATCAGGTCGTGGCAGGTGACCAGGTCGATACGGGCGCGGAGTTCGGCGAGCAGCGCGGGGGTGGGGTTGGCCGTGAGGCACTCGATCGCGAAGCGTTCGGCCGGGGCGCCGGCCCGGGTCGGCCAGGCGCCCCCCAGGATGTCGAGCAGCGCGGCGTAGGTGTTGAGTCCGCTCGCGGCGATCGACAGGGTGGTGGCGCCGCCGATGCGGGGGTTGATCTCCAGCACGTGGTAGACGCCGTCGGCGTGGATCATGTCGACGTTGACGGATCCCTCGACCCCGAGTGCCGTACACAGGTCCACGAGGCGCTGCGCGGTGGGCCCGAAGCCGTCGTCCCGGGTGGGGTCGACGTAGCGCAGGTCTTCGAACGTGAAGGCGGGAGGGCCACCCGCGGTGCCGGTCCAGATGAGCGGCATGACGGTGTAGTGGCCGCCGGCGCCGACGATGTCGACCGAGCAGAGGCGTCCGCTGACGCACTTCTCCAGGACCGCGTGCGCCGCGGGGCGTGCGGCCAGGTGGCGGTCGAGGGCGGCCGGGTCCGGGATGAACTCGATGCCCATGCTGGTGGAGTCCCACAACGGCTTGGCCATCAGGGGATAGCCGAGGTCCTGAGCGGCGAGGCGGACGGTGTCGGGGTAGGCCGGGACCGGGAGCGCCCGGTCGTTGAGGAGGTCGCTGTCGACCAGTACGGCGGGCGGGGTGGTGATGCCGTGCGCCTCCAGGGCGCGCTTGGTCTCCCACTTGTCGCACAGGACGCGGGTGGCGGCGAGGGGTGTCATGACGGTGCGGATGCCGAGGGCTTCGAGCTTGGTCTTGACGACGGCGTCGCGCAGGGCGTTCTCGTCCGGCAGGGAGATCGCCACGGCGGCGTCGGCGCCCCAGGCGCGCACCCGCGCGACGAACTCGTCCGGGGTCGCGGCGGGGTCGAGCCGCTCGCTCGTGCCCGGGAACAGCTCCGGACCGCAGTCTCCGTGGGTGTGGAAGAGGCGGGCCTCGGCACCGAGCTGTGCCAGGGCGGGGGCGATGCCGTGGATGTAGGGGTCGGCGCGCTGGATGTCGACGGACCGGAGGAAGGCGATGCGCTGCATGTCAGCTCACTTCTATGCGGGTGTGGGCGAGTGCGTGGGCCGCGTCGGCGTTGACCTGTGCGGGCGTGCGGGCGGTGAAGACCAGGTGGCCGAGGCGGGCCGAGTTGTCGTGGGCACTGCCGACGGCGGCGCCGGGCGGAGTGGTGATGTCCTGCTCGACCAGGCCGTCGTGCCGGCCGAGGACGGTCACGCCGTGGAAGGTGCCGGCGCGGGGCGGGGTGAGGAACCGGATCGCGCAGGCCCCTTCCCGGGGCGCGGGTACGTCCGGCTTCTCGTCGAGGACGGCCTGGAGGTAGGCCCGGGCCTCGTCGATGCCGGAGGCGCGGCGTACGACGTCCACGAGGTGGTCTCCCGGCAGGCGGGCGCCGACCTCGATGACCACGGGGCCCCGGCCGGGCGGGATCTTGAGTTCGGTGTGGGCGACGCCGTTGCGGATGCCGAGCGCCCGAAGGGCCCGTTCGACGGCCGTCCGCACGGCGGCGAGGTCGGCGGGCGGCAGGGCGGCGGGGCACGTGTGCCCGGTCTCGGCCCGGTAGGCGCCGCCGGTGGTGTGCTTCTCGACCAGGGGCAGGTGGAAGTACTCCTCGCGCCAGACCACGGTGTCCAGGCTGAACTCGGGTCCGGGGACGTACTCCTGGACGACGACACGCTGGTCCATGGGCAGGCCGTGCGGGGCGGCGACCGGCCAGGACTGGGCGTGCTGTACGGCGGTGTCGAGCTGTTCGGGGTCCTCGACCACGCTGACGCCCCAGGAGCCGCCCTGCTCGGCGGGTTTGACGACGACCGGGAATCCGATGCCGGCGCGGCCGAGGGCATGTGCCGCCTGTCCGGCCGTGTGCACGCTGATCGTTCTCGGCGCGGGCACCTGGCCCGCGTGGAAGGCCTGGGCCATCTCCGCCTTGTTCCGGCACGCCCGGGCCCGCCGGGGGTCGTTGCCGGGCAGCCCCAGGCGCCGGGCCAGATGAGCGACGAGCGGGGTGAAGAACTCCCAGCAGCCGGCGACCGCGTCGATGCCCGTGGCCTCGGCGAACGCGGTCAGGTCCGCCAGCGCCCGGTCCGGGTCGGTGAGGTCGGTGAACACCGTGCCGTGGATCTTGTCGCGCAGGGCTGCGGGGTAGCTCTCGTGGATGTCCTCGTGGGTCGCGACGAAGACGTGCGCACCGAGTGCCCGGGCGGCATCCAGCACATAGGGGCCCGAGTTTGCGAGCGCTTCGATCAGCAGGATCTTCTTCACGCCGCGCAGTAGACCGCACCCGCCGGGCCAGAGCCATGAACGTAACCACCGGAGCAGGATGGTGATTTCACGACAACGGTTGTAGCAAGCTCCAGCCGTCGGCGGAGACGCGGATCCTAGGGGGTCCGGCTTTGCGGAAGCGACTGCTCCGGAGGACTTCGGACCATCACACAGGAGGGCCCGCTCCCAACGGCCCGGGGTTTCGTCGGTACCGGACCTGGGCCCCTGCCGCCGATCGCGGATTGACTCTGCGACGACCCAAACCGTCCCACGTGTACGAGAGGGGCAACTTCGCGTGACCGGCTACGCCGCACAGCTCACCGACCACATCCGTCAGGGCGTCATCCCGCCGTACAACTACTCCTATCCCTCGCGCTCCACCTACCGGCCGCTCGACGCTTCCTGGACCGCCGAGGAGGCCTGGAGGCAGGACCTGAGCATGTATCAGGTTCCCGAGCTCAACCTGTATCTGCACGTGCCGTTCTGTCGCTACAAGTGCGGCTTCTGCAACCTGTACACCGTCATCAGCGAGGACGTGGACGTCTACACGGCGTACACGAACGCGTTGTGCACCCAGCTGCGCGACCACGCCGACATCATCCGCGCCCGTCGGCTGCGCACCGTCTACATCGGTGGCGGAACCCCGAGCCTGCTGTCCCTGCGGCACTTCGAGCAGCTGTTCGGCACGCTGGACGAGGTGTACCCCAACTGGCGCTCCACCGTGGAGGAAGTGGCGATCGAGGCCACGCCGGACTCGATCGTCAACGAACCGGCCACCCTCGAAGGCCTGCTGCAACTCGGCCTGACCCGGGCCAACATCGGGATCCAGTCCCTCGTGCCGAAGGAGATCCGCGAGGCAGGACGCGGCCAGGCGGGCGAGCAGGTCATCCGCAAGGCCATCGAGATCGTGCACGACAAGGGCCTGCCGGACCTGTCGACGGACCTCATCATGGGCTTCGCCGGCCAGACCGACGCCACCTGGCGGACCTCCGTCGACGAGCTCGCGAAACTCAACCCGGCCACGATCAGCACGTACTTCCTCACCGTGCGCCCGGATGCCTGGTTCTCCAAGACCGGCGCCTACCAGTACGCGCAGTCCCCGAACCTGTACGAGCGCTACGACTACGCCCGTCAGGTCTTCACCGACCACGGCTACGTCCAGGAAGGCTCCGTCCGCTACAAGAAGCTCGGCCGCGGCGGCTACAAGCAGAAGGTGCTCACCTTCCACGGTGTGCCACTGCTCGGGCTCGGCGTCGGCGCCCGCTCCTACACCGGCGTCCTCGACTACATGGCGGGCTCCGTCAAACCGTCCATGTCCGAGGTCACCGACTACATCACCAAGGCCACCGCCCACACACTGCGGCCCGTCACCGGCTTCGTCCTCGACGACGAGGAGATCATCCGCAAGCGGCTCGTCCTGGACACCTTCGACCTGGACCTCGCCGAGCTGGACCGCTTCGGCTACCAGGACAAGGCCCACCTGTTCGAACCGATCCTGGACGCCGCCGAGGAGACGGGACTGCTGCGCCGCCTCGGCCGCCGTGTCCAGCTCACCCCCGACGGGTTCAAGTACCGCGACATCCTGTCCTGGATGTTCTTCTCCGACACGGTCGTCCAGCTGGACCGCGAGTACTACGAGCGCCTGCACGAGCAGAACAGGCGGGCGCGGAAGCACATGGGCACGCCGGTCGGCATCTCGGGCATCCGCACCGCGCGAGCGGCTTCGTGACCGAGCTGTTCATCGCGGCAGGAGGCGGCGGTGACCCGATCGGTACCGCCCTCGTCCACGCGAGCCTGGGCGGCGGGGCCGATGCCGTCGTCCTCACCTACGGCTGGGAGCGCCTCACCGTGGATCCGCTCCCCGGCCCTGTCGCTCCGCACGACTTCACCGGCCTCGACCACCACACCCTGCCGGTGCCACTCGTCACCGCCTCATCGCACCCGGTCGCTCCGCGCGGCTCCACCCTGCCGCGGCTGGCCGGCGACCTGCCGACGAGGCTCGCGCTCCTCGACCCCGGCAAGGGCGTCGAAGCACTCGCCGACCAGATCGGGCGGACCGCCCGGGCACTCGGTGTCGACCACATCGACGTCGTGGACATGGGCGGCGACATCCTCGCCCACGGCGACGAACCCACCCTCGCGAGCCCCCTGCCCGACGCGCTCGTGCTCGCGGCCTGCCAGTTGGCGGGCGTCCGCACCACCGTGCACATCGCCGGCCCCGGCCTCGACGGCGAGGTCCCCGAAGCGACCCTTCTGACCCGCGTCACCGGCGACGGCACAGCCCTCGCCCCCACCATCCCCGACTGGGCGGCGAACGTCTTGCGCTGGCATCCGTCCGAGGCCAGCACCCTGCTCGCCGCAGCCGCCGCCGGGCTGCGCGGCCCCTGCCTCACGAGGGAAGGCGCGGGCCCGATCCCGCTCACCGGCCGCAGCGGCCGCGTCTGGAGCCTGCCACTCGCACGGGCCCTGGACCACAACCGCCTCGCCCAGGGCCTGCTGGACACCCGCCCCGACACCCTGGCGGGCGCGGAGGACGTCAGCCTGAAGCTGTATGGATTCAACGAGGTCGAACGTGAGCGCCGGCGGGCCGTCCGACGGCACGCCGCGCGCGACCTCACCGACGGCAGGGCCTTCCTGAGCGAGCTGGACGCCTGGCTCCACGTCCAGCGCGCCGGCCATCCCGGCGCCCGGTACGTGAGCCTGCGCTGCGCCGTCGAGTCACTCGGTTACGACTGGCGGCTGAGCGAACAGGTCCGCGACCTGCTGGCCGGGCACCGTCCCGGACTGGTCGCCTTCCCGCTGCTGTCGCTGGCGCACTGACCGAACCGGGCAGGTGGGGGCGGTCCCTGACAACGGGGCCGCTCCCACACGGCCGTCACCGCCCCGGCCGGCCGCGCCCCCGCCGGGCCCAGGCCCGACCGTCGCCGAGCCTCGCGCCGCCGCTGGCCGCCGTGGAAGACGGTCGCCCCGGCCACCAGGGTCAGCCCGACGGCCGTGGCAGCCACCGCCCCGCCGGAAACGGTCCGCGCCACAGCCCCGTCGCCTCCCCCACCGGTGGGCTTTCCCCACGTCATCTGCCTTCCGCCGGCGAGGGTTCGGCCGCGACGCAGCGAGGTGCGGACACGGCCCGTTCCGACCTGCGGTGACGCCACCCGCTCGATAGGATCGGTGCATTCCGACCGGGAATCGACCATGCGCAGGACCCAGAGGACAGCCCGTCTGTGTGCCGCCGCCGCGACCGCTCTGCTGAGCGCCGGAGCCGGCACCGCCCCGGCTGCCGCGGCCCCGTTCCCGCCCGGGCGGGAAACCGGCCAGGATCAGCCCGGCGGCGGACAACCGGGCCGACGCGGACCACGAGATGCCGCTCTACCTCGACCAAGTCGGCTTCCCCGGCGCGTAGTTGTGGCAACGGCCTCCTCGGGCGGCTGCGTTGCTGTTCCGTGCGCTCGTGCGGGACAGCGCGCCACGGCTCAGAGGAATCATTGCAACGCCCTCCCCACTTGACGCGACGACAGGCGGTCGGGCGTTGCAATCTGGTGAAACTGAACGCTACGGCGGCCCCGGCTCAGCGGTCCTCGCGCAGGCCCCAGGGAGAGCCGTATTCGGTGAGCAGGTCCAGGAAGGGTCGTGGGGGCAGGGCCTCCGGTCCCAGAACACCCTTGCCGGACCAGGCGCCGGAAGACAGGAGTTCCAGCGCGACGACGGGGTTGAGCGCCGTCTGCCAGACGACGGCCTGCGAGCCGTACTCGCGCATCGACCACTGGTTGTCGACCACGTGGTACAGGTACACCTCGCGCGGCACCCCGTTCCTGGTGCCCTTGACCCACGTACCGGCACAGGTCTTGCCCGTCATGCGGTCCCCCAGGGTGGCCGGGTCGGGCAGGCAGGCGGCGACGACGTCCCGCGGGGAGACCTCCACGGGCCCGTCGCCGCCGGGCACGGTCGTCTTGGCCGTCGAGTCCAGGCCGAGAGCGTGCAGGGTCCTCAGCTTGGCGATGAAGTCGTCGCCGAGCCCGTACTTGAACGTGACACGACGAGCATCCACCCAGCGCGGGATGAGCAGCACCTCCTCGTGTTCGACGTTGACGCACTCGACCGGGCCGATGCCTTCCGGGAAGTCGAAGACCTCGGGCTCGCTGAACGGCGCGGTGGTGAACCAGCCGCGCTCCGCCTCGTACACGACCGGCGGGTTGAGGCACTCCTCGATGGTCGTCCAGATGCTGAAGGAGGGCGCGAAGTCATAGCCCTCGACCGTCAGGTTGGCACCGTCGCGGATGCCGATCTCCTCGATGTCGTCGAAGAGTTCGTCGGCCGCGTACCGGGCGAAGACGTCGGACAGGCCGGGCTCGACACCCATGCCGACCAGCGCCAGCCGTCCAGCGTCCGCCCAGCGCCGGGCCAGGGCGAACTGCTCGTCCCCGAGCTTGACACCACACTCCTCGTACGGGCGCGAGGCGTGCGGCGAGGACAGCGACATCGCCATGTCGATGTAGTGCACACCGGCCTCCAGGGACGCCTGGAAGAGCGGCATCACAAACCTCGGGTCGGTGGCGTTGAGCAGCACGTCGCACCGCTCCTCGATGAGCATCCGGCGGACCGCTTCCTGGTCCGAGGCATCCAGCCGCCGCGCGCCGAACCGGCCCTTGCGCTCCTTGAGCGCGGCGACCGCGGCTTCGGCGCGGTCGAGGTGGTAGTCGGCCACGACCATGCGGTCGAGGAAGTCACGACGAGCCGCGATTCGGGTGACGGCCGTGCCGACACCGCCCGCGCCCACCAGAAGTACCCGCATGTCACACACCTTCCCTCCGGGAGGCGGACGCCTCCGGCAGGGCTCGATGCAACGGGATGCCGAGGTGTAAGGTCAACCCTGTTGGCATAAGGGCCGGCGACGGGAGAAACGGCTGACGGCCGGCGACGGAAGAGACGACACACATGGCGAAGCAAGTCGTGCCGGAGGGGGCACGCCAGCGCCGGCGGCCCACACGCGCCGGTACGGTGCTGAGCGAGGAGATGATCGTCCACACCGCCCTGCGCGTCCTGCGCGAGCACGGCAGCACCGGGCTGACCGCGCGCCGCCTGGGCGCCGCGCTGGGCGCCGACCCCAGTACCCTTTACCGCTACTTCGCCGGGATGGACGAGCTGACCCGGGCCATCGGCGACGAGCTGATGGGGCGGGCTCTGGCCGGCTGGACGGCGTCCGGGGAGTGGCGCGCCGATCTCCGCGCGCTCGGCCGGGCCATCCATGCCGCCTACCTTGCGCACCCGCAGGCGGCCGTGCTCACGGCCAGCCGGGTCACGGGCCGGCCCCGTGAGATCGCGGTGGACGAGACGATTCTCGGCATTCTGCGGGGTGCCGGGCTGCCCGACCCGGTGGCCGTACGCGTGTACCACGCGTTCATCGACCAGAGTCTCGCCTTCGCCGCGCTCGATGCGGGATCCCTCGCGCTGGCGGACGAGACCCGTGCCGTGGACGAGGAGATGTGGCGCTCCACCTACGCCCACCTGCCGGCCGATTCGCATCCCAACATCGCCGCCACGGCACAGCTCCTCGCCCGGCGCATGCCACACAGTGCCTACCCGGCCGCCCTGGAGATGCTGCTGGAACACACCGCCGCGCAACTGGCCCGGACCGGTGGGTGACGCCCCCCTCGGGAGCCAAGATCGATTGTCAGTGGTGCGTGAGACGGTAGGAGCATCGAGTCGGGATGAGGGGGAGCCGTCATGTCCAAAAGCCAGAACTACATCAACCACGTTGCCCTTGTGCTGGATGCCAGTTCGTCCATGTCGCATCTGAGCCGCAAGGTCGTCGAAGTCGCCGACCAGCAGATTTCCTATCTGGCCCGCCGATCGAGGGAGCTGGACCAGGAAACGCGCGTCACGGTGTACGTCTTCGCGGACGAGGTGGAGTGCGTCATCTACGACAAGGACGTGCTGCGGATGCCGTCGCTGCAGCAGCTGTACCAGGTCGGTGGAATGACGGCCCTGCTGGCGGCCGCGCTGAAGTCCCAGCGGGAGCTGGCGCAGACCGCTCAACTGTACGGCGACCACAGCTTTCTGACGTTCGTCCTCACCGACGGACAGGAGAACGCGAGTCATCGCTGCCCGGATTCCCCTGCCAGGGATCCGCGTGAACTGGTCGACGCTGTGACCGAGATGTTCGAGACGCAGGAGGACAACTGGACGCTGGCGGTCCTCGTGCCGGACCAGATGGGCAAGCGCGAGGCCATGCAGTGCGGTTTCCCGAAGGACAACATCGCCATCTGGGACGCGACGAGCACACAGGGCCTGGAGGAGGCCGGGCAGGTCATCCAGCAGGCCACCGAGAAGTTCATGGTAGGCCGCACCAAGGGCATCCGGGGATCGCGGGCGGTGTTCTCCATGGGTGCCGAGGCGGTCAACAAGGACACCATCAAGGCGGCCGGCCTCACCCCGGTGGACCCGTCGCAGTACCAGCTGATCCCCGTGACCCGTGACGCGGCGATCCGGGACTGGGTCGTCGAATCCGGGCACACCTATCGCACCGGTGGCGCGTTCTACCAGCTGAGCAAGTCGGAGAAGATACAGGCCCGGAAGCAGATCGCGGTGCTGGACAAGAAGACGGACCGGGTGTACACGGGGCCCGAGGCCCGAGCCCTGCTCGGCCTGCCGGACGTCGAAGTCCGCGTCAAGCCGGACCACAACGACGGCTTCACGATCTTCGTGCAGAGCACCAGCGTGAACCGGAAGCTCGTCCCGAACACGCGGATCCTGCTGATGGTCTGACACCTCGGAAACTCCGGCGGGTCCCGGAAGCCGTCGCGTCCGGGACCCCGATCGACAGCCGGAGCCCAGGACACGTTCCCTGCGGTTTGGTCAATATTTACTTTCCCGGGATCCCTCTGCATAGTGGCGCCTCGAAATACTGGCGGGTTGAGCCGAGAGGGCCCTTTCTTGTCTCAGATCAACGAGGTTGCCGCGCGCGAGGTGGAACGTGAGCGGGTTCAGGTCTCCGTCATAGGCGAGCTGTTCGACGAGCGGCTGGCCGGGGCGCAGGAGCAGCTGGCGCGCGTGCTCGCGTCGCCGCCCGACGGCGCGGGCGAGGCGTACGAGCGGGAGGTGGTGGCCGGTCGGCTGGCAGGGGAGGTTCGTCGGCTGCGGGGGGCCGAGGAGGGCTTGGTCTTCGGCCGGATCGACCTGGCGGACGGGACCGTCCTGCGGATCGGGCGGCTGGGCCTGCACAGGGATGCGGACGAGCTGCCCCTGCTGGTGGACTGGCGGGCCGAGGCCGCGCGGCCCTTCTACGAGGCGACGCCGGTTCACCCCATGGGGCTGCGGCGGCGCCGCCATCTGCGCCTGACGGGCCGCACGGTGGTGGGGGTCAGCGATGAACTGCTCGACGGCTCCGCACCCACCGGACAGGACGTGGTCGGTGACGGCCCGTTGATGGCGACGCTCCAGGAAAGGCGCACGGGGCGGATGGGCGCGGCGGTCGCCACGCTCCAGGCCGAGCAGGACGCGATCGTGCGGTCGCCGCACCGCGGGGTGACGGTGGTGCAGGGTGGTCCGGGTACCGGAAAGACGGTGGTGGCGCTGCACCGTGCCGCATATGTGCTGTACGCGTTCCCGAAGGCGGCCGAGCGCGGCGTGCTCGTACTGGGACCGAACGCGCGGTTCCTCGACTACATCTGCCAGGTCCTGCCCTCGCTCGGGGAGAACGACGTCGTCCTGGCGACGTGCGGGGAACTGGCCGGCGTCGTGCCGGGAGCCGCGGACCCCTTCGAGGTGGCACGGCTGAAGGGGAGTGCCGCACTGGCCGACGCGCTGGCCGCTGTGGTCCGCTCACGGCAGGCTCCGGACGACGACTTCGAGGTCCGGGTCGGGCAGGAGTGGATTCGTCTGCAGGAGAGCGAGGTCGCACAGGCGCGGGAGTCGGCACAGACCAGTGGTCTCGCGCACAACCGGGCGCGTCGGCTGTTCAAGGAGCTGCTGGTCGACGCCCTCATCCGTGAACTCGTCCGCACGGGCAGCGAGGCGCTTGAGCGTATCGACGCCCAGGTCGCGCAACTGACCGGCCTCGACCTGGACAAGGCCGCCGCAGCGGACCTGCGCCGCCTCGGCTTCGACGACGCCCCCGCCACGGGAACCGACGAATTCGACGCCGACACCGTGCGCGCCGACCTCCTGGACGACGCCTCGCTCGATCAGGCCGTCGACGACCTGTGGCCGCGGCTCACGCCCGGCGACGTGGTCGACACCCTGCTGACGGATACGGACGCGCTGGCCGTGTACCTGCGGCAGTTCACCGACGACCAGCGGGCCCTGCTGCGGCGAACGCCCGGCGCGCCCTGGACGGACGCCGAGGTGCCGCTTCTCGACGAGGCGGCGAGCCTGGTCGACGGCCCGCCTGAGCACGTCTTCGGGCACGTCGTCGTCGACGAGGCACAGGAGCTGACCGTCATGCAGTGGCGGATGGTCGTGCGCCGTTGCCCGGGCAGGTCGATGACACTCGTCGGGGATTTCGCCCAGGCAGGCCCGGCGACGGTGGCCCGGGACTGGAACGAGGCGCTCGGCCCGCATCTCGGGAAGCGCTTCGACCTGCGCACCCTGACCGTCAGTTACCGGACCACGCAGGAGATCCTCGCCACCACGGAGGACTTGCTCGCCCGGATCGCCCCGGGCCGGCCACCGATCCGGTCGATCCGGCGCGGCGAGGTGCCTCGAACCCTCGCAGTGGCCCCGGAGTCGCTCGTCACCGCCCTCGTGCGGGAGCTGCGGGAGCAGGGCGCCGCGTACCCGGGCGAGTTGGTCGGGGTGGTCTGCGCCGATGACAGGGCGGAGCGGCTCGCGGCTGCGGGGGTCGAGCGGCATGCCCGGCTGGTGCCGGCCTCACAGGCGCGCGGCCTGGAGTTCGACGCCGCCGTCGTGGTCGACCCGGACGGGATCACCGCCGCCCGGCCCGGCGGCGAACGCGATCTGTACGTCGCCCTCACGCGGGCCACGAAGCGGCTCTGCACCATCACCGTCCCGCCGAACAGCATCGCCGGGTCGGCGGGAAAGGCGGGGTGATCCGGGCGAGCGGCGGCGGGGTGATCCGGGCGAGCGGCTCCCGCCCGACGGTCTCGGGTGCGGATACCGTGGCCGTGTGTCGGCTGCCCGGGACGCTGGAGGAGCAAGCGGTATGGAGATCACGACATCGCAGAAGATCACCCCGTTCCTGATGTTCGAGGGGAACGCCGAGGAGGCGATGACCTTCTACGTCTCGCTCTTCGACGACGCCGAGGTCATCGGCGTCACCCGGTACGGTGCCGAGGGCGCGGGCACCGAAGGGAGCGTGCAGCACGCGACGTTCTCACTCGCCGGCCAGCAGTTCATGTGCATCGACAGCCCCGCGAAGCACGACTTCACCTTCACGCCTGCGGTCTCGCTCTTCGTGCAGTGCGCGAGCGAGCCCGAGATCGACCGCCTCTACGCGGCCCTGGGCGAGGGCGGCGCCGCGCTCATGCAGCTGGGAGACTACGGGTTCAGCGCCAGGTTCGGCTGGGTCAACGACCGGTTCGGTGTCTCCTGGCAACTGAACCTGCCGGCCGCGGCCGGCACGGGCGGCTGACTCGACGACCTGACACGTCGATGTGTGCCGGAACCCGCCGCGAGCGGCCCGGGACGCGGCAGCCGGTGCCGTAGCTTCCGCTTGTACGGCATATGATCACGAGTATGTCCGCCCTGCACGAGCGTTCCGCCCTCACTCAACTGGCTGCCGGCGAGCGGCTCTTGGGCTACGGCACCGTCGTCCCCGCCAAGAGCGCCAAAGGCATCGGCCCGAACATCACCCGGTCCCTCGCGAACGACCTGGTCAACAGCGTCGGCGCCCAGTCCGGCGCAGCCGGCAGCATCGCCGCGCAGATGCCGGGTACCTCCGGCGCGCTGTTGCTGCGCGTGACCGACCAGCGCGTCGGACTCGTCCGGCCGCTGGACGGCACCCCGGTGTGGGAGGTGCCGCGGACCTGGGTGATCCGGGTCGAACGCCGACCGCGGACCCAGCTGATGGCGCGTTTCCGGCTGCACTACGCCGACGGCTCCTGGCTCGCCTTCCTGACCACGCGGCGCCGCACGATCGAGCAGTTCCGCTCACTCATCGGCTGACCCGGGCCGGGGCCGCGCGGGACTACGACCTGCCTGGGTCAATATGACCTGGACCACACATCTGCGGGTCTTCCGCCACCGCCACTGGAGGCGTAGGTTCCATTTACCCCGCGACGGCGTCCTCCAAGGCGCTGGTCCGCCAAGCCCGGGGCGGCGGACCAGCGGGGGCCAACTTTCACACATGTGCAGCGGTATCACCGGCGTACCGGCTCCGTCCCATGGGGCCGGAACCGAGCCGAGTGCGCTCGCGCACGACCGTCGGCGAGGAGCGGACCCCTCTCTCGCCGAACGGACGGGCGCGCGAAGAGGTGCCTGGTGACCGCCGGGCCTCCGCGGATCCGATCCCGGTCACGGTGCCACCGCGCCGAACCGGCATGATGATCAGCATGACTTCGATCGCCCAGACCCCGATCACCGGCCTGGACCTCACGGGGTTCACCGAGCGTGAGCCCGGCCTGTGGACCGACGCGGCGGGGCTCGTCCTGTCGGTCCACTTCTTTCCCCTCGTCCCCGACCTGCCGGCTCCGCTGCACGACCTGGACCGACTCCGGTTCGGGTCCGCGCAGGGCGCGGCGAGCCATGGGGGCGGCCTCATCGAGGCCGGGGTGGGAACCGTGGACGGGGTCCCGGCGCTGCACCAGCTGATCAAGACGCCGCTGCAGAGCAGGACGGGTCAGGCGTTCATAGCGAGCTGGACGCTGCCCAAGGACCGCTGCAGCACCGTGGTGAAGGTGCAGGCCGCGGAGGGCGCGACGACCGGCCTGCGGGAGGCCACGGTGATGGCCCAGGTCGAGCCGGCCCACTACTTCCAGCCCCACCCGTACGCCGGGGGCGGGCAGTTCGGCGGGCTGCCGTACCACGTGGCCGACCTGGAACAGTGGGACCCCCGGTTCCCCGACCACCCGCTCACGCTGGTCCGCGCCGCCCTGCGCCGCATCACGCCGACGGTCACCCTCCACGATCAGTTCAAGGCGCTGCCGCCGTTCCCCGGCCCGACGCCGGCGCACACCCAGCCCGGCGCGCCTGCGTCCCCCTCCGCCGGCCCGACCCCGCCCGCGCACCCCGTCCCCGCGGCATACCCCCCCCCCGCTCCCCCGCCGTATCCGGGGCCGGCCGCCGGGCCCGCGCCCCGGCGTGGCTGGTTCCGCCGCAAGGGTGTGTAGGGCTCCTTCCCGGCCTCCCCCAGGTCATCAGGGTTTCAAGCGTCATCCCCGTCGTGTTCCGGAGGCGATCACGGCGGAAACGGCGAGGGTCGAGACCAGCGTGCCGATCATGACCAGCCCCACGCCGACGGCGAACAGTCCTGTGGTGTCGTCCGACCAGTCGTAGTAGGCGGCAAGGGTCAGACCGGCCGTCGTGCCCGACACCGCGGCCACGGTGTAGCGCCGGTACGCCGCCCAGCACACCGGTACCAGGAGGGTCAGCACCAGCCCGATCACCTGCCACGCCTGGTACGGGCCGCTCGTCGAGCCGTCGGCATGCACGTCACGGTGCCGGTCCCAGCCCAGCCAGGCGGCCCAGGCTGCCATCGACACCGCCGCCAGGACGAGGATCGACGACAACAGGTGGGCCACGGATGTGGTTCGTCCTTCACGCATGCCTCCAGCGTGGCGACCGGCCTTCCCCCGCGACAGAGCACACGTACTCAACAGCACGGTCCACATACTCAGCCCGCCGCGCCTTCTACTGTGGACGGCGATACGAGCATGCAGGGGGCGCAGGACATGACGACGTGGGCACTGGTCGTGGAGACGACCGTGGGTGCGAGTGAGCGCAAGCACATGGAGGCCCATGTGGTCGCGCACATCTCCGGATCCCGGACCGAGGCACTCGCGGAGCTGGAGCGGCGGGCCCGGAGCCACTCACCCGAACACCCCAGAAGCCCGCGGCGCCGCAGGCTCCTGCGGGAAGCCGACGGTTTCCTCCTCGTCGTCGACGGCGCATGGCAGTCGTTCGCCACGCGGTTCACGGTGGCGGAACTGCTGGAGGACTCCGACGCGCCCCCCGCCCCGGAACCTGTGCAGGTTTCGAGCGGGCCCGTCGGCGCACCGGACGAGCCGGAGGAGCAGGTCGCGCGGGACGCGGACGGGGTGCCGGTCAAGCCGGCGTGGCTGGGGCGCGCCGATCTGCCGTGAGGGCGCAGGGGGCGCCGGTCCGCGCAGGGCGCCACCGGTGGCGGGGCCGATCGGACCGTCCGGGATGCCGGGACGCCCGGACGGTGATGCGTGGGTACGGGCGCCTCCGGGCCGCCGGTGCTCCCCGGTCGGCGGTCCGCTGTACGCGCTCCTTCTGACGCCGGATCAAGGAGGGCTTCGTGGTCGACGCTCCGGACAAGACGCTCAGGGACAAGGTCGCCTTCGTGGGCGGAGCGTCCCGCAACCTCGGTGGACTGATCAGCGCCACCCTGGGCGCCGGCGGGAAGATCATCACGATCGTCACCTCGTTGCTGGCCGCCTACACCGGCCTGTACTCCTGTTACGCCGGCAGCAAGGCTCCGGTCGAGCACTTCACCCGCGCCCTGTCCAAGGAGCTGTTCGGCCGGAACATCTCGGTGAACAACATCGCTCCCTGACCGATGGACACCTCGTTCTTCTACCCGGCCGAGGACGACGACTCCATCGCCTACCACAAGTCGTCGGCCATGAACGGCGACCTCACCAAGATCGAGGACATCGTCCCGTGGGTACGCCACCTGCTCACCGAGGGCTGGTGGGCCAACGGTCAGACGCTCTTCGTCAACGGCGGCTACACCACCCGCTGACAGGTCGGCGTGTCCTCGATCGCCAGCCGTATCCGGAGGCCGCCCGACCCCCGTTCCAGAAAGCCGTCCGACCCCGGGCCATGATCCGGCGCGCTAGACCGCGCTCACGCCGCGTCCGCGAGTTCGAGGCACCGGCAACGCGATCAAGCCCGTCCGCGGGCCCTCGGTCCGGCGCATCCGTTCCCGCCACGGCGCAATCCAAAAGGGCGCCACCGACGTATGGAGGGTAGGGCCGCAGTCCGGGGTACGCCCGCCGTCTCGTCACCCCAGCTGCGGCCATCTCTCTCGGGCCCCTGAGAGCCGCGCGAGACGATGGGAAGAAGAGGGTGCATCCATCATGCGAGTACAAGGTGCGAGGCGTGTCGCCGCGGCGTCCGCGGCCGGACTTCTGATGGCCGGCGGCGCTGCGATCGGCGCAGCAGGCACGGCCGCGGCGGCAGCCCCGGCCGTCCATACCCGGGTGGCCACCGACCAGTGCTTCGGCCATGACGACTGGCGCTGTTTCGGCCACGGCGGGTTCCGTTTCGACCACCGAGACTTCTGCTTCAACCACCCCCGGGCCTGTTTCGGCAACTTCGATCACCGATTCGATCACCGATTCAACAACCGGTTCGACAACGGCGTGGTCGTGATCGTGGTCGGCTAGCGGTCGTCGCAGGCGATCAAGGGCGCGCCCGCGGGCGCGCCCTCCCGCGCGTTCCCGCCGGGCTCCTGACGCTGTCGGGGCCGGCTACCCATGCCGATTGAGTACGCGTGCTCAGGCAGGCCCGCCGTGCCCGCTCATAGCGTCCACCCCATGCACACAGACCACGCTGCTCAAGGTCCAGTGCTCCGGGCGGGCATCACATCAGTGGCGTCCTGCCTGCCGGAGCTCCAGGTGACGTCGCAGCACTTGCAGGAGCAGATCTCCACGGCATCCGGGCTGCGGTGGCCGGCGCGGATGCTCGAACGGGTCACCGGGATCGTCTCGCGCCGGGCCGTGGCGGAGGGTGAGTACGCCTCGACGCTCGCGGTGCGGGCGGCGCGTACCGCGCTGGACCGGGCCGGGCTGGCCCCGTACGACGTGGATCTGCTGGTGTTCGCCTCCGCCACCCGGGACATGGTCGAACCGGCGACCGCCCACGTCGTCCAGGCCGAGCTCGGCTCCCGGGCGCACGCGCTGGACGTGACGAACGCGTGCAACAGCTTCGTCAACGGGATCGACGCGGCGCGGGCGATGATCCTGGCCGGCCGGGCCCGCCGGGCCCTGGTGGTCACCGGGGAAACCCCGAGCCGGGCGGTGCGGCACGCCCCGTCCGGCCCCGACCAGCTCCGGGACGGGTTCGCCGGCTACACCTTCGGTGACGCGGGAGCCGCGGTCGTGCTGGAGGCCGTGGACCAGGGCGGCATCCTCGACGTCGACACCGAGACGCACTCCGAGCACTGGCAGGTCGGCGGGATCTTCGGCGGCGGTTCGCGCCACCCGCGCGGCGACGAGCACACCTACTTCCGCGGCGACGGGGCCGAACTGCGCGAGGTCTTCGAGAAGATCGGCACGTCGGTGCTGGACCGGATGAGGCTGCGCACCGGCCTGGCCTGGACGGACTTCCGGTACGTCCTGGTGCACCAGGTCACGGTGCCGTACCTGGAGCGGTTCGTGGAGCTCACCGGCATACCCCGGGACCGGCTCGTCGTCACGGTTCCCGAGCTCGGCAACATGGCCAGCGCCACACTGGGCGTGCAGCTCGACCTCGTCCACCAGCAGCTGCTTCCCGGCGACCGGGTGCTGTTCGTGAGCCTGGGCGGGGGCGTCAGCATCATGACGATGGTGTGGGAGAAGGCGTGAGTGCCCTGTGGGTGGTGGTGCCCGCGCACCAGGAGGCCGCACGGATCGGCGCCACGCTGGACGCACTGGCCGTCCAGCAGGACCGTGACTTCACGCTCGTCGTCGTGGACAACGCCTCGACCGACGCCACGGCGGCGATCGCCCACGACTTCGCCCGCTGGGCGCCCTTCCCGGTCCACGTCCTCAACGAGCCGGAGAAGGGCGTCGGCTGTGCGGTGGACACCGGCTTCCGGTACGCCATCGGCAACGGCGCGACGATGCTGGCCCGCACCGACGCCGACTGCCTGCCGCGCCCCGGCTGGACGGCCGCCGCCCGCGCCGCCCTGGGGCAGGGTGCGGGCCTGGTGTGCGGCCGTATCGACGCCCGTCGCGACGAGCACGGGCCGCTGGGGCGTGCCGCCTTCCGCACCCTGGTGCGCGTCGCCGCGTTCTTCGGCCGGATCCGCCCCGCCCACTGGCGCCGCCACGGCTACCGCACGCCGTACCGGATGCACGCCGGCAACAACATGGCCGTCACGGCCGCCCTCTACGAAGCCGTCGGGGGCATGCCGCGCCGCCCCTCCCCCACCGACCGCCTCTTCCTCAACCGGGTGCGGCGCCGCACCACCGCCATCGTCCACGCCCGCGCCATGGTCGTGGAGAACTCCACGCGACGGCTGCGCGCCTACGGCCTGGCCGGCACGGCCCGCTGGTACCTCGACCGGGGCCCGGGCCGCCACACGGAGGACCCACGCTGATGCTCGACACACTCGCCCATGCCCTGCGCAAGCGCCCCGACCGGCCCGCCGTCCTCGGCACCACCCGGAGCGGAGCCGTACGGGTCAGGGCCACCTGCGGACAGCTGGCCGACCTCACCGACCGTTACGCCGCCGCCCTGCACGCTCGGGGCATCGCCCGCGGCAGCACCGTCGGCGTCGCGGTACGGCCCGGGCCGCGGGCTCTGGCCGTGCTGCTCGCCGTACACCGGCTCGGCGCGCGGGCCGCGGTGCTCGACCCCGGAGCGGGACCGGACGTGCTGCGTGCCCGGCTGGCGCTCGCCCGGCCCGCCGTCGTCCTCGCCGACGCCACCGCCCAGGCGGCCGCCGGGTGGGCCCGCCCGCTCGCCCGACGGGCGCAGCTGGCGTTGCCGGACCTCGCGACGCTGGGTCCGGTCGCCACGGTCGGACCCCAACTGCCCGGCTGCGCCCCCGCGTTGGACGCCGGCACCGGGTCGGTGGCCGTTCCGCGTCCGGTGGACGAGGACGACGACGCCGTCATCGTCTTCACCTCGGGCACCACGTCACGGCCCCGTGCGGTGGTGCACACCCGTTCCTCACTCGCCGCCGGCATGGCCACGGTGACCGGCCTGGTGCGGGCGGAGGCCGACCGGCCGGTCCTGGGCGGGACGTTCTTCGTCCTCGTGCCGTCCCTGGCGAGCGGCGCGCCCGTCGCACTGCCCGCCCGCTCACCGCGCGTCCTGGCCCGGCAGCTGCGCCGACTGGACCCGCAGGCCACCTATCTGACGCCACCGCAGCTGCGGACGCTGCTCGCGGCCGGGGCCCGGTTCGGCGGGCGGGTGTGGACGGGGTCGGCTCCGGCCAGTGCCGACCTGCTCACCCGCGTCAAGCAGGCGGGCGCGGAGCAGGCGTGGGGCGTGTACGCGCTGACCGAACTGTTTCCCGCCGCCGCGGTGGAACAGGCCGACAAGGCCGCTTTCACGGGCGAGGGCGATCTGGTGGGTGTCCCGCTGCCGGGGGTGACGGCCAGGACGGACGCCTCCGGGGAACTGCTGCTGTCCGGCCCGGCGGCCAGGGACCGCTACCTGGGCGAGGAACCCGACCCATGGGTGGGCACCGGTGACCGCGCCCACCTCGACGACAGCGGCCGGATCGTGCTGCGGGGCCGCCTGAAGGACATGGTCCTCAGGCACGCGGAGAACATCTACCCCGGCCTGTACGAGCCCGCGCTCCACGTACCCGGCGTCGAACTGGCCCTGCTGGTCGGGGTACCGGCCGGTGACGGCGACGAGCGTCTGGTCGCCGTCGTACAGCCGGGCCGGGGTGCCGACCGCGAGGCGCTGCGGGCCGCGCTGACCGGTCCGCTGGAGCGCATGGGCTCCGCGCGGCCGGATGCGGTACTGCTGGCCGACATCCCGCTGTCCGGACGCTCCCGCAAGCCGGACCGTGCCGCCACCGCGCGCCTGGCCGCGTCCCGCCTCGCGGAAAGGACCCCGGCATGAGCGCACCGCTGTGGGTGGTCGTCCCGGCCTACGACGAGGAGGCGGGGATCGGGGCCACCCTCGCCGCGCTCGCCGCGCAGACCGACACCGGCTTCTGCCTGGTCGTCGTCGACAACGCCTCCACGGACGGGACCGCCGAGGTCGTGCGCCGCTTCGCCGCCACCGCGCCCTTTCCCGTGCACCTCGTCCGTGAGGAGGAGCCGGGCACCGGGGCCGCCGCGGACACCGGATTCCGGTACGCCATCGGGCGGGGCGCCGCACTGCTGGCCCGGACCGACGCCGACTGTCTGCCCGCCGTGGACTGGATCGCGGCGGTGCGTACGGAGTTCGGGCGGGGCGCGGAGCTGGCCTGCGGCCGGAGCGTGCCACGCCGGGACGAGCACCCCTCGCTCGCCGAGCGGTACCTGCTGCCGGCGGTGATACGCGCGACCGCCCTGTACGGCCGGTTCCGCGAGGAGCACCGCCACCCGCGCTACCGCGCGCCCTACGTGCTGTGCCACGGCCACAACCTCGCCGTCACGGCCGCTCTGTACCTGCGCTGCGGGGGCGCGCCGCGCACCCCGCTGGAGGGACCGCCCGAGGACGTGGTCCTCCTCAACCGGGCGCGCCTGTCCAGCGAGCGGATCGTGCGGGCCGAGCGGATGGTGGTCCACACCAGTCTGCGCCGCCTGCGGGCATGGGGTGCGCGCCGGACCCTGCTGTGGTGCTGGGACCGGCGCTACCGCCCCGCCGACCCGAGAGAGGTGCACGTCCGATGACCGTCCCGTCCCTCCCGTCCGGTGTCCGGGCGGCGCGCCGCCGCGACCGGCGCGTCTACGTCCGCTCCCACCCGGTGCTGTTCGCCCTGCTCGCCGCCACCCGCCGCCGGACGGTGACCCGGCTCGCGGGAGCGGTGCTGGTGCACGGCAGCGATGCCTGCCGGCATGCCCTCACCCGGGTTCCGCTGGACCGCACCGCGGCCGGCACCACCGGCGGTGCCGCACGGGAGTTGTCCGCCGGCGGGACGCTGTTCGACCAGGAGGGCACCGGTCACCGCGCCACGCGCCGCGCGCTGGCCGACGGCCTGGGCGCGGCCGGGGTGGAACGGCTGCGCCCGCTGTGGCGGGAGGTCCTGACCCGGCGGCTCGCCCCGCTCGCCACCGGCGGGACCGTGGACCTCGTGCCACTGGCGCGCGAACTGGCCGGGGCCACCGTCTGTGCGCTGCTCGGTACGGGCGGGGACCCGGAGGGTGTCGCCGAGGCGGCCGCCCGCGCGGCTGCCGCCGCCGTACGCGACCACCTGCCCGGTCCCCGGCCGCCCGGCACGGCCCGGGCGGCGGCCGCGGCGACGGCGCGGCTGGAGGCCCTGCTCACGCCGGACAGCGCACCCGGCGGGGCCGGGACAGCGGCCTTGCACGCCATGCTCGCGGTGGCCGCCGTCAACACCACCGTGGCCGCCCTCCCGCGTGCCGCCGCCTGGTGTGCCGACGCCGGGTGGTGGGACCAGGCGGCCGACGACCGGCTGCGGCCGGCCCTGGTGGGCGAGCTGTTGCGGGTGATCGCTCCGTCGCCGCTGCTGCCGCGCGCGGCCGCGGCCGACGCCGTTCTCGACGGGTGCCCGGTACGGGCCGGGGACCGCCTGATCCTGGTGGCACGGCACGCGGCCCGGGCCCACACCGACCCCCCGAACGCCCGCACCCCCGCGCCGCCCGACGTGGCCCAGCTCGTCTTCGGCGCCGGAGCCCACGCCTGTCCCGGCGCGCGCCTGGCCCGCGCACAGCTCGACGACGCCCTCGCCGCACTCGCCCGCCACCGCCCCGGCGTCGTGCGGGCCCGGGTCGACCGGACCGCGGCCCTGCCCGGCTGGCGTTCCCTCACCGTCCGCTCCACGACCCGCCCTGCGGAGGCCCGATGACCACGATCGCCGTCACCGGGGCGAGCGGCTTCTGCGGCTCCCATGTCGCCGCGACGGCCGCCGCACGGGGTGCCGAGGTGCTGTGTGTGGGGCGCCGACCCGGCCCGGTCGGCCGGCACCTCCCGTGGGACGCCGCCCGCGAGGTGCCGGATCTCGCCGACGCGGACCTCGTGGTGCACTGCGCGGCGGCGGTCGGCGACCCGGTGCCGGGCTCCCCCGCCGAGGCCGCGATGGCCGCCGTCAACGTCGACGGCACCGCGCGCCTGCTGGGAGCGGCCGCCGGCCGACCGGTGGTCTGGGTGAGCAGCGCGAGTGTCTACGCGCCCGGCCCCGGCCGGGGCCGGATCACCGAGGACCACCCGGTGCGCGGCCAGTTGAACGCGTACGGCCGCACCAAGGCCGCCGGTGAGGCGCTGGCGCTCGCCGCCGGTGCCGTGGTGCTGCGCCCACGGGCGGTGTACGGCCCCGGCGATCCCCATCTGGTGCCACGGCTGGTGTCCCGTGTCCGCGGTGGGCTGCTCCTGCTGCCCGGTCCGAGCGTCCGTCTCAGTCTGACGGCCGTGGAGAACCTCACCGAGGCGTGCCTGGCCGCCGCCGGCTGGCCGCCGGGCGCCTACAACATCGCCGACCCCGTTCCGTACGACCGGGACCAGGCCGTAGGGGCAGTCCTCCGCGCCCACGGCATACGGGCGCGGATCCACCACATCCCCCCGAAGGCCGCCCGGGCCGCGGCGAACACCGCTCAGGTGCTGGCCCGACTGAGTCCGGGCACGGAACCCTTCCTCACCCGTTACGCCGTCGACCAGCTGGCCAACTCCGTTGTCCTGGACGTGTCCAAGGCGGAGTCCCAGGGGTGGACGGGTGGCCGTACCCTCGCCGACCACACGGCGGCGGCCTTGTCCGTGCCGGAGCGGGTCAGGGGAGCCGGGCGTTGAACACGGCGTTGCGGCTCAGCTGTCCGGCGCACCACCGGAAGTGTCCGTCGCCGTCGTCCAGGCCGAACAGATCGTAGGTGATGAGGGCGTACACGGCCTGGTAGACCGCAAGGGCGGCGGGCGGGTGGCCGAGTTCCCGGGCGAAGAGCCGGGTGAGTTCCGCCGTGTGCTCCTCGGCGTGCGGGCCGTACATGTCCTAGACGGCCGCGGTGACGGCCGCCTCGAAGGCCGGGTCGCCGGCGGTCGTGCAGAAGCCGAAGTCGAGTACGGCGACGGGCCGGCCGGCCGCGTCGGTGTGGATGTCGGGCGGGACGAGGTCACCGTGGATCGCCGTGACCGGAGCGTCGGCAAGCGCCGTCAGCGCGTTCAGCGTGCGTGCGGTGCCCGCGTCGAGGTCCGGCACGTGCACGGCCAGAGCGGCGCCGTGCCGGGCCACGGCCCGGGCGACGAGTGCGGCGAGCGCGTCCTGGAAGCGGTCGTGGCCCTGCCACAGCGGACGGTCGTCGCCCTGGACGGTGAGCCGGCGCATCGCGTCGGTGCCCGGGATCGAGGCGAGGCCGCGTAGGACGGCGAGCAACGCGTTCTCGTGGTGGACGGGCAGTTCGCGCGGGAAGCCCCCGTGGGCGGAGTCGCCCCGAGCGGCGCGCCGGGCAGCTCGCGCTCGTAGGTCACGACGACGCCCTCGTGCTCCTGGACCTCGAAGATCTCCGGTGTGGCGAAGGGCAGTCGGTGCTGTGCGAGGTCCGCGTACACCTGGCGGGTGAGTTCGGCCGGCCCACGCCCCGCCCACACCTTGGCCACCCGGCCGCCGCCCAGTGTGTAGACGGCGCCCTCGACGCCCGCGCCGATGCGGCGGGCTCCGGGATGTCCGCGGTCGGCGAAGTACCCGGGCCACGGGTCGACGGCCGGGGTCGCTGCGCGGTCGGGGGTCTCCATCCCCTCATCAGACACCGTCCGACCGCCGCCGTACCCTCAGGCGCCGACCGTGCCGTCCACGCCCTCGCGGAGGAAGTCCGCGTGGCCGTTGTGGCGGCCGTACTCCAGGATCATGTGGAGCATCACCATCCGCAGGGAGACGTCCTCTTCCCAGCGCGGCTGGTACCCGGCGAGGTCCAGGGACTCCGCCTCGCGCTCGATGCGGCGCGAGTGCTCGACCTCGGCCTCCCACACCGCGAACGCCTCCTCGGCGCTCGCGTCCGTGGTGTCGTACGCGGCCTGGAAGTCGAACTCTTTCTCCGACCAGACCATCGGAGCGGCGTTGTCGTCGAACACCCGGCGGAACCAGGCGCGTTCGACCTCGGCCATATGGCGCACCAGCGCGAGCAGGGAGAGGGTCGACGGCGGGCTCGACCGCTCCTTGAGCTGCTCCTCCGTCAGGCCCTCGCACTTCATCGCCAGTGTCGCCCGGTGGAACTCCAGGAACCCCCGCAGCGTCTCGCGCTCCGTGCCGAAGAGAGGCGGGCCAATGCGTTCGACGGTCACGGTGAGTTCCTCTCGGGACGGGCTAGGAGCGTCGAACGTACCCCGCCCCTGCGGCCGCCGGGAATCCGGGGGTGTGGTGGAGTGGGCGCCATGACCGACATCGAGACGATCACGGTGCCGAGCCGGCTGCGGGGGTACCCCGGGGTGGCGTTCGGCGGATACGTGGCGGGCGTGCTGGCCGGGCGGGCGGCGGCCAAGACCGTACGGGTGGACTTCCGCCGGCCGACCCCGGTGGACGTACCGGTGGCGCTCGCGGAGACCGCCGGCGGCGGGGCCGTACTGACCGGTGCGGACGGCGTGCTCGCGGTGGCCGTGCCCGACGAGCTGGACCTCGAAGCCCCCGAACCGCCCTCGTGGGCCGAGGCGTCGGCGGCGGCCGAGGCGTACCGCGCGGCTCCGCCGGCGGGAGCCGTGGACTGCTTCGGGTGCGGACTGGACCGCACCCCCGACACCGGGCTGCGCCTGCACTGCGGGGCCGTGCCGGGACGGGATCTGGTGGCCGCCGCGTGGACGGCCGGGTCCGCGCTCGCCGACGCCGACGGGATGCTGCCGGCGGAGCTCGTGTGGGGAGCGCTCGACTGCCCCGGCAGCGCGGCGGGGCGGCTGCGGGGGAGCATGCGGGAGGGGGCGATGACGGCCTCGCTCACGGCTCGGCTGCTCCAGCCGGTGCCTGTCTCCTCGCGCCTGGTGTCGTACGCGTGGGTCCGCTCGGTGGACGGGCGCAAGCACCGGGTCGGTGCCGCCCTGGCCACCGCGCGGGGCGACTTGTGCGCGGTCGCCTCGGCACTGTGGGTGGACCCCCGATGACGCCCCCGACGCTCGGCCGCACCCGCTGATCGCAGCGGCGGGCGGCCGGCGTGGGCCACCCCGCCTCCGACGGCACGGGGTCCCTGCCACCCCTCCTCCCCACGCCTGCGGCGACGGCCTCCCCGCAGCGGTGTTATCAAGGGTGTATGGAGGTATTTTCCGGGCGACATCGGAGCCCGGAACGTCATCCGCCCGCCGCCGGACGCTCCCGCCCACGCCAGGCTTCCCTGCTGGACCTGCGCAGTGCGGCCGGTCAGGTGTTCCTTCTCCAGGTCGTCATCGTCGTCCTGCTGGTCGTGGCGGCGGTGACGGCCACGGTGTTCCAGACGGCGCGTGACGCACTGGAGCGGGGCCGTCGCGACTCGGTCGTCGCGGCCCAGTCCTTCGCGAGTGCGCCGGGCACGGCCGAGGCGCTGCAGAGCGCGGACCCGACGGCCGTGCTCCAGCCCAAGGCCGAGACGGCGCGCAAGCGTACGGGCGTGGACTTCGTCATCGTCATGGACACGAAAGGGACCCGTTACACGTATCCCTACCCGCGGGAGATCGGGAAGAAGTTCGTCGGCACCATCGAACCGGCGCTGAAGGGCCGTACCGTCGTCGAACAGGCCGGTGGGCCGCCCCTGCCCGCGGGCAGGGGGACCGACGTGCAGGCGGTGGTCCCGGTGACCGACGCGCACGGCAAGGTGGTGGGCCTGGTCTCGGCCGGGGTCACGGTCAAGAACGTGGCGGCGCTGTGGATCCCGCAGCTGCCGATCATCCTCGGCAGCGGCGCGGCCGCGCTGGCCCTGGCCGTGACGGGAACGTCGCTGGTGTCCCGGCGGCTGCGCCGGCAGACGCACGGTCTGGCCCCGGCGGAGCTGGCGCAGCTGTACGAGCACCACGACGCGGTGCTGCACTCGGTGCGGGAAGGAGTGCTGATCACCGCCGCCGACGGACGACTGCTGCTGGCCAACGACGAGGCGATCCGGCTGCTCGACCTGCCGGCGGACGCGCGGGGGCGCCCGGCGGGGGAGCTGGGGCTGCCGGAGCCGATCACGGAGCTGCTGACGTCGCCGGAGACGGTCACCGATGAGCTGCATCGGGCCGGGGACCGGTTGCTTGCGGTGAACAAGCGGCCGACGTACCCCGACTCCGAACGGGGCGGCAGCGTGGTGACCCTCAGGGACACCACGGAGCTGGCGGCGGTCTCGGGGCGGGCCGCGTTCGCACGGGAGCGGCTGGAGCTGCTGTACCAGGCCGGGGTGGGGATCGGCACCACGCTGGACGTGGAGCGTACGGCCCAGGAGCTGGCCGACGTGGCGGCGCCCCGGTTCGCCGATCTCGTGACGGTGGACCTGCTCGACGCGGTCCTGCGGGGGTGGGAGCCCACGGCGGAGGGCTGGCGGCAGCTGCGCCGGGCGGCGATCGGCGGCGAACAGCAGATGATGCCGGTGTATCCGCTGGGCGAAGTGATCACGTTCTCGGAGCGCACCCCGCAGATGCGGACGCTGCAGGAGCGACGGGGCTTGCTGGAGGCGGACCTGCGGCAGGCGCACGGCTGGCGGGAACAGGACCCGGAGCGCGCCAGGATGGCCCTGGAGTGCGGATTGCGGTCGCTGGTGACCGTGCCGCTGCGGGCGCGGAACGTACCGCTGGGCGTGGTGAACTTCTACCGGACGGTGGACTCCCCGGCGTTCGAGTCGGAGGATCTCGCCTTCGCGGAGGAACTGGCCGCGCGGGCGGCGGTGGCCATCGACAACGCCAGGAGGTTCACCCGCGAGCACGCGATGGCGGTGACGCTGCAGCGCAGCCTGCTGCCCCGGGGGCAGCCGGACCAGGACGCCCTGGAGGTGGCCTGGCGGTACCTGCCCGCGGAGGCGGGGGTGGGCGGGGACTGGTTCGACATCATCCCGCTTCCGGGCGCCCGGGTGGCCCTGGTGATGGGTGACGTCGTCGGTCGCGGGCTGCACGCGGCCGCGACCATGGGCCGGCTGCGCACCGCGGTGCACAACTTCGCCACCCTGGACCTGCCCGTGGACGAGGTGCTCGGGAACCTGGACGACCTGGTCGTCCGCATGGACAACGAGGACGACGCGGGTGATGTCGCGAAAGGCCACGAGGGGGAGGGCGTGACGGGAGCGACTTGTCTGTACGCGGTCTACGACCCGGTGTCGGGGACCTGCACGATGGCCCGGGCGGGACACCCGGAACCGGTGGTGGTGGACCCGGACGGGACGGTCACCTGTCCCGGCGTACCGCCCTCGGCACCGCTCGGCCTGGGCGGCTACCCGTTCGAGACCACCGAGCTGTCCCTGCCGGAGGGCTCCCAGCTGGTGCTGTACACCGACGGCCTCGTGGAGAACCGGAGCCACGACATCGACGTCGGGATGGAGGGACTGCGCCAAGCGTTGCGCGGATCCGGGGGCCGCACTCCGGACGAGACGTGCCAGGCGGTCATCGACGCGCTGAAGCCGTCATCCTCCCGCGACGACATCGCCCTGCTCACGGCACGCACCCGGAAGTTCCCGTCCTCGCACGTGGCCGAGTGGGACGTGCCGCCGGATCCGGCGCTGGTTCCCTCGGTACGGGCGCGCTGCAGGGAGACGCTGCGGGAGTGGGGGCTGGAGGAGACCGGGTTCGCCACGGAACTGATCGTCAGCGAGTTGGTCACGAACGCCATCCGGTACGGCCTGCCGCCGGTCCGGGTGCGGCTGCTGTACGGACGCTGTCTGATCTGCGAGGTGTCGGACGGCAGCGGCACCTCGCCGCGGCTGCGGCGGGCTGCGACCACGGACGAGGGCGGGCGGGGGCTGTTCCTGGTGGCGCAGTTCGCCCAGCGGTGGGGAACGCGGTACACGACCCGCGGCAAGGTCATCTGGGCGGAACAGCTGCTCGGCGACGGCGCGTCCGCCGCCCTGGGCCACGCACCGGTGGACTTCCTTCTCGACCAGTTCGACGACCCCGGCGCATGAGCCCGCGTGGCCCCACGCGCCGCGGCCGTCGCGCACCGTGCGGCGCTCAGCGCCTCGCAGGTCTCCCTCAGGGCCGGGCGCGGGCCAGGAGGAGGGCGACGTCGTCGCCGGCGGGGGGCCGGAGCGTCTCCAGCACCCGGTCGCACGTTTCTGCCAGGTCCTGGCCGGCCGTCGTGGTCAGGGCGTCGCGGAGGATGGCGAGGCGGGCGTCGATCGGGTCGCCACGTGTCTCGACGAGGCCGTCGATGTACAGCGCGAGCTGGTCGCCGGGGCGGAAGGCGAAGACGGTGGTCTCGAAGGCGCATCCGCCGACGCCCAGGGGCACGCCGGAGGGGACGTCGAGCAGCTCGGCCGGCCGGACCGTACCAGGGCGGGCGGCAGATGACCGGCCACGCTGATGCGGCACTCGCCCCGCTCGGGGTCGTACCGGCAGTAGACGCAGGTGGCGATGGTGTGCTCGACGTCCTCGGTCAGCCGGTCGAGGTGGCGCAGGACCTCCGCCGGGTCGAGGTCCAGCTCGGCGAAGGCACGGGTGGCACTGCGCAGTTGGCCCATGCTGGCGGCGGCGTCGATGCCGCTGCCCATCACGTCCCCGACCACCAGCGCCGCCTTGCCGCCCGGCAGGCGCATGGCGTCGAACCAGTCGCCGCCGATCTCTGTGACGGCTCCGGCCGGCCGGTAGCGGCAGGCGATCTCCAGTCCGGCCAGGCGGGACGGCAGCTCGGGGAGCAGACGGCGCTGGAGGGTGAGGGCGGTGTCGCGCACGCTCTGGTACCAGCGGGCGTTGTCGATGCAGGTGGCGGCGCGGCCGGCCAGCTCGCAGGCGAGGAGCGTGTCGTCCTCGTCGAAGGACGCGGGTGTGTGGACGCGTTCG
Organism: Streptomyces durhamensis; assembly: GCF_000725475.1. NCBI lineage: Bacteria > Bacillati > Actinomycetota > Actinomycetes > Kitasatosporales > Streptomycetaceae > Streptomyces > Streptomyces durhamensis. The sequence continues at coordinate 188,628 of NZ_JNXR01000010.1, forward strand.
AGGCTGAGCGCGCCCAGGACCTCTCCGCGGGCCAGAAGCGGCACCGCCAGGTAGGAGTGCACACCGGTCGCCTCCAGCAGGGACGCGGCCTCGCTGGTGCGGGCGATGTGCCGGAGGTCCCCGCGGGTGGTCTCGGCCACCAGCACCGGCCGGCGGGTGCGCACGCACCGGGTGATCAGACGGTCGCTGTCGTAGGTGGCGAGTCCTCCGGGCACGTCGGCGGCCGCCCGTGCCGCTGCGCAGGCGGGTGTCGCGGCGACGGCGGCGACACGGAATCGGGCGGGGCCGGTGTGCGAGGGGGTGCTTCCCCGCAGAACGCTGTCGAGCACGTGGACCGCGGTCACGTCGGCCAGGTCCGGTACGACGACGCCGGCCAGCTCGTGCGCCGTCCGCTCCACGTCGAGAGTCGTACCGACGGAGGCGGAGGCGTGGGCGATCAGGGCCAGGCGGTTGCGGGCGCGGGTCACGGCCTGGGTGGCCTCGTGGCGTTCGCTAATGTCGATGACGGAGGTGGCCAGGCCGATCACCCGGCCGGTGGCGTCGTCCAGCCGGTGGTACGACACGGACCAGGCGCGCTCGTGGTCCGGATCGGCACCGGTGCGGACGACGACGTACCGGTCGGACACCGGCTGCCCGGTCTTCAGGGCCTCGCGCATCCGGGCTTCGACGGCCTCGGCGTCCAGGAAGGTGAGGACCTCGCGGACGCCCCGGCCCAGATGTTCGGCGGCCGAGCGGCCGTGGATGCGTTCCAGCGCCGGGTTCACGGTCACGTAGCGCAGGTCGGGATCGAGGATGGCCAGGCCGATCGGGGACTGGGAGACCAGGCGTGCGGAGAGGGCGACGCCCCGCTCGACCCGTGCCACCGTCGCCTGGTCCACGGCCAGGCCCAGGGCGTAGGTGTCCCCGAGGTCGTCGAGCAGCCGCATGTTGCGGAACTCCACCAGCCGTGTGCTGCCGTCCTTGTGCCGGACCGGAAAGGCTCCGGCCCAGTCGGCGCCGGACTCCATGGTCTGGGCGAACAGCGCGACCACCCGGTCCCAGTTCTCCTCGTGGACCAGCAGGCGCGCCGCGAACCGGCCCAGCGCCTCCTGCGCGCTGTAGCCGAACAGTTCCTCCGCCTGGGGGCTCCAGAAGACCACGCGCCCGTGTGTGTCGAGGACCACCGCGGCGACGCTCAGCAGGTCGAGCAGGCCGGTGGGCGACGAGCCGGTACCGGGCGCGGGCCGGCCCGGGGCGCCGGATCGTGAGGGGCCCGCCCTGCCCATAGGCCGTTCTCCTCTCCCACGCGGTGGGAGCGCGCGCCGCGTCGGCGCCTCACCGCCTTCCTCCTTCATAGTCACCGCGTTCAAAGCGGCCTGCCTCCCGGACCGCGATCTCGCCGCTGCCGGGCTCCGGTGGGCCGACGACCGGCTCGGCGGCCCGCTCCCCCGCGCGGGCGCCGAGCGGACCCGGCGCCTCTCGACGGCCCCGGACCTTCAGAGCGCGAGCGTCACCGCGGCGGCGGCGCCGCCGAGGCCGAGGGCGACGGCTGCCTCCTTCCAGCCGCCCCCGCCCCAGCGGAAGAAGTGGTCGGCGGCCAGTCGGCCGGGGCCGATGGCGGCGACGGCCAGGGCGACGATGGCGATGCACACGCTGTATTCCACGCCGCCGTCCGCATCCCACAGGCCGTGGGCGCCGGTGACCGTGGCCATCGCATTGATCATGACGCCGATCAGGGCGGCGGCCGCCAGCGGCGTCAGCAGTCCGAGGGCCAGGCCGAGACCGCCGAGCAGCTCGGACAGCCCTCCGATGGCGGCGAAGAGCTTTCCCGGGTGGTACCCGAGGGCCGCGAACCCCTTGCCGGTCGCGGTCAGGCCCGGGCCCCCGAAGAACCCGAAGACCTTCTGAGCCCCATGGGCGGCCATCAGCAGACCGAAGGTCAGCCTGATGAGCAGCAGGCCCACGTCGGCGGCCGTGGCCAGGGGGGCGGTGGTGGGATGCGCTACCGGTTCCGTGGAACGAGCAGAACGGTTCAGGATGCGCTTGGTGAACATGGCGATGCTCCGGTCGGAACGCCGGGTCGGGCGTTTCCCCCAGCTCGGACGGATGCCGAGCAACCGGTGACGAGCGGTCCCCGCGCAGCGGCGCGGAGCGTGCTCCCCCCACGATCCTTGCGCCGGGGACGGGGTCGTGCATCCGGGCGGCGAGGGCTCACGGGGGCGTACGTCCGGGCGGCGAGGGCTCACGGGGGCGTGCGGACGGTGACGCGTCAGTGGTCCTGGGCCGTCCGGTCGTCACGGTCGGGGTCGCTCGGGCCCAGCCGCACGCAGCACTCCCCGGGCTCCGGGGCGAGGACGGCGTCGACTCCGCTGACCTCAAGGCCGTGGAGGCAGCCGCTGAGGAAGGCCTGGTTCATACCGCACACCAGGTCGGGGGCCTTCGCGGCCGGCGGGTGGAAGGGACAGTTGCGCAGCCGCAGGTGCGTGGGGCCTTCCCGGACCGGTTCGGAGCCGTGGTGATCCAGCAGCCGCTCGCACGCGGTCAGCCCGGGCTCGGGGCCCAGCCGGCCCGGGCGGGTCTCGTCCCGCGCGGCCTCGCCCATCTGCCGGCCCCGCTGTTCGGCGGTCCGCATGGCCGCCCGCGTGGCGCGTTCGCCGGCGCCCTCGTCAGGACGGCGTCCAGCAGGAGGCCGGCCCGCAGGCCACCGGCTCCAGCACCATGACCTCCACCCTGCTCGGCCTGCTGCGGTCCGACGCCCGCTCCCGGAGCGAGTTCCTGGCCCTGACCGGCGTGGCCTCATGACCACGGCCCGCGGGCGGGCCCGGGGGCGCGAGGGGCCGGCCCGGCCATCCGCTACAGCACGCCCAGCGCGGGGACGGCGACGTTGAGGGGCCCGAAGCCGATGGGGTCGGCGGGGCCGCCCAGGACCCCGCCCGCGGACGACCTGTCAGGGTTGTCGCCGGTGAGCGGTGCCGGGATGCGCGCAGGCGCGGCAGCCGGGCCACCGACCGGCGCGGAGCCGGCACGCGCGGCGGCCGCCGACACGTCGGCCGGACAGACGCCGAGGCCGGCGACGGCAAGAAGCGTGACGGCCGCGATACGCAGAGACTTGGTCATGTCCATCCTTCGAGGCGTTTCGTTCTCCTGGCACGACACCCACCGATCCGAGGCGAGGGTCGCCGTGTCAACGCCCGGCCGGTCCGCAGGTGACGCCCGACTCGTACACCCGGGGCACCCGGCCAGAGTCCGTACGGATGCCGGGCGCCGCTCCCTGGGGGCGCCTGCCTTGCCGCTGCCGGGCGCCCGGCGCAGGCTGGTCCTATGAGCGCTCAGGACGGCCCCACGCTCATCACGTCCGTGCAGCGGGCCTTCCGGTTGCTGGAGGCGGTGAGCGCGCACGAGAACGGCGCGCCGGCGAAGCAGCTGGCACGCGAGACCGGGCTGCCCCTGGCCACCGCCTACCATCTGCTGCGCACCCTGGTGCACGACGGATACGTGCGGAAACTGGACGACGGCGGCTTCGTGCTGGGCGACCGGCTGAACTCCCTGCACACGGCCGGCCACACACAGACGCTGCTCAGCCGCGTCCGCCCGACGCTCGCCGCCCTGCGCGACGAGCTGTCCAGCGCCTGCTACCTCACGTTCTACGAGGACGGCGAGATCAGGGTCGCCGAGATCGTCGACGGGCCCCGTACGCCCCGGGTGGACCTGTGGGTGGGGTTCGAGGACGCCGGGCACGCCACCGCCCTGGGTAAATCCGTGCTGCGCGAGCTGGACGAGGACGCCCGCCGGGACTATCTGGCCAGGCACCACCTCCCCGACCTCACGCCACGGACGATCACCAGCCTCCCGGAGCTGCTGCGCAGGATCGCATCACCCCAGATGGCACCGGTCGTCACGGACCTGGAGGAGTACGCACTCGGCACGGTGTGCGTCGCCGTGCCGGTCTACCGCGGCGGCACGCCGGGCTCGCTCGGCGTCTCCGTGCCCGTGGAGCGGCAGACGCAGCTCCAGCGGATCGGGGCACGCCTGCTCCCCATCGCGGGCCGGGTGACCAGAAGTCTCTCGCTCACTATCTGAAAATCCGCTCCTTGTGACAGCCGCACCCAGCCCGTTTCCTTGAACGAAAGGGACATTCCGGGTGTGCACCCCGTACAGGCAAGGAGTGCGGACAAGACATGAGTCAGGCCGGACACCATGGCGACGAGCAGGAGCCGAGGAGGCCGTTCAGGAACCGCGCGGCGGACGCTGCGGCGTCGGTCCGCCGGCATGCCGCCCGACAGCTGGCCCGCAGGACGCCGGTGCTGCCGGTGCTGGTACTCGCCGTCGTCGTCCTCGTGGACCTCGCCGGAGGGGCCGGCCTGATCTGGCTGCCGCTGCTGGCGGCCGGGCCCGCACTGGCCCCCGCGACCAACGGGCCGCGCGGTGTGCTGTGCGCAGGTCTCCTCGCCGCGGCGCTGGGCGCGGCGCTGGGCATCGGGCACGGTGTCCCGCCGGGCGAGCTGACGGCCGTGCTGTGCGCCCTGCTGGCCGTCACGGCCGCCAGCGGGCTGGCCAGCGCGCTGGGTGGCCGGCGTGAGCGGGTCCTCGCGGCCGTCCGCTCGGTGGCCGAGGCGGCCCAGCACGCGGTGCTTCCGCCCGTCCCGGAGGCCGTGGGCCCGTTCCGGGTGGCCGTGCGTTACAGCGCCGCGGCGGCCGAGGCCCGGATCGGCGGGGATCTCTACGCCCTGGTGCCCACCCCGCACGGGGTGCGGCTGATCGTCGGCGACGTACGCGGCAAGGGGCTGCCGGCCGTGGGCACCGCCGCACTGGTGCTCGGTGTGTTCCGCGAGGCAGCCCACGACGAGCCCGATCTGCTGGCCGTCGTCGGCCGGATCGAGCGGAGCCTCGCCCGCAACCTCGGCCCCGACGACTTCGTCACCGCCGTGATCGCCGGATGCCCCCGGTCCGGACATCTGGAGGTCGTCAACTGCGGTCACGCCCCTCCGCTGCTGATCTCCGCGTCCGGCGACGTCAGGGCGGTGGAGCCCGCCCGCCCCACGCCCCCACTGGGGCTGCGCGCGCTCTCGGGCCAGGCCCCTCACCTGCAGCGCCTGCCCTTCGGGGTGGGAGAACAGCTGCTGCTGTACACCGACGGGGTCACCGAGGCCCGCGACCACGCGCGCGAGTTCTATCCGCTGGCCGAGGGGGTGGCCCGGCATGTCTCCGACGAGCCGGCCCGTACGCTCACCGCGCTCCACCACGAGCTGCTGGCGCATGTGGGCGGCCGGCTGCACGACGACGCGGCGCTGCTCCTGCTCCGCAGGCACACCACGGACGACGCGCAGGCCCCCCTGCCGTCCCGGGCCGAGGCCGCGCTCTAGACGTATTGATCACGAGCGTTGTCAACGCCGGTCGGGCTTGATCATGGCGAAGACCTCCGGTGTGGTGGAGCTGTCTAGGAACGCACCGCACGGAGGTCTTCGTGTCCCACCGTACTGCCCGGAACGCACCGCAGCCCTGGCAGACTTCCTGCACACCTGCAACCACCACCGTTGCCACACCGCACTCGGCGGCCACCCACCGATCAGCCGCGTGAACAACGCTTCAGGTCAATACAACTAGAGCGCGACGATCTCGGCCCAGCGGGTGATCCCGCCGGTGTGGACGCGTATGCCGTGCCGGGTCGCCAGGGCGTGGACGATCGTCTCGCCCCGACCGTGCTCGTCCGGGTCGACCCCGGCGACCGACCGGCCCATCGGGAGCGCGGGTCCCGCGTCGGTGATCTCGACGCACAGCGTCCGCGCGCCGTCGCGGGGCAGCCACGACAACCGGAGTACGGCCGGCGGGCAGGCATGGATGATCGCGTTGGTGACCAGCTCCGACACCACGAGCAGCGAGTCCTCGACCAGGTCCGCGGACACCCTCCAGTCCGCCAGGACCGCCGCGACACGGCGACGTACGGCCGAGACGGCGCCGGCGACGGGGGGCACCGGACACACATGTTCGTAGGCCGCCCGGATGAGCGTGTTGAGCTGAGCCGTCATGGTCTCTCCCGATGGTGTGTGCTGCCGGTCCGGCGCCGCGTCTCGCAATTCCGGCCTCGTAGCACGCTATGAAGACAAATCAGGCGCGTCAATGAACAGCGGTCGGCATTACCGAACGCCGATCTTCCCCTGCGACCACCGAGTGCCGTCCCGCCCGCGCGGCGAAGCGTCCACAGCGGTAATAGGCTCGCCTCATGGCCGGCCCAGTCCAGTCGATCGAACGGGCGGCGGCGATCCTGCGTCTGCTCGCCGGCGGGCCCCGCCGACTCGGCCTCGGCGAGGTGGCGGCCTCGCTCGGGCTGGCGAAGGGCACCGCCCACGGCATTCTGCGCACACTCCAGCACGTGGACTTCGTGGAGCAGGACGCGGCGACCGGGAAGTACCAGCTCGGAGCCGCCCTGCTGCACCTCGGCACCAGCTACCTGGACGTCAACGAGCTCCGCTCGCGCTCCCTGAACTGGGCCGACGCCCTCGCCGCCCGCAGCGGGGAGGCCGTACGCCTGGGCACCCCCCTGGAGGGCAGCGTGCTCATCGTCCACCATGTGTTCCGGCCGGACGACACCTTCCAGACGCTGGACGTGGGTTCGCTGCTGCCCCTGCACGCCTCCTCGCTCGGCAAGGTCCTGCTGGCCTTCGGGACCGCGACGCCCGAGAACGCCGACCAGCCGGGACTGGAGGCCTACACCCGCCACACGCTGATCGATCGCGAGCAGCTCGCCCGGGCGCTCGGTGAGGTGCGGGAACTCGGCTGGGCCGCCGAGATCCAGGAGATGAGCATGGGCGAGGCCGGGCTCGCCGCGCCGATCCGGGGCCACGGCGGCCTCGTCGTCGGTGCTATCGGGCTGTCCGGGCCGGTGGAACGGATCTGCGACAGCCACGGCGAGCCCCGCCCGAGTCTGATCACCCTGATCCGGGAAGCCGCGCGCGCGATCTCCAGAGACCTGGGAGCCGCCCGCTGGTAGGCCCGGACAGCCGCCCCTCGATCCGTCGGAAGGCAGACCCGATCATGGCTGAACGGTATGTAATGTCCATCGATCAGGGCACCAACTCGACCCGATGCATTCTGTTCGACCACCGCGGGCGGCTGGTCTCGGTCGCGCAGAAGGAGCACCAGCAGCACTTCCCCCGGCCCGGTTGGGTCGAGCACGACGCGGTCGAGATCTGGCAGAACCTCCGACGGGTCGTGCCCGAGGCCCTGTCCGACGCCGGTGTCGGCACCGGACAGGTCGCCGCCGTCGGCCTGGCCAACCAGCGCGAGACGACGGTTCTCTGGGACCGGCGGACCGGCGCCCCGCTGGGCCGGGCGATCGTGTGGCAGGACACCCGCACGGCGCCGCTCGTCGAGGACCTCAGAAGGAACCCGGGCGAGGAGTTCTTCCTGCAGCGGTGTTCGCTGCCCCCCTCGACGTACTTCTCGGCGCTGCGGATCCGCTGGCTGTTCGACCACGTCAAGGATCTGCGGCAACGCGCCGTCGACGGCGAGGTGCTCTTCGGGACGATGGAGACCTGGCTGATCTGGAACCTCACCGGGGGCGCCGACGGCGGCCTGCACATCACCGACGCCACCAACGCCAGCCGCACGATGCTGATGAACATCCGCACGCTCACCTGGGACGAGGACCTGCTGTCCTTCTTCGGGGTCCCCCGCTCGATGCTGCCCGAGATCAGGCCCTCGGCCGAGAGGTACGGCGACGCCCGCGCGCTGCTCCCCGGCGTCGCCATCACGGCCGCGCTCGGCGACCAGCAGGCCGCTCTGTTCGGCCAGACCTGCTTCTCCCCGGGTGAAGCGAAGTGCACCTACGGGACGGGGAGCTTCCTGCTGCTGAACACCGGCGGCGACGTCGTACGGTCCCGGCACGGGCTCCTCACCACCGTCGCCTACAAGATCGGGGACCAGCGGCCGGCCTACGCCCTGGAGGGGTCCATAGCCGTCACCGGCGCACTCGTCCAGTGGTTCCGTGACCGGCTGGGCCTGATCAGCAGCGCCCCGGAGATCGAGACCCTCGCACGGACGGTCGAGGACAACGGCGGCTGCTACATCGTCCCCGCGTTCTCGGGGCTCTTCGCGCCCCGCTGGCGCAGCGACGCACGCGGGGTCATCGTCGGCCTCACCTCGTACATCACCAAGGGGCATCTGGCGCGTGCCGTCCTGGAGGCCACCGGGTGGCAGACGCGGGAGGTCGTCGACGCCATGAACGCCGATTCCTCGGTGCCCCTCCAGCAGCTCAAGGTGGACGGGGGCATGACCGCGGACAACCTGCTCATGCAGTTCGTGGCCGACGTCCTCGACGTGCCCGTCGTACGGCCCCTGGTCGCCGAGACGGTCTCCCTGGGCGCCGCCTACGCGGCCGGCCTCGCGGACGGCTACTGGCCGGACCTGGAAGTGCTGCGCCGCAACTGGCACCGGGCGGCGCAATGGCTGCCCGCCATGGATCCCGCGCTGCGGGAGTCGGAGTACGAGAACTGGCAGCGGGCGGTCGAACGGTCCCTGGGGTGGGCCAGACCCTCGCGATCCGCCGAGTCGGGCCCGCCCTGAGGCCGTTCGCCCGCGCAACTCCCGCTGTCGGCCGGGCTCCGGTCGTGAAGTGATGTGTTTCACGCCTTACTTCAGGCGGAACTTGCACAGCTGGTGTGGCTATGTGATCAAATCTACCGATGCGTACCCCCCACACAACGACGCATCACGCTGCTCAGTCGGACGGGCCTCCCCCGCAACAGGTTCCATCCCGCCGGAATCCGTACGACGAACTGGCCTTGCTGGCGGACGATCCGCTCGACGAATTCCTCACCGAGGACGGCACGCCGGCCCGGCTGGAGGACGAGGCCGAGGAGCCCTGGGCACCCCCCAACCACCGGCGCGGCAGCCGCCGTCGCAACCGCGCCACCGGTCTGCCCACCGTGGCCCGCTTCCTCGTCTGGGTTCTTACCCTCGCCTGCCTCGTCACCCTGGCCGACCGCTGGGCGTTGCTGTACGCCGAGCACAAGGCCTCCGAACAGCTGAAGGACAAGCTGCATCTCGCCGCCGCCCCCGAGGTACGGATCGGCGGCTTTCCCTTTCTCACGCAACTGGCCGCCCGGCGCCTGGACTCGGTCCAGGTCACCGTCCCCGACATCCCGGCGCACCGGGTCACGCTCACCCAGGTCACCGCCACCGCACACGACATACGCATCGACGGCGACGGACCCACCACGGTGCGCGGCGCGCTCGTCCGGCAGCTGCACGGCCAGGTCCTGCTGTCCTTCGCCGACATGAACCGCGAACTCGGCGCCTCCCAGGTGGCTTTCACGGCTCAGGGGCCGGACCGCGTCCGGGCCCACGGCACCCTGCGCATGGCGGGCCGTGAGCTGAGCGTCCGGGCCGACGCCCGTATCCGGCGCGACGGGGACCGCGGCATCGCCACCTCCGTGGACGGCATCCGGCTCGACATCGACGACCTCGCGACCTACCGGCCCGGCACCGGGCCGACCGAGGGTCTCCACCTGACCCCCGCCGCGGCACGCCGTCTCACCGGGCAGGCGGAGAAGATCAGGGCTCTCCTGGCGCTCCCCGAGATCGTGCACCGCCTGGGCGTCCCCGACAGCGCGGTGCGCGCCGCGCTCCACGACGAGGACAAGCTCCACCGACTCACCGGCGCACCGCGCTTCCTGCACCAGTTGACCCGCGTGAACCTGGTGGACGCGGCACTCGCCCATCCGGCGCTCCTCGAACGGCTGGGCCTGGACCCGTCGCTGCTCACCGCACTGACCAAGCTCACCCGTCCCCAGATCGCCGACCGCTTCTCCTTCGCCGTTCAGCTCCCGAAGCCCCCCGGGGGCACCATGCGCCTGCAGGGGGTGACGGTGGCCAAGGACGGCATCCACGCCGACGTGTCGGGGGCGGGACTGCTCGTGGGACACCCCCGGTGAGGGTGTAGCAGCCACCCTTTTCCCAACGCGCGGCAACGGCCGCGGAACGCCCAGGTGTGGGAAGTCACGGCTTGGCCAAGCCCTTCCGGCGCGTTGGTCACCTGTTCACCGCACCTCCCTGATGCGCCCCGCCCTGACGGGCGAAGGATGAGCGGCGGCCCGCCTTCTCGCCGGGCCGGCCGTCACTCCGAGAGCTTCACCGCTCAAGAAGGGGCCATCATGGCCGAGTTGACACGCCGCAGACTTCTGGGTGCGGCCGCGGGCGCGCTGGGCGGCACCGCGGCCCTCTCCCTCCTCCCCCCGAGCGTGCAGCGGGCGGTCGCCGCCGGGCCGCCCCGGCACGGCTCGCTGCGCGACATCGAGCACGTCGTCATGCTGATGCAGGAGAACCGGTCGTTCGACCACTACTTCGGCACCCTGTCCGGTGTCCGCGGCTTCGACGACCCGCACGCCCTCCGGCTCGACAACGGCCGTTCCGTCTTCCACCAGCCCGACACCGCGAACCCGAAGGGCTATCTGCTGCCCTTCCACCTCGACACCCGCACATCCAGCGCCCAGGCCATCCCGTCCACCAGCCACGCCTGGTCCGTGCAGCACCAGGCCTGGAACGGCGGCAGGATGGACCGGTGGCTGCCCGCCCACCGCAGGGCCGACGGCGTCAACGGCCCGTATGTGATGGGCTATTACACGCGCGAGGACATCCCGTTCCAGTTCGCGCTCGCCGAGACCTTCACCGTCTGCGACCACTACTACTGCTCGGTGTTCGGCCCCACCTGGCCCAACCGCCTGATGTGGATGACCGGCACGATCGACCCGGGCGGCACCAGGGGCGGCCCGGTCATCAGCAACGTCGCGCCCACGCCGTACCGCTGGACGACGTACGCCGAACGGCTCCAGGCGGCCGGGATCAGCTGGAAGGTGTACCAGCAGGACGACGACTACGGCTGCAACATGCTGGAGCAGTTCGCCGCCTTCAGGAACGCGTGGCCCGGCTCCGACCTGTACGAGCGGGGCGTGCGCCCGCAGCCCGAGGGCACCTTCGAGGACGACGCCCGGGGCGACCGCCTCCCCGCCGTGAGCTGGATCATGCCGACGAGCCACCAGTCGGAGCACCCCGACCACCTCCCGGCGGCCGGCGCCGACTTCGTGGCCTCGAAGATCGAGGCGATCGCGGCGAACCCGAAGGTGTGGCGCAAGACCGCCTTCATCCTCAACTACGACGAGAACGACGGCCTGTTCGACCACGTGCCCCCGCCCATCCCGCCCGTGGGCACGCCGAACGAGTACGTCCAGGGTCTGCCGATCGGTGGCGGCTTCCGCGTCCCGGCCGTCATCGTCTCCCCCTGGACCGCCGGTGGCTGGGTCGCCTCGGAGGCCTTCGACCACACCTCGGCCCTGCGCTTCCTGGAACGGTTCACCGGGGTGGCGGAGCCGAACATCAGCGAGTGGCGGCGTGCCACCTTCGGCGACCTCACGACCGCCTTCCGCTTCCGCGACGCCCGCCCCCGCCCGCCCCGGCTCCCCGAGGACACCGCGCGGCAGCTGGAGAGGGCCAGAAGGGAGGTGGCGACGCTCCCGAAGCCGACGCTCCCGGGAGCGGACCAGACCTTCCCGCGCCAGGAGAGGGGCCGCCGTCCGCACGTGTGAGGCACCGCGCTGCGCGGCCGGGGGCCGGCGAAGGCCGGAGGGCGGACGGGCGCGCGGCGCCGCGTCGGCTCGGCAACGATCCGACCGCCACGGCCACCGGCCGCTTCCGCCCGCCGGGCGCCGCCCGGGGCGGCTGAGGAACATGCGCCGGATCCCGGCGGTTGTACAGGTCCGTGGGTGCCCTCTTGGCGCTGCTGGCGTCTTTGGCCTACGGCAGCTCGGACTTCGCGGCCGGGGTGGGCAGCCGGCGCTTCGCGGCCGGGCCGGTCACGGCGGTCGTGCAGGCCTTCGGGCTGCTCGCCGCCGGCGTCGGCGTCCTGCTCTTCCCCGGGGCCGGGCCGACGTCCCACGTACTGACCTGGGGTGCGCTGAGCGGGCTCGGGAGCGCCGCGGGCACGCTGGCGCTGTACCGCGGCCTCTCGGTCGGAGCGATGAGGGTGACCGCGACCTGCTCGGCCGTCCTCACCGCCGTCATCCCGGCCCTCGTCGGGCTCGTCCTCGGCGATCACCTCTCCCCTGTGGCCATGACCGGCGTCATCATCGCGGTGCCGGCGATCGCCCTGGTGTCCTGGCAACCCCGGTCCGACCGCCGCGGCCGCGCCGGGCTGGGCCACGGCATCGTCGCCGGAGCCGGATTCGCACTGCTGTTCATCGCCCTGGACCGCGCCGGCACCGCCTCCGGAGCCTGGCCGCTGGTCCCCGGCCAGGCCGCGGCACTGGTCCTCGTGCTCCCGTTCGCGCGGGCAGCGCGTCCCCGGGAGGGCGACTGGCGACCGGCGGTCCTGCCGACCGTGGTGGCCGGCCTGCTCGCCGGCACCGCCAACCTGCTCTTCCTGGCCGCCACCGGCCAGGGCCAGCTCGCCGTCGTCGCCGTGCTCACCGCCCTCTACCCCGCGGTCACGGTCCTGCTCGCCCGTGTCCTGCTCGCCGAGCGCTCGACCCGCCTCCAGGTCACCGGCCTGCTCGCCGCGGCGGCGGCGACCGCCCTCACCACCCTCGGCTGATCCAGGCACCGGCCCGGCGAGGGAGACGCCTCGCCCGGTCACACGCTCTCGTCGCGGTCGGGCCCCGCGGCCGGCGTCCCGGCCGGCCGGTCAGTCGACCCAGGCCGCGGTGAGGTCCTGGACCGCGGAGCCGTCGACGTCGGCGAGCTTGGTGCCGACGAAGGCGCGGGCCCAGTCGGAGGTCTGGATCCGGAACGCGGGCCGGTCCGCGGTGAGCGCCTCCATGACCGCCTCCGCCGCCGCGGCCGGGGTCTGGGCGCTGCCGTCCAGGAACCGCTCGACGGTACGGTCGATGTAGTGGCGCAGGGCGTCGGAGTACGGGCCTTCCTCGATGTCCGCTTCCAGGTCGAAGCCGAGGTTGTTCACGAACTCGGTGGCGACGGCACCGGGTTCCACGACGGAGACGCTCACGCCCAGCGTCCGCGCGACCGGGGCCAGGCTCTCCATGTAGCCCTCGACCGCGAACTTGGCGGCGCAGTACGCCTCGTTGAACGGCTGGCCGATGACGCCGCCCACGCTGGTGACGGTGATCAGGCGCCCGCCGGTGGCCCGAAGGTGCGGGAGTGCGGCCTTGGAGACGTTCAGCACGCCGAAGAAGTTGACCTCCATCACGGTGCGGACCTCGGCGACGGCGTCGTTCTCCAGGGTGCCCAGGTGGCCGGCGCCCGCGTTGTTGATGACGGCGTCCAGGCGGCCGTAGTCGGCGATCACGCCGTCGACGGCGGCGGCGACGGACGCCTCGTCGGTCACGTCGAGCCGGCGGATGTCGAGGTCGACGCCCGCTTCCGTGGCAGCCTTGCGCAGTGCCTCACTGCGGGTGGTGTCACGGAGGGTGGCGATGGTCCGCCAGCCTGCCCGGGCGGCGGCGACGGCGGCCGCGAGGCCGATGCCGGAGGAGGTGCCGGTGATGAGGACGGTGCGCGGGGTGGTGGACATGGTCCAGGCCTTTCGATCATTTATGTGCGTGCACACACAACATAGCTTTATGTGTGTGCACACGCAACTCGTCTATACTGGACCCATGCCGAAGAAGCTGCCCCAGGCCGAGATGCCCGCCGCCGACTACGCCTTCTACGGGCTCGTCTGGGCCGGCACCGTGCTGACAGAGCGCGTCGACCGGGCCCTCACCAAGGCGCACGACCTCCCTGTGTCCTGGTTCGAGGTCATGCTGTGGCTGGCGTCCAGCCCGGACCCCGTTCCGGCCTCCGTCCTCGGCAACAGCACCATGCTCAGCCGCAGCCAGGTCTCACGGGTCGTGGACGCACTCCAGGCCCGGGGCCTGGTGACCCGCAGCCCCTCCGCGCGCGACGCACGGTCGGTCGAGGTGTCCCTCACCACCGAGGGCCACCGCGTCTTCACCGAGGCCGACGCCACCCGCCGGGAGGTCCTGGCCCCGGTCTTCACGGACCTGCTCGACGAGCACGACATGGAAGCCCTCGGTACGGTGTGGCGCAAGCTCAAGGCGGCGAAGGAGAACGCACCCACCTCGGGCTGAGCGCGCCGCGAAGCCCGGCTCCGCCTTCGGGCGGCCCGGACACAAGGAGATCCGCCATGCCCCCACAGGGATCCGCCGGACAGCCCAGGACCGAGCTGGACGCCCGCTACAGTTCCGCTCTCAATCCGCGCCCGGGTGCCGCGGACGTCACCGCCACCGAATGGGCCGAGGCCGAACGGCAGATGACGGCCGCCGAGATCTTCTGGTTGTCCACGGTACGCCCGGACGGCCGGCTGCACGTCACACCCGTGATCGCCGCCTGGCACGAGGGGGTGCTGTACTTCTCCACCGGCAAGGAGGAACAGAAGGCGAGGAACCTCGCCCAGGACAGCCACTGCGCGCTGACCACCGGCGGGAACGCGCTCGGCTCAGGACTCGACCTCGTGGTCGAGGGCAGGGCCGAGCCGGTTTCCGATCCGGCCGTGCTGGATGAGGTCGTCGCGGCGTACGAGGAGAAGTACGGGCCGCACATCACCTCGCCCGAAGGCAGCTTCCACGGCATCGGGGACGCGATGCGCAAGGGTGCCGTGGTGGTGTTCGCGGTGGTCCCCGGGACGGCGTACGGCTTCGGTCGGCGCGAGGGGGTCTTCACGCACACGCGGTGGACGTTCTGAGCGCGGAACACGCCCCCTGAGCGCCGGCCGCGCCCCTGGCCGGATTCCTCGCCGTCGGGCGGCCTCGGCGGTGAATGGCCGACGGCGGTGGCGCGGTCGCGCGGTCGAGCTGATAGCTCCTAGGAGGGACAGCGGACGCCAGGGGAAGGAAGGCCATGTCCATCGGGGACGGAACCAGGGCCGACGCCGCACCGCCGGACCTTCGGCTGCCCGGGATCGTGCTGGGGGTGGGGCTGGGCGGGTTCGTCGACGGCATCCTGCTGCATCAGCTCCTGCAGTGGCACCACATGCTCACCAGCACCAACCACGATCGCATCGGGGTGAAGTACTACGACCCGCACACCGTCTCGGGGCTGGAGATGAACACCGTGTGGGACGGGGTCTTCCACGCCGTGTGCTGGATCGCGGTGCTCACCGGTCTCGCGATCCTCTACGCGCGGGTGACGACCGGCAGGCGCGCGGTGTGGGCCTCGCGGGTTCTGTGGGGGTGGATTCTGGCCGGTTGGGGCATCTTCAACCTCGTCGAAGGCATTCTGGACCACCAGATCCTGGGCATCCACCACGTGCACGGCGGGCCGCACCAGCTCTGGTGGGACATGGGCTTCCTCGCCCTGGGAGCGCTGCTGGTCGCCGGCGGCCTGCTCCTCCAGCGGGGTGCACGGCCCTACGAGCCGCAGGCGACCGGCACCGGGCGGGCGGGACGGGTCCGCTGATGGGCCATGACCGCGGCCCCATGCATCACCCGGAGGGCGGCGGCGCGTGGCAGGTCCTGCTGCCGTTGCTGGGCCTGCTGGTGTGCGTCGTCCTCCATCTCTGCCTGGTCCGCCGCGCGCGGCGCCGCAACCCCGCGCGGGGCTGGAGCTCCTGGCGCAGCGTCAGTTTCGGCCTCGGTCTCGCCCTGGCGGCCGTCGCCCTGATGCCGCCCCTCGCACCCCTGGCCCACAGCGACTTCCGCGGTCACATGGCCCAGCACCTGCTCATCGGCATGTACGCACCGCTCGCCCTCGTACTCGGCGCCCCGGTGACGCTCCTGCTGCGTGCCCTGCCGGCCCCGCGCGCCCGCGCCCTCACCCTGGTGCTGCACAGCCGTCCGGCCCGTCTCCTCACCCATCCGGTCGTGGCCCTGCTGCTGTCCACCGGCAGTCTCGCGGTCCTGTACTTCACACCGCTCTACAACACCGCCATGGCCCATCCGGCCGGGCACTGGCTGCTGCACGCCCACTTCCTGCTGTCCGGCTGCCTGTTCGCCCATGCCATCGCCGGCCCGGACCCCGCCCCGGGCCGTCTCGGCGTACGGGCCCGGCTGGTCTGCCTCGGCTGTGCCATCGCCGTGCACGCGGTCGTCGCACAGCTGATGTACGGCGGCTTCTGGGTCGACGTCCACGCTCCCATCCCCCAGGTGCGGGGCGGCGCGGAGATCATGTACTACGGCGGTGACATCGCCGAACTCCTCCTCGCGGCGGCCCTCGTCGCCACCTGGCGCCCGGACCGGGCACCGCGGACGTCTTTGGCCTACGCGGCGGTGCGGGACTGACGGACCACCTCGGGAGCGGCACCCCGGGATGTCAGCGGGCCGCGGGCGGCCACTCACCCGGCCCGAGCCAGTCCGCCGGGGCTCCGGGAGAGCCGCACACCGCGGCAGGCCGGCTCCGACCGGCACCGGGCGGTCAAGGCGCCGTAGTCCGCCCGGTGCTCGTACGGCACGGCCGGGGCGCCTCGCAGCGTGCCGGTCACTCCGGGTGGGCCACCGCGTCCCTCTGCAGTTGCACGGCCGCCAGCAGGCTCAGCGCGGGCTCTGCCTGGCGCAGCGCCTTCACCGCCGCGACCGAGTCGACGGCCCCGGTGAAGCCGACGGCCTCCAGCCGGGAACGGACCCAGCGGGCGCGCAGCTGGGTGTCCGTGGCGGCGGCCGTTGCCTCGACGAGGGCGGCGGCCCGCTCCAGGCCCGGGCGCTCTTCCGCGGACGCCTCCGCCAGCGCCTGGCGCAGGGTGGCCGCGACCAGGTCGGAGTCGCGGATGAGCAGTACGGCGTCGTGCCTCTTGGTCAGCCCCGTGAATGCCTTCATGTTGATCACTGTGCCTGTCACCTGCCCGTTCCGCCAAACCACTTGAGGAACCTCAGAGGCAGCTGCTCTCCGCGGCGCCGCCGTGGGCCGCCTGCCCGGTTGCCGCCCCGCCTCCACCGAGTGGGTGCCTTCCGGCCGGCCGGGCGGTGTCCTGCCGCAGCAGAGCGCAGCGGGCTTCTAGCCTCGGCGGCATGCTGGGGCTTCCTGATCACGTCCGTGCCTGCCTGTTCGACCTCGACGGGGTGCTCACCCAGACCGCGAAAGTGCACGCGGCCGCCTGGAAGGAGATGTTCGACGGCTATCTCCGCGAGCGCGCGACCCGTGAGGGCAGCCCGTTCGTGCCCTTCGACGCGGTCGAGGACTACGACGAGTACGTGGACGGGCGCCCCCGTGAGGACGGCGTGCGCACGTTCCTCGCCGCGCGCGGGGTGCGCCTGCCCGAGGGGTCGCCCGACGACCCGCCGGAGGCGGAGACCGTGAACGGACTGGGCAACCGGAAGAACGACCTGGTGCTGCGGCGGATCCGCGAGGACGGGGTGGAACCCTACGAGGGATCGGTCCGTTTCGTACACGCGGTGCGGGAGGCCGGGCTGCGCTGCGCGGTGGTCTCGTCCAGTGCGAACTGCCGGGACGTCCTGGTCGCGGCCGGGATCGAGGACCTCTTCGACGAGCGGATCGACGGAGTCGTGGCGCACCAGCGTCATCTGCGCGGCAAGCCCGCCCCGGACACCTTCCTGGAGGCGGCCCGCGGGCTGGGCACGGAGCCGAACGAGGCGGCCGTGTTCGAAGACGCCCTGGCCGGCGTCGCGGCGGGCCGGGCGGGCCGGTTCGGCGTGGTCGTGGGGGTCGACCGGGTGGGCCAGGCGGAGCAACTGCGGGCGCACGGGGCGGACGTGGTGGTCCGGGACCTGGCGGAACTGCTGGAGTCGCGGTGATCACTCATCCCAGCTTCACGGTAGAGCCGTGGTGCCTGCGCGAGACCGAGCTGAATCTCGATGTGCTCGCCCAGAGCGAATCGGTGTTCGCGCTGTCCAACGGGCACGTCGGGTGGCGCGGGAACCTCGACGAGGGAGAGCCGCACGGACTGCCCGGCGCCTACCTCAACGGCGTCTACGAGACGCATCCGCTGCCGTACGCGGAAGCGGGCTACGGGTATCCCGAGTCCGGCCAGACGATGATCAACGTCACCGACGGCAAGATCATCCGGCTGCTCGTCGACGACCACCCGTGCGATCTGCGGTACGGCCGGCTGCTGGCCCACGAGCGGGTCCTGGACTTCCGCTCCGGTCTGGTCACCCGGACCGCGCGGTGGACCTCGCCCGGCGGGCGTACCGTCCGGATCACGTCACGCCGGCTCGTGTCCTTCACCCAGCGGGCGGTGGCCGCGGTGGTCTACGAGGTGGAGCCGGTCGACGGACCGACCACGGTGGCCGTGCAGTCCGAACTCGTCGCCAACGAACAGCTGCCCCGTTTCGCGGGCGACCCGCGTGTCGCCGCGGCGACCGAGTCCCCGCTGAGGCCCGAGGAGCACTTCGCGCAGGACACCCGGCTGCGGCTCGTGCACCGCACCGACCGCAGCGCGCTGCGGGTGGGAGCGGCGGCCGACCATCTGATCGAGGGGCCCGAGAGCACGAGCTGGACGGCGCAGAGCGAGCCCGACGTCAGCCGGCTGACGGTGACCGCGGACCTGGAGCCCGGACAGCCGCTGCGGCTGGTCAAGTTCGTGGCCTACGGCTGGTCCGGGGAGCGTTCGCTGCCGGCCGTGCACGACCAGGTGGACGGGGCGGTGGCGGCCGCGGTCAGCACCGGCTGGGACGGACTGGTCGCGGCGCAGCGGGCGTACCTGGACCGCTTCTGGGACGGCGCGGACGTCGTGGTGGAGGGCGACGCGCAGATCCAGCAGGCGGTGCGGTTCGCCCTCTTCCATGTGCTCCAGGCGGCGGCCCGCGGCGAGAACCGGGCGATTCCCGCGAAGGGCCTGACCGGCACCGGGTACGACGGCCACTCCTTCTGGGACACCGAGTCCTATGTGCTGCCGGTGCTGACGTTCACCGCGCCGGATGCCGTCGCGTCGGCGCTGCGATGGCGGCACCGGACGCTGCCGGCGGCACGGGAGCGCGCGCGTCAACTGGGGCTGTCGGGGGCGACGTTCCCCTGGCGGACCATCGACGGCGCGGAGTGCTCCGCCTACTGGCCCGCAGGGACGGCCGCCTTCCACGTCAACGCCGACATCGCCGCGGCCGTCGTACGGTACGTCATGGTGACCGGAGACGAGGACTTCGAGCGCGCGGAGGGGCTCGACCTGCTCGTGGAGACCGCCCGGCTGTGGCGCTCCCTCGGTCACCACGACGCGGAGGGCGTCTTCCACATCGACGGGGTCACCGGCCCCGACGAGTACAGCGCCTTGGCCCGGGACAACCTGTACACCAACCTGATGGCCCGGCAGAACCTGCTCGCCGCCGCGGACGCGGCGGTCCGTCACCGGGGCCGCGCCACGGAACTCGGTGTCGACGACGAGGAGGCCGCGGTGTGGCGGGACGCCGCGGCCCGCATGGCGGTGCCCTACAACGACGCTCTCGGCGTCCACGAACAGTCGGCCGGTTTCACGTCCTTCCAGCGCTGGGACTTCGAGGCGACCCCGCCCGAGAACTATCCGCTGCTGCTGCACTACCCCTACTTCGACCTGTACCGCAAGCAGGTGCTGAAACAGGCCGACCTGGTACTGGCGATGCTGGAGTGCCCGCACGCCTTCACCGACGAGGAGAAGGCGCGCAACTTCGCCTACTACGACGCCCTGACCGTCCGCGACTCCTCCCTCTCGGCGTGCTCCCAGGCGGTACTCGCCGCCGAGACCGGGCATCTGCGACTGGCCTACGCCTACCTCGGCGAGGCCGCGCTGATGGACCTGGACGACCTCGAGCACAACACCCGCGACGGGCTGCACATCGCCTCCCTCGCCGGAACCTGGATCGCCGTGGTCGTGGGCTTCGGGGGGATGCGCCGTCACATCGGCGAGGACGGAAAGCCGGACCAGCTGGCGTTCGCACCACGCTTGCCGGAAGCGCTGTCCAGGGTGGCGTTCACCGTGCTGGTGCGCGGACGCAGACTGAAGGTGGACATCGGCCCGGCCCATGCGCGATACCAGCTGGTGGCAGGCGACCCGCTGGTCGTGCTGCACCACGGGCAGCCGACGACCGTCACCGGCGACGAGCCGGTGGTCCGCCCGATGCCCCCCGTGCCCCCGCGCCCCGAGCCGCAACAGCCGCCGGGCCGCCACCCGGTGGGCCTGCCCGCCGACGAGGACTCCCGGACAGAGACACTCGAGTAGCGCGGCGGGGAACCTGCTGCGTACGGCCGCCCTCGGCAGGCGGACGGCGACCGGTACCGGGGGAAGGCGTGACGGACCACGGCGGGCGGCGGCGCATCGACCTGGAGGGCGTCCCCGAGACGCTGCTGTGGAATCTCCACCAGCGGGCTTTCGCGGCACGGCAGCCGCACCCGGTGCTCGACGACGCGAAGGCGATCGAGCTCGTCGAGCGCATCGACTATCCCTTCGGAGACGGGATCTGATCGCCGGCTGCGCCGGGGCGTTTCCCGGCGGGGGCCTGGTCTTCGACGCGGTGCCCCGGTGGTGCAGCGGACGCACCCTGCGCGGCGCGATGAAGACGGCGGGGCCGGTGCGGCGAAGGCTGCCGGTCGTGCGGGACATCCGGCCGACGATGACTGTCATGGCCCGCTTCGGCCCAACTCCCTAGCGGGGTACCGAACCGGCCGCCGTCCTGTGTGACGGCGTCGGCGCGACGGCGGCCGTCGGCCTCGCTCCCAGCCAGGCGAGGCAGGTGAGGACGAACAACCCCTCGACGAGCAGGGAGAGCGGGCCGTACGGCGACTCCCAACCGGGTTCGTAGTAGCCGCCGGGCAGACCGACGGTGCGGGACAACAGAAAACCGATGATCATGCCCAGGCTGACCAGGGATCCGGCCAGCCACGCGGCCGCCGGACGCCTCAGCTTCAGCAGTGCCGCGGCCACGACGAGCATGACGGCACTGCCCAGGGCGAACAGCAGGCCGATGTAGAACTTCTCCTCCAGGTGATCGGGGACAAGGAGGCCGTGCAGCACGACGTTGCCGATGGCGCAGCACGCTCCCAGCCCTCTGAGGGTGACGTCGGTGACGGAGAGGGAGGTCATGATGACTCCAGCCGTTGATATGTGCGCAAGAGACCTACGGGACGAAGGGGTTGCTCCGTCCCGGGAGGCGGCGCCTCCTGTGAGGGGATACGCAAACGACGTTGGAAAGGATTCCGGGTAAGGAACCGCTTCGGCGAAGGGTGCGCAAGCCATGCATGCGATCGGGCACGCCCTGGCCGTTGCCGGGGCGATGACCTGGGAGATCACCTGGGCCCTCGTCCTCGGCTTCGGCCTGTCCGCCGTCGTACAGGCGGCGGTGCGCCGCGAGACCGTCGTACGTCTGCTCGGCGACGACCGACCGCGGACCCTGGCCCTGTCCGCGGGGCTCGGCGCGGCCTCGTCGTCCTGCTCCTACGCGGCCGTCGCCCTGGCCCGCTCGCTGTTCCGCAAGGGCGCGGACTTCACGGCCGCGATGGCCTTCGAGATCGCCTCCACCAACCTGGTGATCGAGCTGGGCGTGATCCTCGCGCTGCTCATGGGCTGGCAGTTCACCGTGGCGGAGTTCACCGGCGGACCTGTCATGATCATTCTGCTTGCCGTCCTGTTCCGTCTCCTCCTGCGGCAGCGACTTCTGCGCAGCGCCGGGGAGCAGGCCGAACGGGGGCTGGCCGGCTCCATGGAAGGCCACGCGGCCATGGACATGTCGATGCGGGGCGAGGGCGGTTTCCTCCGCCGGCTGCTCTCCCGGGACGGCTTCACCTCCGTGTCGCACATCTTCGTCATGGAGTGGGCGGCGATCCTGCGCGACCTGGTGGCGGGCCTGCTGATCGCGGGGGCGATCGCCGCATGGGTGCCGGACGAATTCTGGCGCGCGTTCTTCCTCGCCGACCATCCGCTCGCGGCGAAGCTGATCGGTCCGCTCGTGGGCCCGCTCGTCGCGATCGCCACCTTCGTGTGCTCGATCGGCAACGTGCCGCTGGCCGTCGTGCTGTGGAAGGGCGGCATCAGCTTCGGCGGCGTGATCGCCTTCATCTACGCGGACCTGCTGATCCTGCCGATCCTGAACATCTACCGGAAGTACTACGGGGCACGGATGGCGGCGTTCCTGTTCCTGACCTTCTTCACGGCGATGGCCCTGGCCGGATACCTCGTCGAGTTCGCCTTCGGGGGCCTGGGTCTCATCCCGGACCAGTCCGGGGCGAGGCTTCCCCAGGAGGGTGTCAGCTGGAACTACACGACCTGGCTCAACATCGCCTTCCTGCTGCCGGCCGCCGCCATGCTCGTACGCTTCCTGCGCACCGGCGGCCCGGCCATGCTGCGGATGATGGGCGGGGCACCCGAGCGCCCCGGCGCTTGACCTTGCCCCCAAGGGCAGGGTTTAGCGTGAGCGACGAGGTGAGCGGCATGAAGATCGGTGAACTCGCGCGTCAGGCCGGCGTGACGACGAAAGCGGTGCGGTACTACGAATCACTCGGGTTGATCACGCCCGAGCGGCTCGCCAACGGCTACCGCGACTACGGCGACGCCGATGTGCGCCTCGTGCGCGAGATCAGGGCCCTCCACCAGCTGGGCATCCCCGTCGAACGGACCCGGCCCTTCCTGGAGTGCCTGGCCGCCGGGAGCCTGCACGCCGACGACTGCCCCGCCTCGCTGGCCACCTACCGTGAGGCGATCGACGAACTCACCGGGCGCATCGAGGCGCTCAGCGCGCGCCGCGCCACACTGATCGCCCACCTGCAGATCGCGGCCCACCGCGGCAGCGGTGTCGTACCGCGCAAGGCGGGCGGAGCGGCAGGCAGCGACTACCTGACCCTGCCCGCGGACCTGCCCGTCCCCGAGGACGACGGCGCCGCCGCCCACCTGCCCGGCACGCCGATGCCGCCCCTCGCGCTGCCGGACACCGCGGGCAGAGCGGTCCGCCTGGACGCACTCGGGTCCCGGCGCACGGTGATCTACATCTACCCTCTCACCGGCCGTCCCGGCACCGACCTGCCAGAGGGCTGGAACTCCATCCCGGGCGCCCGCGGCTGCACCCCCGAATCGTGCGGTTTCCGCGATCACTTCCAGGACCTCCTCGAAGCCGGTGCCGGCCGCGTGTACGGGCTGTCCAGCCAGGACACCGGCTACCAGAACGAGGTCGTGGAGCGGCTCGGCCTGCCCTTCGACATGCTCTCCGACCCGGCCCTCGGCCTCGCCGACACCCTGGGCCTGCCCACCTTCGAGGCCGACGGGGCCCGGCTGTTCAGGCGGCTGACCCTCGTCGTCCGCGGCAGCGTGATCGAGCACGCCTTCTACCCGGTCTTCCCGCCGGACGAACACGCCCAGCAGGTGCTGACCTGGCTGCGCGAGAACCCCTTGTAGGGCGGTGCCGGCGGCCATGGGCCGTCCGACGCCCGCGGAGGCATTCTTCCCCCTTCTCACGATCGCCGACGGAGGCCCGCCCGTGTACGTTCCGAAGCACTTCGTGCCCGACGAGGACGCCGTCCGTGACCTGCTGGCCCATCACGGGGCGTCCGACCTGGTCACCATGACCGCGCGGGGCCTGCTGTCCACCCTGCTGCCCTTCGAGTACGACCCGGACGCCGGGGAGCACGGCGCCCTGATCGGGCACATGGCCCGCGCCAACGACCAGTGGCGCGAGCCGGTGCAGGGCGAGGCCATGGTGATCGTCCGTGGGCCCGAGGCGTACATAACGCCGACCTGGTACGCCACCAAGCGCGAGCACCATCGGGTGGTGCCCACGTGGAACTACATGG
Source organism: Streptomyces durhamensis (assembly GCF_000725475.1). Taxonomy (NCBI): domain Bacteria; kingdom Bacillati; phylum Actinomycetota; class Actinomycetes; order Kitasatosporales; family Streptomycetaceae; genus Streptomyces; species Streptomyces durhamensis. The sequence continues at coordinate 212,250 of NZ_JNXR01000010.1, forward strand.
CCGCGCATGTCTACGGGCGGCTTGTCGTCCACGACGACCCGGCCTGGATCGAGGCACAGATGCGTCGGCTGGCCGACCGGCACGAGGCCGGTTCCGAGGAGCCCTGGTCGGTCGACCAGGCCCCGGCCCGGTACATCGCGGGCCGGTTGCGGGCTGTCGTCGGCGTCGAGTTGCTCATCAGCCGCGTCGAAGCGAAGTTCAAGCTCAGCCAGAACCAGCCGCGGGAGAACGTCGAGGGGGTCGTCGCGGGGCTCGAAGCCCGCGGCCGGGCCGGTGACACCGCGCTCGCCGCCGCGGTCCGTGCCCACGACCCGCACACCACCACGTCCTGAGCAGCGCGCGCTACGGCACCACGGCCCACCCGCGGCTCTGACGCCCCCTCAGTTCGCCGCGCGCGCCGAGGCACCGGGTCTGGTGTATGCCTGCCGCGGATCGAGACGCCCGTGATCGGCCGTGCAGACGACGACGGCTTCCACCGGTTCGCCGCAGTCACGGTGCCGTACCTCCAGGGGCGGCCCCTCCGCGTCCGCGGTGTAGCGGTCGCCCCACTGCTTGAGGGCGATCATCACGGGCCACAGATCCCAGCCCTTGCGGGTGAGCCGGTACTCGTGGCGCGTACGGCGGCCGGGCTCGCGATAGGGGACGGTGTCCAGGATCCCGGCGGCGACGAGTTTGCGCAGCCGGTCCGCCAGCACCGCATCCGACAGTCCCACGTGCCGGCGGAAGTCGTCGAAACGGCGCACGCCGTTCATGGCGTCCCGCAGTACCAGCAGCGACCAGTGGCCGCTTCGTCCGGGCACGCCGCGGCGAACGCGTCGGCGGTCCTCTCGTCCGGTTCCAGAGGGAACCGCAGACCCCAGGCCGAGCCCCCGGCCCGGGACGCCTGGACCGGGGAACGCTCGCAGGAGGCCAGCAGGGTGGCCCCGGAAGGCAGCTCCATGGTGCCGGCGTGCCCGTGCGGAACGCGGAGCCGTTCGGGCACGCCGGCGAAGAGCGGGTCGCCGCGCGCGGCCGGAGCGCGGCGGATCGCGCCCAGCCGACGGGAGCGCCGCTACAGGCCCGGGCCCTTCCGCCCGCCGCCGAGGCCAGGAGCCGCGCGCCCAGGCACACGCCGAGCACCGGCACCCCGGCCGCCGGTCAGGGCACGTTCCGGCACCGGTCCGACGGTCGTACCCGCGGCTGCGAGGGGCTGACTCGCGGGCTCCCACCTCCCGGGTGACCGTACCCGGCCGCTCCTCACGTACAAACGCACATGCCAAGGAGACGGAGGGATGCTTCGGCTCATGCAAAGCGACAGATGACTTTTCCCTCGCATCTGCGGCAGTATCATCGGCGCATGCACACCTACCGGATCGGGGACGCGGCCGCCTTACTCGGCGTCAGCGCCGACACCGTGAGGCGTCTGGTGGACGGCGGGAAGCTCACCGCCGCACGCGACGCGCTGGGCCGCCGGATCATCCCGGGGCCGGCTCTCGCCGCTTACGCCAGGCAGCTGCACCAGGCCGAGCGGGAGTCCACCGGCTCCTCCGCCCGCAACCGGTTCTCCGGCATCGTCACCGAGGTGATCCTCGGAGATGTGTCGGCGCAGGTGGAGATCCAGGCCGGACCGTTCCGGGTGGTGGCGATGGTCAGCCGCGAGTCGGCTGAGGAGTTGAAGCTGGAGCCCGGTGTTCCGGCGGTTGCCGTGATCAAGTCGACCAACGTGGTCGTCGAGAGACCGTAGATGAGTCCGTCAAGGACCTTGAGGGAGTGGACCCGTGATGACCCGTTCCGTGCGCCGGACCCGGCGAATGCTGCAGCTGGCCGGTGCGGGAGCCGCCGCCCTGATGGCACTCAGCGCCTGCTCCTCCTCCG